>MHOK01000024.1 GCA_001820055.1 Candidatus Spechtbacteria bacterium RIFCSPLOWO2_12_FULL_38_22 | reverse complement strand
AGCTTCCAACCACTTGGGACAGTCTTTTAATTTGCGGCATGGGTGGATCAGCTCTTCCCGGTTTGCTACTAGAATCTTTAATGGCAAGCGAAAAAATAACGGTACATCGAGATTACGAACTTCCCCAAAATATAACCAAAAACACTTTTGTTGTAGTTATGTCCTATTCTGGCAATACAGAGGAAGCAATTTCTGCGTACAAAACCGCAAAAAAACAAAATCTACCGCTAGCGGCAGTAGCTAGCGGTGGCGAACTGGAAAAACTAACGCAAAAAGATAAAACTGCGTATATTAAAGTTCCAAGCGAAATACAGCCTCGTATTGCTTTGGGCTATCAGTTCATGGCACTAGTAGAATTAACAAAAGCTCCAAAGCCACAAAACATCAATATAGATGCAAAAAAAATAGAACAAGACGCAAAGTTACTAGCAAAAAAAATAAATACTTCTATTCCCCTATTTTATGCATCAACTCAAAATAAAGCCCTTGCGTATATAGCTAAAATTCAAACAAACGAAACTGCAAAACGCCATGCATTTTATAATATTTTCCCAGAACTTAACCACAACGAGTTAGAAGCATGGAACATGGAACATGAAGCATGGAACATGGAACAATTCGTGATAATAATGCTTAAAGACAAAAGCGATGATAAAAGAATTGTGCGTAAGATGAACTTAACCGCGAAATTAATAGAAAAAAAGGGATACCATGTAAAAGTAGTTGACGTAAGTAATGTTAATTGGTATAATAAAGTAATACATAGTGTACTCTTTACCAACTGGTTATCTTACTACCTAGCAATTGACGCTGGCATAGACCCAAAACCAGTTAATCTAATTGAAGAATTCAAAGGCTTGTTACGTTTGCGGTAACAAGTAAAAAATAACTAGTGGTCGGTAATTTAAAAAATTTTTTACGCTTATTTTTAAGTAGAAACTAATAATGTACTATTCGCTTGTTCACTTTCCAAATATAGACAAAAACCAAATAAATAACTTCAGAAAAAAATATGATCCGTATATTAATTTAATAGATGCTCATATAACAATAATTTTTCCTGTCCCAGGTTCCGTGACAAAAGATCAACTAATTAACCACATTAACAAAATCCTGCAAAATTGGAAAAGTTTTGATATACACATAAAAGACACAGAAAAAGCTTGGGACCACTGGATGTTTTTACTCCTAGAAAAAGGTAATACGGAAATAAATAAATTGCACGATGAGCTTTATTCGGGTATGCTAAAACCATTTTTGAGAAAAGACATAAAATATATACCCCATATTGCAATTGGTCTATTTATAAAAGAAGTTGCGGTATATGACTTAAAAGATCCTCAGAAAACCAACTTTGATAAAAATACATACGAAGACGCCCTAAAAGAAGTTAAACAACTCAATTTTGACTATAATTCTACAGTAAATAAACTATCCCTCGTAGAAATCAACGATGATTTCACAAAAAGTATCCTTATTAAAGAATTCCAATTAAACTAAAATTTTTGTTCTCATTCAGAATTAATCATTAGCACCTAGTTCCTAATACCTAGAACCTAATTTCATATGACACCTCAAAAACCTAAACCGCAAGATAACAGAAAAAAATCTAAACCTACCAGAGCTTACGGACGCCGTCCTGCCCATAGGCGAGAGTCAAGACCCATTAGAAACGGCCAAACCGAAAGCGGAGCCACAACTACTCTGACACAATCTGCTCCCAACGAGTTAAAAATAATTCCGCTTGGCGGTCTTGAAGAAGTGGGACGCAACATGACCTTATTTGAATACAACAATAAGGTTCTTATCGTTGACGTGGGGCTTCAGTTTCCAGAAGAAGATATGCATGGAATTGATTATATAATTCCAAATACATCTTATCTAAGTGAAAACAAAGATAAAGATATTGTTGGGGTAATAATTACACACGGACATCTAGACCACTTTGGCGCCATATCCCACGTAATGCCCCGCATTGGCAACCCGCCCATATTTGCCACTCGTCTTGCAAAAGCGCTAATTTTAAAAAAACAATCAGATCACCCTGAAGCTGGGAAATTAAACCTAAGTGAATTTAATAAAAATGACGTTATAAAATTGCCCCCCTTTGAAATAGAATTTTTTCATGTAAATCACAATATCCCAGACAGCGTAGGTCTTTTGATAAAAACTCCAGCGGGAAACATAATGCACACCGGCGACTTTAAATTTGACCACTCTCCCATAGGCGATGAACCAGCAGACATACCCCGCATTGTGGACCTTGCAAGCAGAGGTGTGGATGTATTAATGAGCGACTCCACTAATGCAGAAGACGAAGGATACACAATCAGCGAAAGCGAGGTTGAAAAAAATTTAGAAGAACTTATAAAAAACGCTGGTGGACGAGTAGTCGCTGCTACATTTGGTTCCCTAACCAACAGAGTACAGGAATTTATAAATATAGCTGAACGACAAAATAGATACATAGCGTTAGACGGATACTCTATGAAAACAAACTTTGAGATAGCGCGCGAATTGGGATACATAAAAGTTAAAAAGGGAACCATTATACCCATAAAAGATATAGGTGAACATCCTGACAGTAAAATAATAGTTATCTGCACCGGAGCGCAAGGAGAGGGCGAGGCAGTGCTTATGCGTATTGCAAATCGCGAACATAAACAGGTCCAATTGCACAAGGGAGATTCTGTTATTTTTAGCTCTTCTGTAATTCCCGGCAATGAAAGAAGCATACAAGCGCTTAAAGATATTTTAATGACACAGGGCGCTAAGATATACCATTCAAAACTTATGGATATACATGCCTCCGGACATGCTCAACAAGAAGACTTAAAACTAATGATAAATTTAGTAAAACCACGCCACTTAATACCCATACATGGCCACCGTTTTATGCTTCAACTTCATTCTGAAATTGCTCAAAGCGTGGGTATGCCAGAAAGTAATATCGCAGTGGTTGGCAATGGGCGCGTAATGACATTAAATAACGGAAAACTAACCATAACTAAAGAATCCGTGCCCACGCATTATGTAATGGTAGACGGACTTGGAGTTGGAGACGTGGGCCAAATTGTTTTGCGTGACCGCCAAGCGTTAAGCCAAGACGGCATGATAGTTATAATATCTGTAGTAAATACAAATACTGGAAAGGTTAAAGGTAATCCAGATATTATTTCCCGCGGGTTTGTCTACCTAAGAGAGAACAAACCTCTACTCGCAGAAATACGCACAAAAACAAAAGCAATCGTGGAACATGTCGCAAGTTCAGCGGGTACAACAAACTGGGATTATGTAAAAGATAATATAAGAGACCAGCTTGGCAAACTTTTATTTCAAAAAACCCAAAGGCGACCAATGGTGTTGCCCGTGATTATACAAGTTTAATCAAAAATACCCCGTATACGGGGTATTTTTGATTTATGTATTTTATTATTTTCTAGCACCTTATTCGTATGCCCTTAAAATCTCATCAGCTTTTGCGCGCATTTCTTCTATAAACTCTCTCGTTCTTTTTAACTTTTCTTCTTCAGGCAGCTCATCCCAACCAGCCTCGTCCCTATACCAGGGCAGAACAAAGGATACAGGATCTTTGGAAAATTCTTTATTTTCAATATTATAGAATGGACTAGCCATTTTTTTATAAATTTTAGCCGCTTCAACGGACGGAAACCCTAAAGCTCGTGAGAGTTCTAAAGATCGCTCATCGCTTTCAAAATCCATGTCTCGGTCGTAAAGTTTATCGATTAGCTTTTGTTCAGTATTTGGATCCCATTCTTCTGGACCAGGCACAACTGGCATTTCTTCTTTTCCCATATTTTTGTAATTTTAATTCTATACCCATATCATACCAATAAAGTGTTTTTTTTGCAAGCTTTGTTGTCGCAAGTTCAACAAGTAAGTGCAACACTCGGTAAAAAACTCGCATTTTATATCGTTGCAAACGCTAGCGAACGTAGTGAGCAAAAGTGAGATATAAAATGCGAGTTTTTTACCGAGTGTTGCTATAGCTTCTGGAAAATTAAAAAAACCCGAGGATAATCGGGTTTTTGTTTTATACAGTAATCAACACAAGGGCTGACTCTATTTCTTCATGTGTAATACCATTCTGTTTTCTAAGATAATTACGACAGCTCTCTTTAAGTAACTCTACAAAACTCTTCAATGCTTCCTTTTGACCTTCTGCCGCATCTCTCAAAAGTTTAAAAAGGTTTCTGTGTCTTTGAGCTCCTGTGCCAAATCGCTCATCTGCCCAGATAAGAGCGATCTTTCCTGCTTCTGATGCTTTTATCTTATCTATTAAAGTGTAGCCATTTTCATACCACGCCAAAGTTAGTTGAATTGGTATAAGTGGCATTAACACTACTTGCGATCCTTTTATATAACTGCCTGGCAATCTAACTATAAAATCTTTTTTCTGCGCCTCTTCTCCTCGTGTAGTACGCCTAAAGGTACTGGGGTCCATTTTTTTATGTTGCTTTCTCATATTTGCTTTATTTTCTGCTTTCTTTTTTGCTTTCTTTTTGCCCGTCTCATCTCTTTCAAATACTGTGTCCTTTATTTCTTGAAAACCAACATTTACCATAGCGAGCATAAAGTATTCTTCAGCGGCTCTTCCGCACATGCTGTGTCCATAATTACCGTCGTTTGGATAACAACATATGTGCTTTCTCTTTTTAGTTTTCAAGGCCCTCCGTTCAAGCCAACTAAAAAAACTCTAGCACATTTTTATAAAAAAGTAAAGCTAAAATACAGCTTTACTAACCTGCTCTCCATTCCCCCATTACTTCCCGCCTTTCAAGTTTTTCTCTAAAAAATCCCTCTATTTTTCCTAACCCTTCTTTGGTTTTTGACTCAAAACGCAAAACTATTGAGGGAGAGGTGTTTGATTGCCTAATTAACCCCCAACCCTTATACTTAGGAAAAATTATCTTACCGCCATCAATATCTAAAATCTCCAAACCTTGTTTTTTAAATTCTTCAATAATACTTTTTACAATTTGCTCTTTGTTGCTATCGCCTACATTTATATAATAAGCCGGCGACGATTCGTATTTTGGAAGCTCTGCGACCAACTGTGAAACACTTTTTTCTTGATTAGAAAAATATTGGATTAAATTTAATGCCGCAAAACAAGCATCGTCAAATCCATAGTAATTATACTTGTAATAAATGTGTCCACTTATCTCTCCTGCCAGTTCGGCGTCACTTTCCAACATTTTTTGTTTTATAGGAAAATATCCGATCGGTGAAGTATATAAAACTCCACCCAAAGCTTCCACCTCGTCCTTAACTGCCTGCGAACACAGAACATCGCAAACTATAGATGAAGCTGGTTTGTTTTTTAAAATATCCCGCGCCAAAAAAATCAAGCACAAATCTGGCGGAACAAACTCTCCATTTTCATCTGTCAAACCTAATCTATCGCCGTCAGCATCAAAAGCAAGACCAAAGTTCGCTTTATTTTTCAAAACCATTTTGCCTGTATCTTCCACCATCTGGGGATCTTTTGGGTTTGGGGTATAATTGGGAAAGCTTGGATCGGACTTTGTATTGTGTTCCACAACCTCAACCCCTGCCGCGCGCATTAAATCCGGAACAATAAAACCAGCAGTGCCATTTCCCGTGTTAACCACGACTTTCAGTTCTTTTTCTATATTAATGCGTGAAACCAAGTCCTTAATATATTCCTCTTTTACACTATTGTGGGTTAGCTGTCCGATACCCTGTTTAAATGAACTCCTTTCAACGACCTTATATAAATCTTCTCCAGACAATACCCCACCAACTCCTGAAGATATTTTTAAACCATTCCACTCTTTTGAATTATGCGAAGCCGTAACCATCGCAGAGCCTCCGGTATCAAAACTAAATTGCGACCAATAAACCATCGGACTTAATGCAATTCCTAAGTCTATAACGTCTACACCCGTTGATAGAACCCCTTCTATAAACGCCTGCGCGAATTTTTCAGATGTTTCTCTGTTATCTCTTCCGACGACAGCTTTTGTTGCAACTTTATTTTCCAATAAAAAAGTTCCGTACGCCTTGCCCAACAATTCATAAAGCTCCTCGCTTAACTCCCCATTGTCAACGCGACCGCGGATATCATTTTTTCGAAAAATTGATTTACTTAATTCCATGGTTAAATATCTCTTGATTTTTATCTTAGTTATGATAGCATACTTAAGTATATGGTAGAAACAGCTGAAAAAACAATACAAAACACACAAACCAAAAATACTGGGTCTTTTTATGATTTATACATTATACTCAGTCCAACTATAATAGACGAAAATATCTCAACTTTAGAAAATACCATAAAAACTATTATAGAAAAAAACGAGGGGAAAATTGAAAAAACCAATAAATTTATCAAAAAAGAACTAATACATGCTGTGCAGGGATCGCGTAGCGCATACTCCAGCTCTGTATATTTTTGGATGGAACCTGAGAAGATAGAAAACGTACAAAATGAAATTAAAGAATTGGAACAAGATATATTGCGATTTATGCTAACTAAAACTACACCCGAGATATTTAAAACCAAAACCATAACAAGAGCGGTTGTAGACAAAATAGAACGCGAGTCTGAAGAACGTATCCGTGGCAAGGTTGGATCTGTATCAGAACCAACAAAAATAAGCACAGAGAAATCAGTGGAAACAAAAGACAGAGTAACGCTAGACGATATTGACAAACAGCTGGATGAAATAATGGACACACTATAAGGGAATGAAAAAATTAAAATTAAAAAGTTAAAATTATCCCGATTTCAGCGAGGATTCTCGACAAAGTCGGAACAATTCAAAATTTAAGTTATAATTAATTTTCAGCTTTTCTTTGTCACTTTACACTTTTCATTATTATCTTTACATTTGACTGAGCAAAGCGAAAAAACGTGAATCTAAATAAAGCAATTATCGTAGGAAATTTAACGCAAGACCCTGAAGTGCGCACAACATCTTCTGGAGACAAAGTAGCTAATTTTTCAGTTGCAACAAATAGAATGTGGACTGACAAAACCACGGGAGAAAAACAACAAAAAGCAGAGTTTCATAATGTAGTCCTTTGGAGACGCCTAGCAGAAATCGCAGAACAATATCTAAACAAAGGATCCCTAGTGCTAATCGAAGGAAGAATTGAAACGAGAAGCTGGCAAGGACAAGATGGAAATACGCGATATAAAACAGAAATAGTAGGAGAAAACATGCAACTGGGACCAAGAAGAAATGGTTCGACCCTTCGAGATGCCTCCCAGCCTTCGCATGGCTTCGGCGGGCAGGCAGGGCAAACAGGGCAAGTGGGCTCACCACAAGATACGTCAGAAAATTATAGCAACAAAAAAAAAGCTACTAACGACGAAGAAGAACTCCCAACTATTGACGCTGATACACCTACGAATTCAGATGACGAAATAGATGTCAAGGATATACCATTCTAAGTTCGCTTCGCGAACAGTAACGAGTAACAAGTAACTGGGTAACTAGTAAAAAACATTTGCTTTTGGCAAATCAAAAATTACTGATTACGAGTTACTGATTACTAGTTACTTTTTATGAGCGCTAGTGAATAAAAAATTATGATAAGACATTGTCAAATTTGTACAAATAAATGGCAGAGCGCGGAAGTTGACTGGAAAGATGCAGAATTACTGCGTCGTTTTATGGACGAAAATTCTAAAATACTAAAACCTCGCCGAACTGGAACTTGCGCAAAACACCAAAGACGCGTTGCAAAAGCAATAAAAAGAGCAAGGGAAATGGGAATTGTACCTTATACAACGCTAGTAGAAAAATAGTCCATAATATTTTGTTCAATAACAAAAAAGCCGTGTCTTACGACACGGCTTTTTTAATTCCTTTTTCTATTTCGTTAGTCACTTTTGGATTTTCTCTTAAAAATTCCTTTGCACCCTCCAATCCCTGCCCTAATTTTATATCGCCAAAATGATACCAAGCACCAGAACGTTTAACTATGTCGTACTTTGCGCCAGTATTTACTAAATCACTTAGGTAACTAATGCCTTCGTTGTAATAAATATCAAACTCTGCTTTACGAAATGGCGCCGCTACTTTATTTTTAACTATTTTTGCATTAACCCTGTTGCCTATTATCTCTTCGCCGCTTTTTATTTTTGCTGCTTGACGAACCTCTATTCTAACCGATGAATAAAATTTAAGCGCTTTTCCTCCTGTGGTCGTTTCCGGGTTTCCAAACATAACACCAATTTTCATTCTCATCTGGTTAATAAAAATAATCACTGTATGGCTTTGATTTGCAACAGCTGTAAGCTTGCGTAAAGCTTTACTCATAAGACGCGCTTGAAGACCAATCTGTTGATCCCCCATCTCGCCTTCAATTTCTGCTCGTGGAGTAAGGGCTGCAACAGAATCAACAACTATAACATCCACCGAGTTACTCCTCACCAAACTCTCTACAATATCTAACGCCTGCTCTCCTGTGTCTGGCTGGGAAATAAGCAGATCTTTTACATTAACGCCAATTTTTTTAGCGTATTCGGGATCCAGCGCATGCTCCGCATCCACGAAAGCAGCTATGCCACCAGAACGTTGAGCGTTAGATACTATATGAAGAGCTAGGGTTGTTTTTCCAGAACTTTCTGGACCGTATATTTCTATAATTCTACCGCGTGGCACTCCTCCAACTCCAAGGGCTATATCAAGTGATATAGAACCTGTTGAAATAGTATCTACGGAAATTTTACGTGCAGAATCCATCTGCATAATAGCGCCGTCTCCAAACTTCTGTCTAATTTCATTTATTACTATAGCTAAAATTTTATCTTTGCTATCCCTGACGGAAACCTTATCTTTTTTATCCTTTTTTGTTGTCATATTGATTAATGTTACTACTGATAAAAGCTATGTGTCAAATGTTGAATTGTTGAATCCTGCTCCCTTAGGGGCGCAATATCTTTCTTATGGTTTCTACCTTCACCCCAGTGCTTCCTTGAGCTTTAATAACTATTGTATTTAATCCCGAAGAAAGTTCATAGTTATACTCAAAAGAACCATTTTCCCCCGAACTTATTTCTCTATCGTTTACAAATACCTTTTCTGCGTTGTCTGCTTTGCCTTCTACCAATACGCTACCGTCTTCACTGACACTGTTAAAATCCTTGGGGGATGATATGTGTAATTTGGGAGTAACCTGAAACGATATTTGATGGTATGCCAAATATCCACCTAGGGATATTAACATTAAAACTATAAATGAATATATTAAATGCTTAGATGTAATAATAAATCTGTCTTTGGAAGTGTAAGATAAGTTTCTATCCTCCAATCTATTGATAAGCGGTTTATTTTCTCTATAAAACTGCAATAACAACTTTTCTGAATCTACACCACAAACTCTTGCCCATTTCTGAATAAAACCTCTTATGTAGACTGGGGTCGGCAATTTATCATATTCTTCCACTTCTAATCGCTTCAAATACTTACTTTGAATTTTAGTAACGGTTGCCAAATCTTCTATGCTTAAACCCGCATCTTCTCTTGCTTGTTTTAGTTGCTCACCTAAGCTCATATAACATATAACCCTCCTTCGTTAAAAACTACGGACGGGCAAGGCATGAAACATATAACGTAGAACATATTAAATCAATGATACGTATTACAGGTTTCAAGTTTTAAATTTTATACTAATGGTATGTCTCCATACTCATCTTCATTATCTTCGTCGTGGCTAACATAAACGTCCCTCGGTTTTGCTCCATCTGCAGGTCCAACGATGCCCGCATCTTCCAATATGTCCAATAGTCTAGCGGCACGAGCATAACCAATTCTTAATCTTCTTTGTAAATACGACGCGGAAGCCTTTCCTTGTTTAATTATTAAATCTTTTGCTTCTTGGAGTAATTCATCGTCAGCGTCTATTTCCATGTTGTCAAAATCTATAGTTTCTGTAGTTTTTTTACTATTTAAGTCCTCCAATTTTTCGCCCTCTATTGCGGTGTTTTGCGACCTTAAATGTTCTGCCACTCGCTTAACTTCTTTTTCGGAAATATAAGCTCCTTGAACTCTAAAAGGCTTGGACTTTTCCGGAGATAAAAACAACATATCTCCGCTACCCAATAATTTTTCAGCTCCACCCATGTCTAAAATAGTGCGAGAATCTACATGTGAACCAACTTGGAATGCCATACGAGCTGTTATGTTTGCCTTTATAAGACCTGTTATAATCTCCACAGATGGCCTTTGTGTTGCAAGCACCAAGTGAATTCCAACTGCACGCGCCATTTGGGCAACCCTAATGATTAACGCCTCTACCTCCCTTCCTTTAGAACTCATAAGATCTGCCAATTCATCTATTATTATAATTATAAAAGGAAGCTGTTCACTATTTTTAATAACTTTTTTATCGCTATTATAACCATGAATGTCTCTTACTCGAGCTTGGCTTAACACCTCAAACCTCCTTTCCATTTCACCAACTGACCATTTTAGTGCGTTAACCGCTTTGTTATTGTCTACTATGATTGGCGCAAGTAAATGGGGTATTCCCGAATATACTGGAAATTCAACACGTTTTGGGTCAATTAAAATAAATCTTAAAAGTTGCGGAGGATTACGAAATAGTAAACTTAAAATTAAAGCGTTCAACGCAATTGTTTTCCCGGAACCAGTAGCTCCCGCGACAAGCATGTGGGGCATTCTTGAAAGATCTGCATACACAGGAGAGCCTTTAACATCCCTGCCTAGGGCTAAAACAAGATTACCACGGTTCTCCATAAATTCAGAATTATCCAAAAGGGACCCGAGGCGAACTTGACTGCTTAATTTATTTGGAATTTCTATTCCAACAAAAGATTTGCCCGGTATCGGAGCCTCAATTCTAATTGGGTGTGCGGCAAGCGCCAAAGATAAATCGTTGTTAAGAGCTGTAATACGAGATAGTTTTACGCCTTCCGCTGGTTTAAGCGTATATTGTGTTACTGTTGGACCCACGTTGACCTCACCCATTTCTACATCCATACCAAAATTCTGCAAAGTTCTCTTGATGATATTTGCGTTTGCTATTATATCTCCACTAGTTGGCTTTCCAGTTTCTTGTTCTAAAAGCGCAAGAGTTGGCAGTTTAAAATCTTTAAACCTGGTATCTTGAAGCGAAGCAACAAAAAAGTCTTTTTTGCTCTCCTTATCTTTATTAACTTTAGCTCTCTCGTCTTTTTGTACATCCTGATAATCTTTTATAGCTACGGCGCCACCTTCATTATCAATTTTTTCAACTTTTTCTATTTTCTCTTTTATTTTTTCACCCCCAACCTTAATTTCTAAAGCGCCCTTTTTTAATTTTCTATTTTCCCTGATGTTAAAAAGTATTTCTCCCATTTTAAGATGAAATCCAAGAATAATAGATATTACCACAAGAGCAAACAAAACAACGTACGCTCCTACTGTTCCCAAAAAACCATTCAGTGGCAAAGAAAATAAATGACCCCAATAACCTCCCCTAATAATTGCCTCTTCGCGTGTGGAACTCGTCAAAGCAAAAATACCCAAAATACTAGAAAAAAATAAAAGTGTTGAAAAAACTATGGCTTTGTTGGTATTTCTCTCCCAAGAAAAAATAAGCAATACAGACACTACCAAAAACAAGACAGGGGCTATATACATGCCCCACCCTGAAACAAATATAAGGACGCCCTTAATTAAACTACCAAAAGATCCCGCTTTGCCAAAAAAACTCAACACACTAAGAATTGATAGTGAGGCCATTATTATAGCCCATATACCCTTTGTAATTTCGGGGTGTACTTTTTTGCCTTCAGACTTTTTACCTTGAGAAGTTGAGGATAATTTTTTCTTTTTCTTTTTTGCCACGATATTAAAATATATACCAAGTTAATTGGCATTAAAAATACAGAACTGAAAAATAAGAGGGCAGGATTCTATTTTTTGACACCAGTACCCGCTGGTATCATTTTACCAATTATAACATTTTCCTTCAAACCCCTAAGTTCATCTCTACGACCCTCTATAGCAGCTCGTGTTAATACCCTCTGAGTTTCCTGAAAGGAGGCGGCAGAAAGAAAACTCTCTGTACTAAGTGCCACTTTGGTAATACCTAATAACATTCTTTTGCCCTTAGCTAACTCTTTTTTGCCGTTGGCTAAGCGTTCGTTTGTTTCTTTAAAGTTTATGTAAGAAATAATTTCCCCAGAACTAAATTTTGAATCACCGGCGTCACTTATCCTAATTCTTGAAAACATCTGTTTTGCTATAATTTCAATATGCTTATCATTTACACTTGCTCCATGTACTGTATATATTTTTTGAACCTCTCTAACTATATATCTCTGCACTTCTTCTCTGCTTGTGTTTTTATATAACTCGTCTAAATCCACATGACCCTCGGTAAGTTGAGTCCCGGGTACAACTAAATCCCCTTTCTCAACCCAAAGGGAAAGATTTAATGGAACTTTATACTCTTTTACTGTTTTCTTACTAGAAAGCTTTGATTGGACTTGAATTTTTAGTATTTTATTTTTGTCTGTTTCTTTTATATCTTCTATTTTCCCTTCAACTTCTGACATAAGAGCCTTTCCTTTTGGCGTACGCCTTTCAAAAATTTCTTCTACTCGAGGTAACCCCTGTGTGATGTCACTAGTTCCAGCAACACCACCGGTGTGAAAGGTGCGCATAGTAAGCTGAGTACCCGGTTCTCCTATGGCCTGTGCGGCAACTATTCCCACTGCCTCACCCAATTCTACAAGCTTATTTTTACCTAAATCTAATCCATAACATCTAGCACAAATAGTGTCGTCCACACATGATAACGTACTATATATTGATATTTCTTCTACGGATTTATCTTCATCTATTAACTCCGCTTTTTTGTGATCTATAATTTCGTTCTTTTGAACTATTGTACTTCCGTTTGAACCCTTAACTGTCGCTAACGCGGTACGTCCGTATACTTTTTCTTCAAAAGTTTGCCCAGTATCTTTAATATCTTGCCTTTTTACTACTATTCCTTTCGTGTCTGAACAGGCTTCTCTGCGAATAATTAAGTCCTGTGTCACATCTACCAGTCTGCGAGTAAGATACCCTGCATGTGCCGTACGCAAAGCTGTATCTGCCATACCCTTTCTTGCTCCGTGGGTAGATATAAAATATTCAAGGGCTGTAAATCCTTCTTTAAAACTACTTTCTATGGGCATTTCCATAATTTGACCCGCCGGGTTTACCACTGACCCTTTCATACCACTCATTTGAACCGGCTGGGACCAAGAACCCCTAGCGCCTGAAGTTATAATCATGGCCACAGGACCATGAGGATCTAGATATTTAGGAATTAATTTTTCTATTTCATGTTTGGTTTGCGCCCAAACTTCTATAATTTTATTTCTTCGTTCTTGCGTACTTAACAAACCATCATCAAACTGCGACTGAATTTCATCAATTTTTTTATGTGCTTCTTTTAGAATTTGCGGTTTTTCATCTGGAACCTGAAGATCATCCATACTCCAGGTGGTTCCGGAAATTGTAGAATAATGAAATCCAATTTCTTTGATACTATCCAATACTCCAACTGTATCTTGCGGGCTCCAAGATTGATACAACCTATAAGTTACATCCTTCAAGACCTTCGAGCTTAACTCTTCGTTAACAAAGGGGAAGTCGTCGGGGAGAATTGAGTTAAATATAATACGACCTGCACAAGTTTCTATAAAATTACTATCGTCTTTATCCTTGGCGACAGACTTATCTGACTTATCTACAGATATTCTTTTAAATTTCAAACTATCCCGATCTTTTCTTACTTTAATTTTTGCTTTTATATTTATAAGACCCATATCATAGGCTAAGCGTGCATCACTAAGAGAAGAAAATACTTTACCCTCTCCGTCTAATCCTTCTTTAATCTTACTCATCCAAAAACACCCAAGAACCATATCTTTGGCTGGATTGACGATTGGAGCTCCCGTAGCCGGTTTACTCAAATTTTTAGAAGAAAGCATCAACATTCCGGCCTCTTCTTGCGCTTCTTTAGATAACGGCAAGTGAACGGCCATTTGGTCACCGTCAAAGTCTGCATTGTATGCAGTACAAACAAGCGGATGTAACTGTATGGCGTTCCCTTCTATAAGTATTGGTTGAAATGCTTGTATTCCCAAACGATGCAGGGTTGGTGCTCTATTTAAAAGAACATACCTTCCCTTAATAACCTCCTCCAGTATAGCCCAAATTTCCGGTGATGCTTCATCAATCAAGTGGTTTGCGGCTCGCACATTATATGTAAGCTCTCGTTCTATTACCTGGTGGATAACAAATGGCCTGAATAACTCAAGCGCCATTTTTTTAGGCAAACCACATTGATGCAAACTCAATGTTGGACCAACAACAATCACAGATCTTCCAGAATAATCTACTCTCTTTCCTAGCAAGTTCTGGCGAAAACGACCCTGTTTTCCTTTAAGCATATCTGCCAAAGATTTAAGCGCTCTCCTCCCTCCGCTAGTAGCTGTAACAACTGTTTTACCAGTACGAGAAGAGTTGTCCAACAAAGCATCCACTGCTTCCTGCAACATTCTTCTCTCATTTCTAACTATAACTTCTGGCGCATTTAGTTCTATAAGTCTTTTTAATCGATTGTTTCTATTTATAACTCTTCTGTATAAATCGTTCAAATCACTTGAAGCATACCTACCACCATCCAACTGTACCATTGGGCGCAATTCCGGTGGAATTATGGGCAAATATGTCAAAAACATCCATTCTGGCCTTATCCCAACCTCGAGCATTCTCTGAGCTAAAATTAAGCGTCGTTGGATTTTTTTCTTAACAATGCTAGATAACTTTTTGGCGTTTAGCTCTTCTCCTAGGTTCTTGATTAGTTGGCTTAAATCTAATTCCTCTAAAATATTTTTTACAGGTTCGCTTCCAGTGCTCGCTTCAAAAATTTCTCCGTATTTCAAGCTCATCTGATGATAATCGTACTCATTTAAAACAGTTAATCTGCTTAAATTATTCAACCTATTTAACTCTCTGTCCTTCAAAACTTTCAAGCTCTGTTTTTCCTTTTCATCTTTTTTTTCTTTCAGCTTTCTATTATATTCTGTCTTAATTTGTTTAATTGCGTCCTGTTTTTTATTCTCGTTTACTTTGATAACTATGTAGTTAGCGTAATAAACAACTTTTTCCAGTTGTTGCAACGGAATATCTAACAAGGTACCGATTCTACTTGGCACTCCTCTTAAAAACCATATGTGCGCTATCGGAGTAGCCAATTTAATATGGCCCATCCTTTCTCTTCTAACACTGCTTCGTGTTACTTCTACTCCGCATTTATCACATACCACACCCTTATACCTGACCCTACGATATTTACCGCAGTAACACTCATAATCTTTTTCTGGACCAAATATCCTTTCACAAAATAGACCATCTTTCTCTGGTTTTTGTGTGCGATAATTTATGGTCTCCGGTTTTGTAACCTCGCCATGTGACCAAGATAAAATATCTTCTGGAGACGCAACCTTAAGCTGTATAGATTTTAAACTAGAAGTTTGTTGGGACATAATTAAATATTAAGAATCGTCTTGCTCTAACTCGACATTAAGACCAAGTCCTTTCAATTCATTAACCAAAACATTAAATGATTCCGGTATGTTTGGTTTTTTAATTTCCTCGCCTTTTATAATAGACTCGTAAGCCGCAGAACGACCCATTACATCATCGGATTTTATAGTTAAAATTTCCTGCAAATTGTGTGCTGCGCCATAACCCTCAAGAGCCCACACTTCCATTTCTCCAAAACGCTGACCTCCAAACTGGCTCTTGCCTCCCAGTGGCTGTTGCGTTATTAATGAGTAAGGACCTATAGAACGCATGTGAATTTTATCTTCAACCATATGAACCAGTTTTAACATGTACATATATCCTACGGTTACTGGCTGTGCAAAAGATTCACCCGTACGTCCGTCTCTAAGTAGTATTTTACCGTCTTGTGGCAATCCTGCTTTTTTCAACTCTTCTTTAATATCCTGCTCCGTCGCGCCAGAGAAAGCTGGTGTCACTGCTCTGTACCCTAATGTCTTTGCAGCAAAGCCTAAATGGGTCTCCAAAATTTGACCTATATTCATACGAGATGGCACTCCCAAAGGATTGAGTATAATGTCCACAGGTGTTCCGTCCGGCATAAATGGCATATCTTCCTGCGGTAATACTCTCGATATCACTCCTTTATTTCCATGACGACCCGCAATCTTGTCCCCTGCTTCAATCTTCCTTAATTGAGCAATGTCTATTTGTATTCTTTTTATAACTCCCGTGGGTAAATTTGAATCACCGTCTTCGCGTGAAAAAATTGTAACACCAACCACTCTTCCTCTTTTTCCATGGGGCACTCGGAGAGATGTATCTTTAACATCTCTAGCCTTTTCTCCAAAGATAGCTCTCAACAAACGCTCCTCACTAGTTAAATCTGCTTCACCCTTTGGCGTAATTTTTCCTACTAAAATATCGTTTTCGTCCACCTCTGCTCCTATTCGTATAATACCTTCCTCATCCAAGTCCTTTAGTTTTTCCTGCCCAACATTAGGAATATCTGGGGTATTAACTTCAGGGCCGAGTTTGGTTTCTCTAATATCCATGGAAAAGTCTTCTAGATGTACCGAAGAAAGAATGTCTTCCTTAACAAGTTTTTCGTTTATTAATACTGCGTCTTCAAAATTGCCTCCTCTCCATGGCATAAATGCCACAAGTATATTTTTACCCAAAGACAAAACGCCATCCTTAACCGAAGAAGTATCTGCTAAGATATCGCCTTGTTTTATTTTATCTCCCGGCCTAACTCTTGGGGTTTGATGTATTACAGTATATTGGTTTGAGTGTACAAAGTTATTTAAATTATATACTGTTTTTCCTTTTTTACTTGAACCTGCGCCTTTATAACGTACTGATACATGATATCCGTCTGACTCTTCAACTACTCCATCTTTTTCTGCTATTAACACAAGTCCGGAATCGCGAGCCACTTTCTCTTCAAGCCCTGTGCCAACCAAAGGAGCCTCTGGCCTTATGCAAGGAACAGCTTGTCTTTGCATATTAGATCCCATCATTGCACGGTTTGCGTCATCGTGTTCCAAAAATGGAATTAGGGCTGTAGCAACAGATATTGACTGTCTTGGAGATACATCTAGATATTTTGCTTCTTTTCTGTCTACAAAGGTAGGCACCCCGCGAATTCTTGCTTGAACCTGCCTATCGACGATTTTTTTACTTTTATCCACCCTTGTAGCGGAAGACGCTATGACAGATCTTTCTTCTTGAAGCGCATTTAGGTGTTCTATTTTTCCTGTAACTTGTCCATTTTCTACCACAAAATATGGGGTTTCCAAAAACCCCAAATCGTTTATACGAGCATAAGTGGCAAGTCGCGTTACTATACCAACATTTGGACCTTCTGGAGTTTGAATAGGACAAATTCTCCCAAAGTGTGAAGGTTGCACATCCCTCACTTCAAATCCTGCGCGTTCTCTTGTAAGTCCGCCGGGTCCAGTAGCTGACAAAATGCGCTTGTGTTCCAGCTCGCTTAAGGGATTAGTTTCATCCATATACTGAGACAGCTGTCCGGTTGTAAAAAATTCTTTGACTATAGAAGCCACGGGGCGAGCATTAATAAGCTGTATTGGAGTTACTGTGTTTATGTCTAAGGTAGACATTCTATCTTTAGTATTTCTTTCCATTCTTGTTAACCCAACTCTTAATCTATTTTGTAAAAGTTCACCTATTGACCTAATTCTTCTATTTCCAAGGTGATCTATGTCGTCTGCCTTGGCGTCGGGGTTATTATTCATTCTTATTATTTCAGCCATAACACCTAGAATATCCTCTTTTTTTAGAGTTCTTTCATCAGTAGAATATTCCGTATTAGACGCTTTTGGTGTCTTTATCCCAAGAATTTCCCAAGTCTCAGCAAGCCTTTGGTTGGATTTCCATCTTCCCACATTTGATAAATCGTATCTATCAAAGTTAAAAAACATATTATCTATTAAACTCTTGGCGTTATCTGGTGTAGCCAAGTCTCCAGGCCTCACTCTTTTATATATCTCCAAATATGCATCCTCCGCTGTTTTTGAGGGATCCTGTTTTAGTGTCCGTTCAATATATTTAATATCCGTATTGCTGTCTACTTTTTTAAAAGCTTTTTTAATATCTAAGTCGGTCATTCCAAACAATCTAAGCATGGTTGTTGCGGTAATTTTCCTTTTTCTATCCACCTTCACGTATATGACACCTGAATGGTCAACATCAAATTCAAGCCAAGCACCTCGGTTAGGAATTACTTTGGATCCAAATAGCTCTACTCCTCTAACCATGTAGGATACAAAAACAACCCCCGGAGATCGTATTAATTGAGAAATAAGCACTCTTTCAACACCATTTACTATAAAAGTACCCCTAGATGTCATAATCGGAAAATCGCCCAAGTAAACTTCTTGTTCTTTTACCTCTCCAGATTTTTTATTATGCAATTTAACAGCAACCCTTAAAGCGGCCTCGTAAGAAGCATTCTGCCGCCTTGCTGTAACTTCTGTGTACTTTGGATCTTCTAATCTGTAGTCACCAAAATACAACTCAAGATCTTTTCCACTAAAGTCCTTTACCGGAGAAATCTCATCAAATAGAGTTCTAAGTCCTTTATCCCAAAACCACCTATAAGAATCCTTTTGTATGCTTAGCAAATTCGGCAAATCTGCTTCTTTATATGTATGATTAGAAAAAACTTTTACAGGTAACATAGTTTATGTTTTACATAATTAATAAAGTTCTGGGACCAATATTGAAAGCAAATTAAACAACTCCATTCTGTAGTGGAGTCTAAATAAAATATTCAGTTGTTACTTAACCAAGCCCAACAAGTTAGATATTCAAAAATTAGTTGGTGTTCTTTGTCATTATATATAAGTACAAAAAATATGTCAAGGGGGCGGTAAACTCGCTTATCTTTTACAAAGTGCTTGGGCTCAAAATTAAAATTAGAAAAAGTTATTAAGCAACCTAAACTTATCGATTGTTTTCCACAAACCAGTAGTGCCTCATTAGGGCTTGTCTGACCATCTGGTACCTGAACTGCTCTTTTGGTCTAGTTGGTTCTGCTATGTGTTCTATCTTGCCAGTCTTAGGATTCAACCATAGACCCTCTGCGCCGTGTTCTCCCTTAGCGTTATTCTCAATATATTCAAGAATTCCCGTTCTCATATTTTTTGGAACACCCCTAACTCTCCTGTCCGCTGTGTCTGTCGAGAGTAACCTTATCCTACTCTCTATTTCTTTGGGTTTAAAACCCATAACTTTCATAATATCCTCGGGTATGGATCCTGTATATCCTGTATCAAAAAACATAGGATTTTGATCTATTGAGATCTGCTCCTGCTCCAGATAAGCTCTTTTCACTATATAGGGAACGTTATTCTTAATATACCGAGGGTATACGATATATTTTGGTCGTATCTCTAAAATATTACCCTCTGCCCTGATTCTTTCCTTGACCTTCGGATCCATTCTGTGCCAACGGGCAATATCTTGAATTTTTCTGCCAGTCCATGCATAGACTCCATCTCTGCCCAGATAGACTTCCATCGGCCTGTTTTGTCCTACCCTAGCATCATCAAACTCTTCATATAACTTATCGTAAAGAGGAATGTCCATTTCATATACTTTCAAAAAAGCATTCATTCCGTCTCTTATGACCTCTATTAATTCCTGTTCACGCAAGTTATTTATAAGCCCCTTGACTCCCGCATATTCCAATACAATAAATCGAGACACCAGACCGTTTATAGCCCTCCACAATGTAGGCCCAGTTCTTGTGTCGTTTGGGACGAGAACTCTTTTTTCAAGCTCTGCAATATGGATAGATTGCGCTATGTCTTCAGCAAACCTCACCCACTCTTCTTGGATGATCTCCTGAATTCTTTTAATTCTCTCTGTTAGAACTGCTATCTGCTCATCCGATATTTCGCCCTCCTCTTGGGTATTTGTTATCCCCATCGCTGTCCTTATATCCTCCTCCCTCCTGCATAAAAGAGAGCTTAGGGCTGAAGACTCCCTTGCTTTGTCAACACCCATAAGCCACTCATGATTCTCGTATGGATTACCCTTCTCAAGGTTGCTTTTTTTTACACTCTCTAATTCATCAAATATATCTATATCAGATACATTGAGCCTCTCTTTTATTTTGAGTGCAGCATCTATATTCCCACCGTTAAGCAAATGTTTAATCCCCTCCCTAGCTGCTTCTTGGACTTCTGGCAGGAAAAAGAACTCATCAGCTATCTTGAACTTCTCTTTGATTTTAAGTGCAGCATCTATATTCCCACCGTTAAGCAAATATTTAATCCCCTCCTTAGCTGCTTCTTGAAATGCCTCGTCAGACATCTTGAGCTTCCTTTTCATCTTAAGAACGGTGTCTACGTCTCCATTCTTAAGCCATGGCACGATCCCCTCCTTAACTGCTCCCTGAAATGCACCTTCAGACATTTTGAGCTTCCTTTTCATTTTGAGAGCGGTATCTATGCCTCCAATCTTGACCTGATACACAATCCCCTTTTTGGCCGCTTCCTGAAATACTTCATCAGACATTTTAAGACTCCTTTTTATTTTTAGAGCGGTGTCTATTTGCTTGTTCCTAATCAAAGATTCAATACCCCCCGCGGCCATTTCCTGAAATACCTCGTCAGGAAGATTAAATTTCTTCTTAATTTCAAGGACGCGGTCTATGCGCCCTTGCGCAATCCAAAACATAATATCCCCCCTGACTGATTGCTGCTCTAGGGTCAACTCTATCTGTTCAGTTTTAACATCCGAAGGTATGTCTTTAGTTGTTCCAACTTGAATTTCTTTAAAAGGATTTTCTATCATAGTTTTTTTATATTTGACACTAAAACGCAGTTACTCTGTAGCTTTGCTATGCAATTCCGTGCGTGCGGTCGCTACACCAAGACCATTGGACAATAAATACCCAAAACTAATACAAAATACTAATACGCTTATTTTAGCACACATTTTTATTAACTTATGCAAAGGATAAAAAAACGCTCTACCCGACACTGTCGCCGTCTCTAATCAAATCCTTAGCTCCTATAGAAATACTCTCCGTTGAATTTTTGTATATACTATTTAATATACCAATAGATAAAAACACAGTTAAAAGACTACTGCCTCCATAACTTACAAACGGCAAAGTCAATCCGGTAATCGGCATTAAGCCTATCGCCATGGATATATTAAACAATGCTTGAAAAATTATCATTATGCTTATACCAACAGCCGCGAGCCTTGCAAAGTTATCAGAAGCTTTTTGAGTTATGCGCATCATTCTGTAAAATAGCAAGCCAAACAAAATTAATACAACAACCGCAATAACTATGCCGAACTCTTCGGTAATGGAAGAAAAAATAAAATCTGTATGCGCCTCGGGTAAAAAACCCAACTGGCTTTGTGTTCCGTTGCCCAATCCCTTGCCCCAAAAACCCCCTGATCCCACAGCCACCGAAGACTGTATAGAATTGTAACCTGCACCATAAGGATCAAGGTAAGGATTTAAAAAGGTTAGAATTCTAGCCTTTTGGTAACCCAGCAACAAAAAACTCCAAGCGAGTACAGACAATACACACCCTATAAGCACAAGGGCTAATATGTGTTTTAGTTTTATACCACTTACAACCGTTATTCCCAGCCAAATAACCACAAGTATTAAAAACGACCCAATATCAGGCTGTAATAAAACTAAAACAGACGGTAAAAAAACATAAATACCAGATACTATTATATGTTTTATTCTATATATCTCAACATGCCTTCCAAAAAAGTATTTCGCAAATATTAAAATCAATATTACTTTTAAGGGCTCCACCGGTTCTATGTTAATGGGACCCAACGATATCCAACTTTGCGCGCCACGGACAGAGTTACCAAATAAAAAAACTGCAATTAGTCCCAGAAGTTCTAAAAGATAAAGCGCTATAATAGGAGAAAAATGGACTTTAAAAAATCTGTAATCTATCGAGCTAAATATAAAAAAAAGCACAATACCTAAAGCCAACCACACTAGTTGTTTATTAAAAAAATTAGTGTAGCTGTACTGTGTTGTGCTGTATAAAGAAACCAACCCTATGACAGTTAATGTTATGGCTGTAAAAAATAACAACCAATCATTGTTTCTAAATATACCCCTAACCCACTTTGAATTCATTAAAATAATATTAACAAAAAATCAAACTAGATTCTAGGCGCCAAGCATTAAATAGCGTATGGTTAAAATTATTAAAAAAACAAATATAGGGCATCTACCTACTCTCCCAGCGCAAAGCTAGTACCATCGGCCTTGAAAGATTTCACTTCCGTGTTCGGAATGGGAACGGGTGGAGCACTTTCAGTGTAAATGCCTTATACTTGTTTTTTAATAAGAATTTTATTCTACATTTAAGAACATTATGTAATTCCGCTGTTTTAAAAACAACAACTTAAAAATGATTTATTAGTACTACTCGGCTTAACTCCTTACGGAGCTTATACCTGTAGCCTATCAACCCGCTAGTCTAGCGGGAATCTAAGAATCCTAATCTTGGTGCAGGCTTCGTGCTTATATGCTTTCAGCACTTATCCCTTCCGAACTTAGCTACCCAGCTATGCCGTTGGCACGACAACTGGTACACCAGAGGTTCGTTCACTCCGGTCCTCTCGTACTAGGAGCGACCCACCTCAAGATTCAACGCCCACGGAAGATAGGGACCAACCTGTCTCACGACGGTTTGAACCCAGCTCGCGTACCGTTTTAATTGGCGAACAGCCAAACCCTTGGGACCTGCTCCAGCCCCAGGATACGATGAGCCGACATCGCTGTCGATTTTTCTCTTGTTACCAAGAGGTTCGGACTATATCTTCATCCTATTGCGGACATTAGGTGTTCTTGGCCATAGTCTCGCTTTTTGTAATAGGAGTCGGCGTGTTGTCCTTCGAATTTTTTCGAAGAACCTTCCCTTTCGGGTCAGTCTCTAAGGGGTTCGACACTTTAGGTCGAACTTCCCACGATATTGTCCGTATATGCATTCTACCTTTCGATAGTGTCTATATACGGAGTTCACCGTTATAAGCCGAATTTTTATTTTTCTTCAAGTATGCTTTTCTTGAAAAACAGGTACAACATTACTGTTGTAGCACCCCAATATGTTTAATAAAGGTGCCGAACCGCCTCGTCGATGTGGACTCTTGGAGGCGACCAGCCTGTTATCCCCGGGGTAGCTTTTATCTGATGATCTTCCGCTCTTCTATAAAAGAAGGTCGGTTCACTAAGTTCTGCTTTCGCATCTGCGCGGCAAATATGCCTTGCAGTTAAGCCAGCTTATGCCTTTGCACGACCGCCACGATTTCCATCCGTAGCTAGCTGACCTTAATAAACGCCTCCGTTACTGTTTAGGAGGCAAGCGCCCCACTTAAACTACCTACCATCCACTGTCTCTCGATTTATTAAATCGAGGTTAGTTATGGCATTTCAAAAGATGGGTGTTTCATTGATGACTCCATTCCGCCCAAAAGCGGAACTTCAAAGTCTCCCCACTACGCTACGCATCTAAAACGCCAAAACAATAGAAAGCTATAGTAAAGCTCCCGGGGTCTTTCCGTCTTTCCGCGGGTAGAGGGCATCTTTACCCTCATTGCATTTTCACCGAGCTCTTCGTCGAGACAGTTTCCCAGTCGTTACGCCATTCGTGCGGGTCTGAAGTTACCAGACAAGGAATTTCGCTACCTTAGGACCGTTATAGTTACGGCCGACATTCACTGGGGCTTAAGTCACAAGCTGCACGATAAATCGAACAACAAACGACTCTTAACCTTCCAGCATTGGTCAGGCGTCAGCCCCTATACATACTCTTACGAGTTCGCAGGGACCTGTGTTTTTGATAAACAGTCGCTAGGAAAACTTTAGCTGCGCCCCGGTTTTAATCGGGGAAGGCATATTGCGAACTTACGCCTAGCTAATTTGCCGAGTTCCTTGACGAAGATTCACTCGTTCGCCTTAGTATACTCTACTTGCCCACCTGTGTCGGTTTGCAGTACGGGTTCCTATTTATTAACTTTAGAAGTTTTTCTCGGAAGACTGCTGGGGAGAATAGCTTCGCCGTAGCGAAACTTTTTCCATTCAATTGAAGTTGCAATTAAGCCTCTTGGGCATTTCTCCCAAGAACCTCTCCAGAATAGAAACACAAATCCAATAATATGCTCTCCTTATTAGTCTCCGTCACTCCATCATGTAAATAGGAAGGGCCGGAATATTAACCGGCTGTCCATCCCCTGCCACCTTTCGGAGTCAGGGTTAGGCCCGCCTAACCCTTGGCTGATTGTCATTGCCAAGGAAACCTTAGGCTTTTGGCGGTAGGATCTCTCATCCTACTTGTGGTTACTCATTCCAACATTCTCTCTTCCTATCGCTCCATCACACCTTACGATGCAACTTCAGCGCAATAGAAATGCTCTCCTACCACGCCACCACATCTCGCTGTGCTCGATATGAAAAAATTTTTAAACAATTTTTAAATTGAAAATTAGAAATTTTAAATTTCATATCAAACAAAATGAGATGCGGTGGCATCCGCGTCTTCGGTAGCAAGCTTAAGCCCCGTTAAATTTTAGGCACAAAATCTCTCGACTAGTAAGCTGTTACGCACTTTTTAAAGGATGGCTGCTTCTAAGCCAACCTCCTAGCTGTTCAAGAAATTTCACATCCTTTCCCACTGAGCTTGCATTTGGGGACCTTAGACTGCGATTTGGGCTGTTTCCCTTTTGAATATGAAGCTTAGCCCCCATATTCTAACTTTTCGGAAACAATTTATGAAATTCGGAGTTTATCTGATCAATCTCAGCATAAGCCTTGATAGACCAATTAGTGCTCTACCTTCATAAATCTATAACCGAAAGCTAGCCCTAAAGCTATTTCGGAGAGAACCAGCTATTACCAGGCTCGATTAGCTTTTTACTGCGACCCACGACTCATCCCCTTCTATTGCAACGGAAGTGGGTTCGGGCCTCCCCCCGATATTACTCGGGGTTCACCCTGGTCATGGGTAGATCGCCTGGCTTCGGGTCTATTTCATACTACATTTGAATTTTTTTGATAGGATTTTTCCTATCAAAAAAACTCATGTTCGCGCTATTAACACTCGGTTTCCCTGTAACTACATCCTTATCAGGACTTAGTTTGCAGTATAAAATAACTCGTTGGATCATTCTACAAAAGGCACACAGTCACCCCTCACTTGGATCTACGAACAAATAATTTTAGCTTTAAAAAAAACTATAATTAAATAATTCATAAAACCAAGTGAGGGGCTCCTGTTCCTTGTAGGCATATGGTTTCAGGTTCTATTTCACCGCCCTAACCGGGCTGCTTTTCACCTTTCCCTCACGGTACTAGTTCACTATCGATCACCAAAAGTATTTAGCCTTTCCCGATAGTTCGGGATGATTCACTCGAGGTGGTCGTGTCTCGAGTTACTCAGGATACTATTTAACGAGTTCAATTTTTTTAAATACGGGACTTTTACCCTCTTTGGTTACACTTTCCAGAGTTATTTTTCTAAAATTTCGCTCGCGAAAAAATAGTCCTACTACCACCTGCGTATTGTAAACAATTCGCAGATTTTGGGCTACGGACCCCCTAAGGGGTCCTAATCCCTTTTCGCTCGCCGCTACTAAGGGAATACCAGTGTGCTATGCACAGCAAATCGCATATCGCAAATATAGCAAATCATAAAAATGACAAGCTATTTGCAATCAACGACGTACAATGTGCAAAGCACACTATATTTACGGTATATTTTTCCTCCGCTTACTAAGATGTTTCACTTCAGCGGGTACGGTCCATGTCTTACGACAGGGTGATGCGGTTTTGCCGCATCGAGTTTCCTCATTCGGATATCCCCGGATCAAAGGTTGCTACGCACCTACCCGAGGCTTTTCGCAGCTACACCACGTCCTTCTTCCCCTTTTGGTGTCAAGGCATCCTCCATATGCCCTTGAGTTTTAATATTGTTGATAAATCCAAAGGTAAATCCATACCACTATGGTTATACCTTCGGACAAAACCGCGGAATTACAAAATGTTCTTATTTTGTAGATAACATTATTCAATTGTTAAAGTGCAATTTTTTTCTCTCCTCACTACGCTCGAAGCTAGTTGGTAGTGAGTAGTGGGTAGTCAGTAGAAAAACTATCTTAAGCAAACTAAATATTCTACGAACTACCAAATACAAACTACGCACTATCTTGCACCGAACGCAGTGAGGAATGAACAAAAAAAATCGCTTACCAAGCGATTTCATATCAGCGCATAAAAAAATGGCTGGCTAGATTCCGCTTGTTTTATTTCTTAAAAATTCACTATTTCGCATGTTACTCATTTTATTCCAAATACATACAACTTGTCAAGTGTGGATTACTTGTGAGTTACTCGCGTTAGTAATATACAAAAAGTATATTGTATTATTAAGCCGATATAATCTCTAAAATAAACTTCACAGACAAACAAAATTTACTTATTCATCTCTTCAAACCAGTAATGCCTAACTATAGCTTGGCGTACCATTTGAAATGTAAATTGATCTTTTGGACTAGCGGGTTGGGCTATGTGCTTTATTTTACCCGTGCCTGGATCTATGATTAATCCTTCCGCGCTGTTCTCGCTTTGGGCATTTCCTTCTATATACTCCACTATATCTTTTCTCGCGCTATCCCCTATTCCCCTTATTCGCCTACTCTCTTTTGTCGCTGACAATAATTTAATCCTTCTTTCTATTTCTTCGCTGGTAAATCCCATAACCTTCATAATATCCTCTGGGATAGTACCTGTATATCCGGTATCAAAGAAAAATGGATCTTGGTCAGGAGTAATTCTCTCTTGCGCTAGATAATCTCTCTTGGCAATGTAACCAAGACGATCTCTCATATAACGAGGATAAACTAAATATCGTGGCTTTATCTCAAGCACTTTACCGCTTTCTTTTATCCTTTTTCTTGCTTGCGGACCCATTCTTCTCCTTCGGGCAATATCTTGCACTCTCCTGCCAAGCCAAGCATAAATCCCGTCCCTACCTAAATATACCTCCATCGGGTGACTTCCCATTCCTCTAGCTAAATCAAATTCATCATATAGCCGATCGTACAAAGGGATATCAATTTCGTAAACTTTTAAAAACGCTTCTATCCCACGCTTGATAATATCCGAGAACCATGATTCGGTAGTATTAAGCATATTTGCAAAATTATTCTCAGACAAATTGGTACTAAAATCACGGAACTCCCCAGTTTGAATAAATAATCGAGAAGTTAATTCAAAAAGGGTATTTAATAGAGCGGTCCTACGGCCATTGCCTGCGCTCAATAGAGAATGTTTTTCTATTTCTGATATATGCGGGGAGTTTGTTATTTCTCTTTCAAAAACAGAGTATTTTCTGTATACAACCTCTTTGATCATTCTTAATGCTTCTTTGATACGAGGCAAATCGCTTTCAGCAATTTCAAAATCCAAAACAACTTGCTCAATACCCAACTCTCCATTTAATACCTTGGCTAATAAAACAGACCTCTTTATCTTTTCCCCGTTAAAAAGCCATTCGTGCTCTGCATATGGGTCTTTCGCGCTTACATCAAGTTTTAATAACTCCGCGTCTATTCCCTGTATCTCTCCATCCGTTATCCCCAGTATCTCCGTAATTTTACGAAGTTGCTGATAAGCTTGTCTTTGTAATAACTGTTTTATCACTACCCTTCTATGCGTGGGTGGAAAAAGCGCCTCATCGGAAATACCAAATTTTTCCTTAATTTCAAAAATTTTTTCAACGTCATTTTTTCTTGCTAGGCAAAACATAAACCCCATCAGAAACGCTTCTTTAATCTCGGGCGAGTAAAACATTTTGTCTGAGAGATTAAACGCTTCTTTGATTTTTAAAGCAATGTCTGTGTACCCGTTGCGGAGAGAGTGCATAATTCCATCTTTGGCTGCTTCGTAAACTTCAGGAGAAGACAACATTTCGTCTGAGAAATTAAGCGCTTCTTTGATTTTTGAAACGATGTCTATGTACCCCACGCGGAGAAGGGATATAATTTCATCTTTGACCCTTGCGTAAACTTCGGGAGAAGACAACATCTCGTCTGGGAAGTTAAACGCCTCTTTGATTTCTGGAACGATATCTAGGCCTCCGTTAAGGAGAAGGTATATAATTGCATTTTTAGTCGCTTCGTGGACTATTTCATCTGGGAGGTTAAACTTCTCTTTAACTCTGAGGGCGTCGTCTATGTTTTCTCTCCTGAGAAAGTATATAATTCCATCTTTGGCTGCTTCGTAAACTTCAGGAGAAGACAACATCTCGTCTGGGGGGTTAAACGCCTCTTTGATTTTTAGAGCTTCATTTATATATCCATCGCGGAGAAGGGATATAATTCTATTTTTTACAACTTCGTGGACTATTTCATCCGGGAGGTTAAACTTCTCTTTAGTTTTTAGAGCATTGTCCATGTCTCCATTGTGGAGATAAAATACGATAATATCCCTAGCCCCTTTCTGCTCACTGGTTAAATCACCTTCAGGATTAGGTGGATGTTTGTCTTTTTTATCTTTTCTATTTTTTTTGAAAAAAGTTATACTTTCAATCATGTTTATTTTTAGCATCTCATACACTTAGGCGAATTTCAAGCTCAATGTAGTGGCTCAACAGTTTTTCTTAAAATCTAAAAATCCCTCGCGTACGAAGGATTTTTAGATTTCAAATTAGTATTGTTTGTTTTACTTACCTTTTACATCATCTCTCACAGCTTCCCAAACTTCTTTTGCAACTCCCTGTCCGCCAAGTCCAAAAGCCAGACCTCCAGCAAGTGCCAACATGGCAACAAATCCCATAAATAGAACTTGTACCAATGCAGAAGCTATACCCAGTTGGTTAAGGACTGCAATAAATGCAAATCCCCAAACACTCCAACGCACTGTGGCACCCACAAATTTTACGGGACCAACTTCTGTAGCTTTCATGCTTGCTTTTACTAGTCTTTCAAGAAATGAAGCCAAAACTGCCGCCACGACTAATATCAAGGCCGCAATAATAATGTTTGGCACATACAGTAATATACTTGAAATATATCCCGAAAGTTGATCTAATTCTAAAATGTCAACTGTGGCAAGGAATGTCACGATGATAAAAAACCATCGGACTAAAGCTCCAAAAAGTACTGAAGCTTCCCATTCAAGCCCAGCTTTATGAGCTTGTTTCATAACACCTAGTTGATCAAATAGTTTGTCAACTTGAAGTGTTTGAAACAGTTTTGTAACTCCCCTTCCAAGAAAAACTGCCACGATCCAACCTAATAGGAACACTAAAAATGCTCCAAAAATTGTTGGGAAAAAATTCACAAAACGTAGCCACAAATCTTGCAAGGAAAAAACGAATATTTCTATCCAACCTTGTACTAACATAAACGTTTATAGTAAAAAAATTAAGATTTTTCTTAATTTAAAGACCTTATGGTCAATTCTTAAATCAAAAACGACCTTTTTGAGTACTTTTCTCTATTATTATTATATCAGTAATCTGCAAATTTTCCTTGTGGAAAAGAAAATACTTAAATATTTGCCTATTTTTCTGCTTTGCTATTGCAATTTATTTGGATATATAGTATAAAGAATAGCGTAAATTCTATTTCATAACCCATTGTAGGTTATCAACTTTAAAAATAAGTGCGAGTCGAAAATAAGAGTTTATGGATATAAGTTTAATTATAAGTATCTTGAGAAATGTTTTTTGAAGATACTTATATATCATTGTGGGTAAAAAATTATATGTTGGTGGAATTCCTTATACTTCAACAGAAGACGACCTAAGAGAACATTTTAGTTCTGCGGGTTCTGTGGAATCAGCTGCAATCATCACTGACAAGTTCAGTGGCCGAAGCCGAGGTTTTGGTTTCGTAGAAATGAGTAGCGACGATGAAGCAAAAAAAGCCGTTGAAACTCTAAATGGAACTGAGTTTGGCGGTAGAACACTTGTTGTTAATGAGGCAAGACCAAGAGAAGAGCGAGAATAATTATTTTTCGTAATTCAAATCAAAACAAAAACATGTGCTTAGGCACATGTTTTTGTTTTGTACAACTTTGTTAATCAGAATTGTTTAAAATAAATACCATCCGATAAAATACGGATGGTATTAAATTTAATCTATTTTAATATACGAAATATAACTACTGGACGCACCATATAGGGAAGCTGATTAATTTTATGTACGGCCTTTTGCACATTCTTTTCCTGCGCGGGTTCCAACGTAATAAAAAATGGCAAACTATCCTTGTCATCTTCTGTATATTCATTTTGCTCTACAGCTCTAACACTAATACCTTCCTGCGCTAATATCCCAGTAATATCTCTTAGAATTCCCACCTGATCTTTTATAACAAATCTTAAAGTATGCGTAAAATATAGCTCTTCGAAACTATGTGGTTCAAACGTAGTCAAGTGTTTACTTTTTAGAGTACCACTGGCAATACTTACTAAATCTGCAATAATGCTTACCGCAGTTTGCTCTCCTCCTGAACCTGGGCCAGTTAAACCAATTTCATTAAAATACTCTCCATATATACTAATCCCATTTCTATTGTCTGATATATTTGCCAAAAAGCTATTCCTGGGAACAAGCATGGGACAAACATATATAACTCTTTCGTTTGTACAGTACGCTATAAGTTTAATAGTAGAGTTAAACTTATCTTTTGCATATTTAAAATCTTCTGGAATAATTTCTTCTATGCCCTGCGTATATATATCTGCCGGATTAAAGTAAAACCCGAATGCGGTATGTGCCAAAATAGAAATTTTATTTCTTGTATCAGCACCGCTAATATCTTCGTTAGGATCTGCTTCCGCATACCCTAACTCTTGAGCGTCTTTAAGAGCATCCCCAAAAGAACATCCGCTTTCCTGCATTCTGCTTAATATGTAATTACAAGTACCATTTAGAATTCCGGCAATCGCCTTAACTCTTCTTCCAACCAAATGGTTTCTTAGAGTAGAGATTATAGGTATGGACCCCGCAACTGCGGCTTCGTATCCTAATTGCCTGCCGTATTGTCTTAGTAAAGCAAATATCTCCTCTCCGTAAATTGCAAGCAACGCTTTGTTTGCCGTCACCACATCTTTATCGCTTTTTATAGCGCCTACAACAACTTCTCTTGCAAAGTCCGTGCCTCCTATGGTTTCTATGACGATGTCTATTTGTGAATCCTGTAAAATTTCGTCAAAATCCTGCACAAATAACTCTGGGTGTGTGGTATAAAGTTCTTGCGACTTTCTTCCGTTTGGGTTGCGTGTATAAATTTTAGATAACTTGATATCCACATCGCTTGTAACAACCAAATCGAGTCTGTGAGCTAACAAAAACTTAGCTACCGCGCTTCCCACTGTTCCACACCCGACCAACGCTACTTGTAATTTTTTTGTCATTTTTTTCCTGCTTTTATTAACTAAAAAAAGTATAGCACTCTATTATGCTTTTTTAAATGGCGACCTATCGCAAGTTTAACAATTTACTTCATAACTTCCCTATACCTAAAACAATCAACCGCGTGATCGTTCACCATGCCAACGGCCTGCATATGAGCATAAAGCGTGGTTGAACCTAAAAATTTAAATCCGCGTTTTTTCATATCCTTTGCCATCGCGTCTGACTGCGATGTTGAAACTTTATAATCTTGTATTCTGCGTACTTTGTTTACAATTTGCTTGCCACCCACAAAACCCCATTGATATTTTGAAAAAGTACCGAATTCTTTTTGAACTTCCAAAAATTTTTTTGCATTATTTATCGTTGCTTCTATTTTTGAACGATTTCTTATAATTTCTGATGTTGTAAGGTTAAGCAATCTTGTAACATCCCGTTTCGTAAAAACTACAACTTTTTGAGGATTAAAATTAGCAAATAGTTTTTTGTAACCTTTTCTCTTTTTTAATATTGTTTCCCACGAAAGACCCGCTTGGGCACTTTCAAGGACCAAAAATTCAAACAGCTTTCTATCGTTGTGTGTTGGAACACCCCATTCAATATCGTGGTATTTTTCGTATAGTAAGTTATCCTTTGGAACCCACGGACAACGTTTTTTAATTTTTTCCATATGCATAATTATACCATCAATACTACTAAACAAAATAAACGTTTCAATCCGCCAGCTGGCGGATTGAAACGTTTATTTTGTTGGACACAACAAGACTCTCCCGATATTTCCAAAATCTTTGATTTTGATGAAATATTGAGGATTCTCGATTTTGTTACTCCGCCTTGCGGAGACAAAATCGGAAGAACCTGCCACCTCCTCAGTGTTCCGATAACAAAGGTGGACCCGACAGGACTCGAACCTGCCACCTCCTCAGTGCAAGTGAGGCGCTCTACCAGATGAGCTACGGGCCCACCTTTGTTATCGAGAATCCTCGATTTCTAAACAAATTTTAAATATGTTTTATTAAGCCCTCAATCGCTTTCCTACTCTTTAAAGATTTCATATATAATTCTCTTTTTCTTGCTTGTTTCAATGTTGAGAAACCTTCTTTGTGAACTACTGACCAGGGTCTTTTATATTTAGTAGACTTAACCAAACCATTGTTGTGGGCTTTCCAACGTTCTTCAATATTACCAGAAATACCGATATAATATGTACCAAATTTCTTAGATTTTAGAATATAAAAATAAAACATTTCAAAATTTGTAGAAATCGGGACAAGTGAGGCGCTCTACCAGATGAGCTACGGGCCCAAATTTCGCCTTGCAAAATTTGTCCGCCGTAATGAAATGTAGGCGGACTACTTAATACTTCTACGATCTAACCATTCTCTGCCTGCTCCTGACTTTAAATATCGCTCACGATTTTTAGCTTCCCCCGTTGTCGCATATTCTTCCTGATATAGAAGTTTTAATGGTTGCCGTTTGTATGTTGACCTTACCTTGCCCCTATTATGATCCTTCAATCTGACGTTCACATTTTTAGTAATACCGATATATCTTTTGCCGTCACGTTCACTTTTCAATACATACACATAATATATCATAGTTGTTTAGCCAGCCTTCGCTACGCTACGGCTGGCACTGATTTTTGTAACCAAATCAAAGATTTGGACAAAAATCAGTGCGCGTGCTAGGATTCGAACCTAGGACCTCGCCCTTATCAGAGGCGTGCTCTAACCGAACTGAGCTACACGCGCGCATCATAAGATACACTATACTAAAATTTAATCACGCTTGCAATAATTTTAACACTTAATTAAGTACTTTAATAAATCATAAAAGGGTCAGTAAATAAAAATCCTAAGAAACCTTAGGATTTTAAAACGCAACCGGACCCAGGCAATTAAAAAAAATCATATTATAAATTAAAGAATGGGAGTTACTCTCATAATACACACACTCACTAGCTTCTTTCAAAAAACGCACATACTTAAACTTAAATTGGTTTTTTGAATCTCTTAGATATAAATCTAGATAAGGAGAGTAGGTTCTAGCGCGAATCTCCCCGCTTAGCGTATCTATCTTTATTATTCGTAAAAATCCATTTCCTCCGTTTTTCATTCCTTGATAATTAGCAAAGACTTGATAAACAAGATTTCCATTTTCACCTCTGCTTACAAGCCTTCCTGTTCCATCACCTCCGTGATGACCATTAAAAACTAATAAAATATTTTCATGAATACTTACAAATTTTTTCCACATATCCTGACCGCTATTTGCTCCCTGCGAATCGTTTATAATTCCATATTGAGACCCTGACAGGCCCGAATTTGATGTCCTTACGTTTTTCTCATTCAGGTAGCTATGGGTAACCACTATCACTAACCTATCACTGTATTTTTCTACAACAGAATTTGCCCACACAAGGACATTATTCCGCGGTCTAAATTCTAAAGTTAGCACTAACCATTTTTTATTCCCTGCGGTAAATAAATAAAAAGCGTTGTCTAGCTTACCTTCTTCAAAAACCCCACCGAAATTTTCTGAACTCTCGTATCTTGACTGGGGAAAATATCTATTAAACAAACGAGTATCTCTGGTGTCTGCTCTTCCGTTTTTTCCCATATCGTGATTCCCTACGGACATTACATAGGGAATGGTACCATCTAAAACTCTCATGCTTCTTTGAGCAACAATCCATTCTGAAGCTGTATTTGTATTTGTTATATCTCCCTCGTGCAGAACAATCTTTATATTTAGTTCTTGCGCATATTCTTTTATCCATCTTGTCTGCGACATAAATATTTCTGGATAACTTTCGGAATAGTATTGAGTATCTGGTAAAATGACAATTGTAAATGAGCTTGTGGTGTCGTTTGCGACACTATCTTGCGCGTATGAAGATTGGTTTATAAAACTTCCTGCTAAAACAGAAATAGAAAGCAAGAATGGCAAAACCTTTCTTTTCATCGCATTATGCTCCTAGAACAGAACTTACGCTATAATGCCATATTTTTGCTTATTATACAACACTTACCCTGCTTGTCGTTTTGAATACTGCATTAACTAAAAATCTCCCTATAGGGAGATTTTTAGTTAATAGTAGATTTTTAGTAGATAAACACCTAATAGTTGCTTCGGATATCTAAAATAGCTTTCCTATAAGCAGACATATATTAAGCGTGATATGTCATCGCTTGCAGATCGAGATAGAAATTCCGTATCTCGATATCTGACCGACCATCGCTTTAAAATTCATATCCGCCGCCACATAATGTTTTGGCAAGATAAAAAGAAAAATAAAACTAAAAATTGGTTCCAGCCACAGCTTCCGCTACGGCTGCCTTGTTACGACTTAATCCTAGTCACCGACCTCACCTTGGATCCTTGCTAAAGCAAGGAGCTTCGGGTGCTGCCGACTTCTCTGACTTGACGGGCGAATGGTTTCTATGAAACCTAGATTAACCGTTCCCACTGTACGTGCGGATTTCCCGCATACAGCGAGTCCCATGTCACATCACACGATATGGGAAAAGTCCTTCCTCTGATGAACATCAGAGTATTATAACTTAGCTGACTTCTTACACTGCGCATGTTTCTTAACAGTATAAGATCTCCCCGGGTCAATTATTTTACCTTTCCACACATCCCATTGAAACATAAATTGCTTCTTCCCCACGCTCACCACCCAATCGTGGGTCGATGCGTTTCTCCGCCTAAGGCGGATAAAATGGGCTGTATTTTGCTTCCAGATCCTTTACCAAATACCTCGCGATATTTGATTATCCTTCAGCTATGCTCTGCGACGGTCGCAGAGAGATGGACTTTAACCATCTGGCCCCGACGTTTTAGTCGGGATCCCGATTTCGATTAACGAACATCGGGGAAAAATAATCTGCCGGGCGCATTTTATTTGTGAGTACAAGTTTCGAGAACGTATTCACCGCAGTATAGCTGACCTGCGATTACTAGCGATTCCAACTTCATGAGGTCGAATTGCAGACCTCAATCCGAACTGAGACCGGTTTTGATGAGATTAGCTCCACGTTACCGCTTGGCAACTCATTGTACCGGCCATTGTAGCATGCGTGTAGCCCAGGGCGTCAAAGGGCCATGCTGACTTGGCGTCATCCTCGCCTTCCTCCGCGTTGTGCGCGGCAGTCTCGTGTGACACGTATAACACACGATGAGGGTTGCGTTTGTTACCTCAATTAAGAGAGCGCCTCACAGCACAAACTGACGACAGCCATGCAACACCTGTCCAGCCGTCCGAAGAGGACTCTCCTTTCAGAGAGTTTTCGTCTGGATTTCAAGCCCTGGTAAGGTTCTCCGTTTGCCATCGAATTAAACCGCATGCTCCACCGCTTGTGCGAAACCCCGTCTATTCCTTTGAGTTTTAATCTTGCGATCGTACTTCCCAGGCGGGATACTTAACGCGTTAGCTTCGCCACTTGAAGGGTCGACACTTCAAACAGCTAGTATCCAAAGTTTACGGCTAGGACTACCGGGGTATCTAATCCCGTTCGCTACCCTAGCTTTCGTTCCTCAGCGTCAAGGTTGCGCCAGTCTGCTGCCTTCGCCTTTGGTGTTCCCCATGATATCAACGGATTTCACCCCTACACCATGAGTTCCACAGACCTCTCACACCTTCTAGTCTTGCCGTTTCCTGCGCAACAACTGGGTTGAGCCCAGATATTTAACACAAGACTAACAAAACAGCCTACGAACGCTTTACGCCCAATAATTCCGGATAACGCTTGGGGCTCACGTATTACCGCTGCTGCTGGCACGTGATTAGCAGCCCCTTATTCATAAGGTACCGTCACAAAAAAGTTCTTCCCCTATAAAAGTAGTTTACAACCCGAAGGCCTTCATCCTACACGCGGTGTCGCTCCGTCACACTTTCGTGCATTGCGGAAGATTCTCGACTGCAGCCTCCCGTAGGAGTAGGGCCAGTATCTCAGTGCCCTTGTTGGGGATCATGCTCTCACACCCCCTACCCGTCATAGCCTAGGTAGGCCATTACCCTACCTACTAGCTGATAGGCCGCAGGCGCCTCTCTCACCGATAAATCTTTACCCTTGCGGGACTATCGGGCATTAGACCACTTTTCAGTGGCTTATTCCTGAGTGAGAGGTAGCTACCTACGTGTTACTAACCCGTCTGCCGCTATTATATAAATATAATCGCTCGACTTGCATGCCTTATCCACACCGCCAGCGTTCATCCTGAGCCAGGATCAAACTCTTAAAAAAAGAGTTGACTTGCGACTCATTAAATGATTCGCTTCTACATAATTAAATGTATAAACTCTAAAAAATAGAACCAGAACACTCTAATATAAATATACATATTAAAGCACTCGGTGTTTTTGTTTAAAACAAAAACTTATCCGAAACAACTATTAAATGTCATAAACTAGGTTTTAGGTTACTAGGTTTTAGGTTCCTAAGCACCTATCACCTGTAGCCTCTTAGCTACTAAGACAAATAGTTGTTTTAATCTACTATTAAATTGTCAAATAACTTGCCTATAACAATATAATACTTGCAACTTTTATTGTCAAACTAAATACCGCCATCACATCGTAACCGTAAGTGATGCAAAATTAGTTACAATTTATATTTGTATCAAAGGTATCGTAGCAATAAACAAAATAAAAAGCAAATATGATACTCGCAAAATAAAAACTCACATTTTATATCGTTGCAAACGCTAGCGAGCATAGCGAGCGAAAGTGAAATACAAAATGTGCGTTTTTATTTTGTAAGATTTCTTTTACCCCCCATGCCTCCCGCGCTTTTTTATGGACGTGGTCTCTCGATTAGCGTCACGCCAAGAAGCTATTTCTTTATGATGTCCAGAGAGTAAAACATCCGGCACCTTCCATGCTTTTCCCTTTTTAGGCGAAAACTCGGCTGGCCGCGTATAAACTCCGTGCTCATATTTAACCCCCGAGGAAAACGATTCACCCTTTTTACTTTCGTCTTTCCCTATTACTCCAGAAACCATACGACTTACCGCATCTACAACAAGCATTGCCGGAACCTCGCCTCCGGTAATAACATACTCACCTACCGAAAGTTCCTCGTCGGCGATATATTTTGCGACTCTTTCATCTACCCCCTTATAATGGCCAGCAATTAAAATTATGTGTTTCAATTCCCCAAGTTCACGAACTTTTTTTTGTTTTAATAGCTCACCCTTAGCAGAAAGTAAAATTATCCTACGCTTACGAGTTCTAACCTTCTTTTTTAAAGCTTCCACCGCATAATATATAGGTTCTACTTTCATAACCATACCGCTTATTCCTCCGTATGCCATATCATCTGTTATTTTATGTTTGCCTGCCTGCCGCGTCCGGCCGGCTTTCCACTCTTTTTTTAGCCATTTTCGACCAAATCCAGTTTTTAACCATTTTTCTCTTTCAACAGCTTTTTCGCGACTATCATATATTTCATAATGAATAAGTTGCTTAGGCTTATGCTTTTTTGTGTGCTGTGCCGCAGTACCCTCAATATGTCTACGCCACCTTAATTCTAAATTACCTGTTTGGCCAATATAAATATCTTCATTATCGCACAAAATAGCATACACAAAATAGGTACCCGGCCGCGGCGCAGGTAGGCCTTGGGCAAAATCACGCAAATTATGTACGTTTATTTTTATGTATCCAGCCTCTTGGGCTTTGCCTAAAATAGAACCACCAAAATAAGATGGAAACATTTCCGGAAATATCGTTAAAACATCAAAAATAATCTTTGGTTTATTGGACATATATTTATTATACTATCAAGAAAACAATCCGCATAAATGCGGATTGTTTTCTTTTTGTTATAAGTTGAAATGTAAAATATTATAAGTCGCCCACAGCACTTTCTACATCAACACTCTTCCTTGGAACTCTTGTTGATCCCTCTGGTCTTGGAACTCTTGTTGATCCCTCTGGCTCTTCAATCTTCAAATTAACCCTAGCGTTATTCTTTAGCCCTACAATTCTCAAAAGCGAACGAATCGCATGAGCAGTAGCGCCTTGTCGGCCAATAATTTGAGCCATGTCAGCCGCATTAACCTTAAGTGTAAGTAGAACGCCCATTTCGTCAACCTTTCGGTCAACTGTTACATCGTCTGGGTTGTCTACTAATGATTGAACAAGAAATGTAAGAAATTCTTGATCTACTTGTGTTTTAGCCATACTGATTTCGTGATTAATTGTAATTCAAGATTATATACAAACAGGCGACCTTTCTTTTTCTTTTGTGTAATTGTACTCTACTTTTATGGTTCTGTCAAGCATTATCCAATAAAAGTATGCGACAAAACATATCAGCACTTCTATTCTTCAGCGTTCTTATCCATATTATCTATACTGACCTCGGGTTCTTTTTTTTCTTGAATACCGTCCGTGATAGGGCTGCTGTTTTCAATTTCTTCTTCTTTTTTGCTTTCGCTCACCTCCTTATTGACTACCTCCTGTTCTACTGTCAGTTCTACCACCGCCTCTTTATTATCTTCTGCTACCTGCTTATCTTCTACTACCTGCTTATCTTCTACTACTTCCTCTTTTTCATCTTTAGTATCTACCTCTTGAGAAGTTGCCTCCACTTGTTTTGTATCGTCAGTTTTAATAGAGGGTTCGTTTTGTATCACAACCTTAGGTTTATCCTCTTTAGATTCTCCTTTCTTTCTATCGCGTGTAGAGTGAGCCCTTTTTTTGGGAGTATTTATAATTCCTTCT
>MHOK01000023.1 GCA_001820055.1 Candidatus Spechtbacteria bacterium RIFCSPLOWO2_12_FULL_38_22 | reverse complement strand
CCTTACCTTTACAGGTACAACTGGTACGAATGACATTGCTTTGACAGATTCTCTTGCAGACGCGCTTTCAATTACGCATGGTGTTACAGATTTTATGGTATTCGATACTTCAACTCCTTTATTGACTATTACACCAGCTGTTACGATTACCGGAGCGCTTAATTACAAAGAATCAACTGAAACCGTAAGTGGAAGCGACCCCGCACCAACTGCAGCTGAATCCGGCAAAACATTCTGGCTATCAGGTGGTACCGGTCACGCAGTCACCATCCCAGCAGCTTCTAATGGAGTTGTGTTTAGGTTTGTGGTTGCGCAAACTTTTGGTACGGATTACGTATTTACTGCACCTGCTGACACCATTCAGGGTTCATTTATAGAAGCTGGTGCAACGGGCGATACCTGTGCCGCCTCTACCACGATTACGCTTGAAGATGGGGCTGAAACCTTGGGCGACTTCTTTGAGCTTCGCTCAGATGGTACATCATGGTTCATCGGCGCACACAACTTTCTACTCGCTGTTTCTGTTACTTGTGGAGGATAAGCTTACTTGATTTAACCAACTTTTCCTAACATCATCCTCGGGAGGTTTCTCTTCTCGGGGATGATAAGGAAAGTTTAATTGTGTAATTCAAAATTAAAAAAGCCCGCAGATTACCTCTTTAGTTGCTTTGCAACAAAAGGTCGAAACCTGTGGGTCGTCAAAACAAAATTTGAAAGAATTTGATATGTTAAAAAAATTTAAAAAATTATTTCCTCTTACAGTAGTATTAGTTGCTATGTTTGTGGTTATGGTTTCTCCGGCGGTTGCTGTTGAAGATGTTGTTTTATCCAACGACTTAACTGTTGAACTTGAAACCCCCGGAACTACAGTAATTATTGCCTCTGGAGCCACAATGGATGCTCTCGTGGTAAATGCTGCAAATATGGTAATTTCAATGGCCGCGGGAGCGTTTCCAGTAACTATATCTTCTCTTGAAAGATATCAATTTACCGTTACGGGAATTACAGACCCCGGAACAACTTGTGGTGATACCACCTCTACCGTTGTTCTTCCCGCGCAAGGAAGCGCTGTTGATGTTACAGTTACGACAGGTTCCCTTTGTGCCACAGGTGGAGGCGGAGGCGGCGGTGGCGGCGGAGGAGCTGCTCCAGCACCTACTACGCCCGCGACTGCTCCTTCTACTACGACCGGTAATGTTACAGCTTCAGCAACACTTGGTGGTTCTACAACAACTACAACAACTGATGGTTCAACAGCGGGTGTAACTGTTACAGCAAGCGCTATAAATGTTGATACAACTCTTATAGTTACTCCAGTTCTAAAAACTGACGCAACTGTTTCAACAGCCACATCTGTTACCCCAACTGGTAAAAGTATTGTAGGCGCGAATGTGTACAATTACACAGCAAGCGTTGGTACAGCTTCCGTTACAACTTTTCAGGGCGATGTAACCTTAAACTTCACATATACTGACGCTCAAGTTAGCGGTTTAGCATTAAGCAGTTTAGTTGTTTACTACTACAACACAGCGACAAGCGCGTGGGTAGCATTACCAACAACTGTTGATACAGCAACTAAAACAATCAGCGCGACAACTAACCACTTTACAACCTTTGCCATATTTGGTTCTGCGGATGCAGGAACAACTCCTGTAGATGAAACTCCGGGAGCCGTATCTCTTGTTGACGTAAATGGCGCAGCTCTTGTAGATGGGGACCTTGTATCAACCGCGGATAGCTTTGATATTTACATTGCAAGCTTTGTGGGAACGAAAAGATTTAAGAGATTAATTCTTAATCCAGAAATCTTTAACTCTTACGGACATTTGTCTTGGGGTAATGTAAAAACAGTATCTCAAGCAGTGCAAGACGCCTTTACGCTATCTGATTTGGTTATAGAGGTAAACGCAGATGGTTCAGTGTATGACCCTAAAGTATATAAAGTAACTTCAGCGCTTAACGCGGATGTGGGCCAAAAACAATGGTTAAACATGACAGCCGCTCAATTTGAGCTTGAAGGATACGATTGGGACGCAATAGCACACATAAACCACATTGAGGCAGGAGTGAATTTCTACCCTCTAGGTACAGAAATTACTTCAGCACTATAATCTTCTATAGGGACTCCAGGAGTCCCTATAGTGAGTGGGCGTGTAGTTTAGTTGATAGTTGCTTATTATATAGATGTATAAATACAAAAACCGCACAACAGGCGCGGTTTTTGTATTTATACAAATCTAGCCAATTCAGTATATAGGGTTTAGGTTTTTTTTAAAATTCTACTATAGGGACTCCAGGAGTCCCTATAGTAGAATAGACCTAGACGGGGGAGATTGTGTTTTTTAATACTTCTGTTAGTATAATACTTAATGCCATATAGAGAACCCGTAAATAAAGGAGAAGTTTACCACGTATTTAATAGGGGTGTAGATAAACGCGAGATTTTTCTTAAGAATCAAGATTACCTACGTTTTATTTTGGCTTTGTATATTTTAAATGATGCTGAGAATAGGTATGATATTTGGACTAGTTTAAATTTCAAAAAAGAAGCCACCTTATCGTTATTGAAATCTACTATAGGGACTCCTGGAGTCCCTATAGTAGATACACGCCTTCGCTTTGTTGAATTATTAGCATTTACATTAATGCCGAATCATTATCATTTGATTATACGGGTAGTAGCTGATAATGGTTTAAGTAAATTTATGCATAAATTTGGCATAGGATATAGTAAATATTTTAATCAGCAAAATAAAAGAAGCGGATTTTTGTTTGAAGGGCCCTACAAAGCAGTTAAGGTAAAAACGGATGATCAATTATTAATTTTATTTAATTACGTACACACGAATCCAGTAGAATTAGTGGAACAGGGATGGAAAACTACAGGGGTTCAGAATGAAGCGAGGGCATTAAAACAACAAAATATGTATCCCTGGACTAGTTATCATGATTATATAGGTAATCTTAAATTTCCCATTGTGACGGATAGAGATTTTTATTTAGAGTTGTTAAATAATTCAGAGGGTTGTCGTAGTTCAGTAGAAGATTGGATAAAATTTAAAGCAGAAACAGCAGATATTCCGGAATACCTTAAAAAAGTGTTATAAAATAAAATGGGCTACTACAGGGCGTCCGGGACGCCCTGTAGTAGTTTAATACATTTTAACTATGTTAAAAAATATATTAACAAGTGCTGTGGCCGTACTTATTGTTGGGGTAACCACCCTTATCATAACAACGGGCAGATTAAATTTATTTAAAAATTCAACTGAGGAGGTTTTAGATAATATTGACGGCACTCCCGGTGTAGTGGTCAATTTGTCACAAATTGAAAGCTTGTTTAATGAAAATAAAAACATAGCTTCGAACGTGCTTGGGGAAATATCTTTTTCTAATGATAAACTCTTAAAATACACCAACGAAAACGAAGCATTATTAAAAAAAGCGTTGAAATATCCAAATGATAATGATCGCGAAATTTTAATCGGGATTATCAAAGATTATGATAGCGTTCTAGAGAAGACATTTGGTGCTTTGGACGAAAGTAGCCACCAGCAGTTGGCATACACAATTGGTTTAACAAATAGCCATATTTTAACCTGGGCTCCCTATTTTTATTATTTGCATTCACAGTCAAAGGCTATTCTTTCACCCACGATTAAAGATTTGAAGGAAAAAAATCAAGAATTGTCGGAAAAGTTATTTGGTCTAGATTCATCATTAAGCTCAAAATTGGCTGTACAACGTTTTAAGCTTATTTTTGAAGACATCGCTAGGAGTGGCCGTAGGCGTAATTCAGATTTTGTAAGATTTTCATACGCAGATTATACGCAGTACAAAACATTTTTTGATGCGTTAGCGCAGAAAAATTTAGATTTCAGACTGGAGTTTGCAAAAGGGGGGTATATACTATTTGATTCTTTTTATAATATGCATCGCGATGTTGATCCGACTCACAACGAAGAAGTTCGCGGATGGTTAAACGCCGCAAGATTAGAACTTATTAAAAAACACCAGGAAAGTTTGTTGGAGCTTGGGTCTAAAAACAAAGAGGAAGCTAAGATGGTGCGGGATAGTATAATAAAAATTTTAAACGAGCAGTTGGAATTGCGAAAGGATGAACACATAGAGGTTCGTACATTTATACAGCGAGATTTAAGTTCATACATAAAGGTTGCTTTATAAAATTTTATTTTAGTTCGAACCTAGACTGTAGTTGATTTTTTACTAATTTTTATTTATTATTAAAAGATAAAATTTAATTATACTAACAATCCGCGGATTGTTAGTATAGAAAATTTGTTAAGTATATGAAAAAGAAAATACAAAAATTTTTAAGGAAAAAGGGTCATATTTTTATTCCGGGCGCAGTTTTGATTATTGTGACTGGTTTTTTGGTAGGGGCCTATTTTTTTATCGCTACGCCCAAGGAGAAAAATGTAGATGATGTTTTGGGCAGTTTTGAAGACGCGATTAAAGAATTTTATATTGATTATGATAAATTATCAATAAACCCCAATAATCACCCAAGGCCGGATGAACTTTTAAATAAAATTCGCGAAGAAGAGGCCAAGCTTTCTGATGAGGACCCTGATAACGATAGAACCGCCTATGAACTTATAGCATTCAATTCGCGCACTTTGGGAGATGAAGAAGGCGCGATTAGGGGATATCGGGCGTCCTTAGCGCTTTTTCCTAACAACACTTTAATTTTAAATAATATAGCTACTTCGTACAAAGATTTAGAAGAATATAAAAAAGCAGAAGCCGCATACAAAAAAATTATAGAATTAAGTCCGGGCACTGTTACGGCATACAGAAATCTTGCCGATTTATATCTCCACCCGGAGCTTGATAAAAAAGATACTATACCTACTATTATAGAAAGTGGTCTTGCGAGCGTTCCTAATGACCCTGACCTTTTAAGTTATTTAGCTGTTTATTACAAGGATGAAAAAAATTATTCAAAAGCCATCGAATATTACGAAAGATTGATAAAAGTCAATCCTAAAAACGAAGCCGCGAAGCAAGATTTAAGCATACTAAAAGTACTTGTTAATTAATTTGTTAAGAGTTTATATATAAAACGGCCCCTCACATGCCTAATCAGACAAAACTTGTAGACATAGACTGTTATTATCTACGTTTTGACCAACCATGTGAGGGGCCGTTTTATGGTTTAGGAATTTAGAAATTTGATATATAATAAAGTATAAATGGTTATCAAAATTAGAAAATTTTATATAGTTTATATAACGCTTTTTTCTGCGTTGTTTTTAATTTTGGTTTTAAATGTAAATCCGGCTTATGCCGCCACGCAGTTTTTTGTTGACCCAGCTTACGACAAGTTGCATCGAAGTTCTATAGGAGCTAGCCAACTTTATTCTGGAAATAAAGTTGAGTTTTATATAGAAGATAGTTATTTAAGTACGCTCGGAGGTTTTTCGCGCGATCGTTTAGATGAAGATATTGAAGCCCTGTCTGACACATTTGATAATCAAATTTACAATACTCTAACACGCATCTTTGGGCTTGAGTGGACTCCGGGTATTGATAACAATCCCAAACTTACGGTACTGCTCGTGCAAATGAAAGAGGGGATAGGAGGGTTTTTTAGGACTGAAGACGAATTGGCGCCAAGAAACGCGCCAACTTCTAATGAAAGAGAAATGGTTTATTTGAATATTGACTATATAAAGGAGCGACAACGTGTAGCCTCCTTTTTAGCTCATGAATTTCAACACGTTATCAACTATAATCAAAAAAACAGACTTAAACGTGTATCGGATGAAGTATGGTTTAATGAAATGCTGTCAGAAGTAGCACCAACAATGGTTGGTTTAGATGTACAGTACAAAAGTAGCAATTTGGAAACAAGAGTCAGTCAGTTTTTGGAGGAGCCGGGAGATCCTCTTTTGCTTTGGCAGGGAAAAACAAGTGATTACGGGGTGGTAAGTATACTGGGACAATACCTGTATGACAATTATGGAAGCCAATTTTTTACAATTCTTGGGCAGACTCCTAAAACAGGAATGGAGGCTATTAATGAGGCGCTTTTGAATTTAGGTAAAAAAGAAAAATTTTCTGATGTATTTAAAAATTGGGCTATAACCGTTTTATTAAATAATTGCTTGGTTATTCCAGAAGATGTATATTGTTATAAAAATCCAAATCTTTCTACAGATAATTTGAAACTTGGCTTTAATAGAATTTCAGATAGCGGGGACGAAATATCTAATACAGATAGTATTTATCCATGGCAAGGACAGTGGTTTAAATATGAGAGGGGACTAGAAGAAGTAAGGCCCGATGACCACGTTTTCGTTTTGGAATTTTCTGCGTTAGAAAAAGTTGAGTTCACATTGCCTTATGTTGTATTTCCAAAAACAGGAACCCCGCAAGTATTTACAGCAAGTTTAAAAAATAATACAACAAAAATATATGTAGAAGATTTTGGTTTTAAGGTTAGTGAAATTGTGATAATTCCGCTAAACGTATCTTCTGAATTAAATAACCCAAGAGTTTTTACTACGCACGCTTATTTATCTAAAACCATACCGCAGGACGCAGTAAACTCTAATCCTGATGATACGCCCCAAGAATCTGTTCCGACCATGACCGTTTTAAATACAGATATTAAAGAAGGCGCATTAATTCGAGCGCAAGGAGATACGCGAGTATATATTACGAAAGGTTCGTATAAGCGCTGGATACAAAGCGTGGAAATCATGAATATGTATGGACATTTGCGCTGGGAAGATATCATAGAAGTTTCTCAAGATACTTTAAACAAGTATGTAAATAGTAATGTTGTACGTTTTGCAAATGATCCTAGTGTTTACAGCGTAACTTCAAATAATACAAAACAATGGATAAAAACTGAACAGGAGTTCACGGCCCTAGGTTATAGTTTTGGTATGGTTTATGAAATCAATGAGCGTGAATTTAACTTCTATAAATAATTGCATCAAAATATTACTAAAAACTAACAAAGTCAAGTAGCCAACAAGTTAGTTTTATGCATTTACAACAAAACGTACAATTAGCCCCATACACCACTTATGGTATCGGCGGACCTGCGAAGTATTTTGTGGAGGCAAAAAACGAAAACGAGATTCGTGAAGCATTAATTTGGGCGCAAAAAAATAATGTGCCTTATTTTATTTTAGGGGGTGGAAGTAACTTACTAATATCGGACGAGGGATATGACGGCCTTGTGATTCATTTGGCGACTAAAAATTATATATTTAAAAAAAATAAGTTAATTGCAGATGCAGGTTGCGATGTTCAAACTTTGGTAGCGGAATCAGTTAAACTTGAGTTAGACGGTTTTCAGTGGGCCGCGGGATTGCCCGGGCAGCTGGGAGGCGCGATACGAGGAAATGCAAATTGTTTTGGGGGACACACTGAAGATATTGTCAGTAAAGTTTGGGCAGCGACACCCGCAGGAAAAATAAAAATTTTTAATAAACGCCAGTGTAAGTTTGGACACAAAACAAGTATTTTTAAACAAAAACCGCAGTATATTATATTGTCTGCCCAAATAATGTTTAAGCCAGGCAATAAAAAGGAGCTTGAGGAAAGAATGAACTATTGTCTTAATTGGCGAAAAACAAATCAGCCGCACAAAAAAGAGGGAACTTGCGGAAGTGTCTTTACGCGAGTACGTCTAAGCGATTTACCTAAAGATTTTTTTAATAAATATCCAGAAACTCGCGGGGCAGTTAAAGGGCTTCAAAGGCAAAAATTTAGTGAACTTGGAACAGGGTATTTAATTGATAGTTTAGGATTTAAAGGAAGGCGCATAGGAGGCGCGCAAGTCAGCTATAAGCACGCAAATTTTATAGTAAATACAGCAAATGCCACAGCAGAGCATATTTTAATTATGAATAGTATAATAAAATCGCGGGTTCTTGATGAGTATGGTATAATTTTGGAGGAGGAGGTGTATTATTTGAGTTAGGAGAACAGGTTTAATTTATTTTACTCCCTCAATATATGCAAATAAATATACGAACAAAAAATTTAGAATCATCAGACGCAATAAATGAATATGTGCATAAAAAAGTTTCAGAACTGGATAAGTATATTAATGTACATGTGGGCGAGTTGGAGGGTGGCAGGGGCGCAGTTGAGGCTTTTGTTGAATTAGAGCGTACGACACAGCATCATAAAAAAGGCTATATATTCCGTAGTGAAATTCAAATAGTTATGCCGGTGCTTAATAGTGTTAGAGCAGAATCCACACAGGCAGATTTATATGCTTCTATAGACGAAGCAAAAGATGAAATTCAACGTCAATTAAGAAAATATCAGGGTAAAATACGAACAAACAGACAAAGAAATAAGCAAAAGTTCAAGAAACTCTTGCATATATCCGAACTGGTTAGATTTAGGAAAGAAAAATAAACGTTTCAATCCTGGTTTGAAACGTTTATTTTATATATAAAAAGCCCCAAGGGGGGGCTTTTTGGTTTATTGCAATGAGGATATTAATCTTTTTAGATACACTCCTGTAGTTAGAATACTTGCGGTGAGCATGACAGACAATAACAGATTTATATTTACCGGTGGCCACGTGGGTTCAACGTTTTTCCAAACATTTGGCCAATACAGCATTACAGAAAATACCCAAGCGCTTGCTAGATGGATAAGGGCTCTAATTTTTCCAACTAAATGTACTTTAACGCTCAACTTAAATTTATATTTTGCAAAAGCATTTATCACAATTACAGTACCTTCTGCGCACAAAATAGAGACTACTAGCGCGATATTTATGTCGCTTGCAAGCCATAGTATATTTGTAATTATAGCCAACATCATTAGCCTATCTCTAAGTGGATCAATATAAGTTCCCAGTTCAGATTCTTGATTGAGTGCTCTTGCCAAAAACCCGTCTAAGACATCGCTGAGCCCAATTACGATCACGATTATCGGTATCAATACCTCTGCGGTATGGGTTGTATACATTAAAATATAAACAACGACTAGCAGTATTCCAAAACCAGTTACAATGTTGGGAATTGTTAGTATCCTATTTGGTCGCAACGTTACACCCCTTTTTATAATTTGAACTGGTATCATTGTATAATAGATTTAGCGCTCTGTAAACTCTGCGGGGGTAGGAATTGGCTGTGTTTTGGTATAATATTATAAGGTAGCAGAATTCAAATATGTTTAAAGATCTGTATTTTACAATAACAAAACCATTTTTGGGTATATCGCTATTAATAATTTTAGCGTTAAATTTTTTTGCGCTTAGTTTTTCTTTGTATAAAACCTTTTTTTGGTATGATGTGGTTTTGCATTTTCTTGGAGGCGCTTGGGTCGCGGCTTTAGTAGTAAGTTGGCCGAATTTTAAAAATCAGTTTTATAATTTTAAACAAAAATTGATATTTACGCTTTTAGTAGTCGCGGTAATTGGAATCGCATGGGAGATATTGGAAATTTATGTAAGTGGAATTGTGTATCTTAAGTATTACACGGGTAGCGGAGTTTTGCGCGAACTTAATGCAGGGCTTACGTTTGATACCACGGTAGACTTGGCAATGGATCTTTTTGGCGGATTTAGTTTAGCTTATTTATTTACCAAATTTAAACTTAAGGACTAGAACCTCGTTTTCAGTTGATAGTTTGTAGTGAGTAGTGAGTCTACCTGCCGGTAGGCAGGTAGAAAAACCAAAATGCGCAAGCATTTTTAACTACTCACCACCAACTACAAACTACCCACTAGTTTATGAGAGTTAGCGAAATAAAGTTATTATGTCACTGCTTTCTAAAATTTTAGGAGATCCTAACCAAAGAGAGATTAAAAAATTACAGCCAACAGTAGTGCGTATCGGGGTTTTTGAAAGTGAATTAGAAAAATTATCTAACGAACAATTAAAACAAAAAACCACGGTATTTAAAAAACAAATAAATCCGCCAACTGTCGGAGGCAAGAAGTTAGATAGTATTTTACCCGAGGCCTACGCTTTAGTTAGAGAAGTTGCCAAAAGAGTTCTAGGCCAACGCCATTACGACGTACAGCTGATTGGTGGAATTGTTCTGCATCAGGCTAAGATTGCAGAAATGAAAACAGGTGAAGGAAAAACATTAGCCTCAACACTGCCCGTATATTTAAATGCTTTAAGTGGCAAGGGCGTGCACGTGGTAACAGTTAATGATTATTTAGCAAAAAGAGACGCGGTTTGGATGGGGAAAATTTATAATGCTCTCGGTTTAAGCATTGGGGTTATAACGCACGATAGCGCGTATGTTTATGACGAAAAATATGCAACCCTTAGAACGCATAATTTAGAATCCGAAACTAAAAGTATAAAAATCGATGAGTTGCAAGTTTCAAGTTTTAAGCTTCAAGATGCTGAACGAGACAAACTGGGTAGTTTTAAAGTTGAAGAAGAATTTTTACGTCCCGCAGAAAGGAGCGAGGCGTATAGTGCAGATGTAACTTATGGGACAAATAACGAATTTGGGTTTGATTATTTGCGCGATAACTTAGTACAGGATAGTAAAGACAAAGTTCAAAGGGGTCATCACTATGCGATAGTGGATGAAATAGATAGCATTTTAATAGATGAAGCTCGAACTCCTCTTATAATTTCAGCCCCTGACACAGAAAGCACCGACTTATATAAACGTTTTGCGCGCATCACTCCGAACTTAAAAGAAGAGACGGATTATAATGTAGATTATAAAATGCATTCTGTGAGCATTACAGAAGCTGGAATAGAAAAAGTAGAACAGGAATTGGGTATAAGTAATTTATACGATTTGGGAGGTGGTGGCGGTATAAAATATGTTCATAATTTGGAGCAAGCCCTAAAGGCTCATGTGTTGTTTACGCGTGATAAAGATTATGTGGTTAAAGACGGTTCTGTAATTATAGTAGACGAGTTTACAGGACGCATGATGTCGGGTCGCCGATATTCAGAAGGTCTTCATCAGGCAATTGAAGCAAAAGAAGGAGTTGAAGTTCAGAGAGAATCACGAACAGTGGCTTCTATTACATTTCAAAATTATTTTAGAATGTATAAAAAGTTGGCTGGTATGACGGGAACTGCAATAACAAGCGCCGAGGAGTTTGATAGAGTGTATAAATTAGATATTGTTGTTGTGCCCACAAATAAACCCCTAATTAGAGAATCTATGCGCGACCTTGTTTTTAGAAGTCAGAAAGGTAAATTGGAGGCATTAGTTCGGGATTTAAAGGAGCGCAATCGCAAAGGTCAGCCAGTTTTAATTGGAACAACTTCAATTGAAAAAAATGAAATTCTAAGCGCGGTTTTACAAAAAGAGGGGATAAAACACGAAGTTTTAAATGCAAAAAATCATGAGGGAGAAGGAAATATAATTGCTCAAGCTGGAAAAGAAGGCGCGGTTACGGTAGCTACAAACATGGCAGGGCGAGGGGTGGATATTATTTTGGGCGGTAATCCGCCCGACGCCAAGGAAGCTCAAAGAGTGCGAGATGTTGGTGGTCTTCATATATTGGCCACCGAAAGGCACGAGGCGCGCCGTATTGACGATCAGCTTCGCGGTCGTTCCGGTCGTCAGGGCGATCCGGGGTCTTCACAATTTTATTTATCTACGGAAGATGAGATTATGAGAATTTTTGGGGGTGACAGAATAAAAACAATGATGCAGACCTTAAAAGTGCCCGAAGATCAGCCGATAGAGAATAAATTAATTACAAATGCTATTGAGAGCGCGCAAAAAAAGATTGAAGGGATGAACTTTGATACAAGAAAACATTTGTTGGATTATGATGAGGTTCTAAACAAACATAGAGAGGTAATTTATAAAAAAAGAGATAGGATATTGAAAGTAGACGACAAGGAAGTAAAAAGAATTATACGACGACATATAAAAAATTATCTAAGCCATATTTTGAATTTTCATTTGGCAAGCAACTATAAAGAAGACTGGAACATAGAGGAGATATATGAAGAAATAAAAGCCGTTTTGCCAATAGATAATTTATTTCATAAGGAATTATACGATTTAAGCCGACAGGAGTCTGATTTTCAGGTTTTGCGGGAAGAGATTGGAAGTTTAGTGTTGGAAAAAGCAAAAGAATTTCATAGGCAAAAAGAAAAAGAAGTTGGTGTTGGCGCTATGAGAAAAGTAGAACGCTGGCTTATTTTGCGCACCGTAGATGTTTTATGGATGGAACATTTGGAGACAATGAATTTTATGAGAAGCAGTGTTGGGCTTCAGGCATACGCGCAACGCGATCCGCTTGTTGAGTATAAAAATCAAGGTTTGCGTATGTTCAATGAATTAAAAAGTACGATTGAGGCCGATGTGGTTAAAAATTTGTTTAAGGTGCATATCATGCCACAGACTCAATCTGCGTCGCGTATAGTCAATGGTCTGCAGACTACAGCTAAGCAGAAATTAACTGGCGACAATCAGAAAGCATCTAAAAAAATAGGCAGAAATGATCCCTGTTATTGCGGGTCAGGTAAGAAATATAAGCGCTGTCATGGAATATGACAGCGCGCAATCCTGTACCGTGTCACCGAAGGCGACTCTGGTACCGGGATAAAAAGTGCTGTGCCCGTCCGTAGCCTTGGCGAAGGAGGGTCATGGGAGATAAAAACATGAAATATAATAAATTAGTACGAGACAAAATACCGGAGTATATTCGCAAGAAAGGCGAAAATCCAATAATGCACATTGCAGATGACGCCGAGTACTGGCAGAAGTTGAAAGATAAGCTCCTCGAGGAGTTTGAAGAGTTTAAAAAGGACGAAAATATTGAAGAATTTGCTGATTTGCTGGAAGTTTTTGATGCGATAGCGGATTATAAAAAGTTTGACCGAAATGAAGTGAAAAATGTCAGAGAGAAGAAAGTGGCAAAAAGAGGAAAGTTCAAGGACAGGATAATTTTGGACGAATCATAGCTCTATGAATAATTCAATTTTTTCTAAGGCGTAGAAGTATCATGGGGCGTAGAAACCAAATTATGGATTTAAAAAACTTTTTAGTTAAAGCAAAAATTAATACATACGCCAGCGCTGGAGAGGGCGGAGAAAAAGTGCTTGAAGATGGCGGCAGGGAGTTTGTTTACAAGGAGTCCAAATGGGTATATCGTGATAAATATTTTGGATTTAGTCCATTTGTAGGTCAAGAAGTTGTCTGGGAAAATAATGTCATAACTTGGGGTATGAATTATTATGGATGTATTATTTCTTCCAATGTTGATAGCAAACAACTGTATCATTTTTTAATGCAATCCCTGCGTTTAGTAAGTTCGGAAAGACCGTTTAGAGGTCCAGACAAGTTTCAGAAAGAAGAATGGGTTTATGTGAATGAAAGTCAGGGCAATACAGATAACTTTGATGGAATAGAGACAATTTTTTTAAAAAATAAAAAGGTTTATGGGTTAAGGTATCATGGGGGTGTTGTTGGTAAGTAAATTATGTATAATTAAAATATCATGGAAATCAATATGCAAGATTTAGAGCAAAAAATTCAAAAAATTGAGGAGCGGAACCAATTGGTCGAAACAAATAAGGCATGGGAAACTAGTTGGACTAGGCGAATATTACTAATATCATTTACCTATTTAGCAATCGGAGTATACATGTGGGCAATCGAAATCGTACGACCGTGGTTAAATGCAATAGTGCCTGCTGTGGCATTTATGTTATCAACACTTACAATGCCGTTTTTTAAGAAAACATGGTTGAAAAGAAGCCAAAAAACTTCGCGCGATAGTTAAACTTAGAAAATCCGCAGGAAATAAGAGTAAAGAAAAAAGCCACTGTTGGTGGCTTTAAGAACTATTTAAATATTGTTATTCACTGGGCGTCGTAAGGCGTGAATATTTCGGAGAGTGATGCAGTGGGGAATCCCCAAAGTAGCCGTCGTAAACAATAGAAGAACTAGTAATAAATATTCCAGGATACTTAACCTTCATACCGATAGCGCCATTTTCTATTGATTGAATCTGTATCTTTGAATTTGGATCGAACTGCCGGATTGATATTAGTACATGTGCTTCATCTACGGCGTAAATATCCGCTTGTACGCTAAGTGTTCTTACGCAGTCGTCACAGTTTAAACCGATCTCTGATAAGTATTTGACCACAAAGTGTCTGAACATATATCCTCTTTCTTTACGGGATTGTTCTGGTAGTATAGTAATACGTTTTGGTGCGAGTTGTCAAGTAAAAGATTTTCATAGCGGTTTATTTAATAGTATGAATAATAAAGATATTAAATTAAAAAACGATAAATTCAAAAAATCGCGAGGCGGATATTCCAGGTGGCTTTTAATATCTTGTGAAAAATGCAAAAATTCTATGTTCACATATCAGAAAGATGGCTCGGGTATATTAAAACGTTTATATTTCGATCGTATAGTAGGTTTAGATAGTAAGAATTTTGGTAATCTAATATGTAGAAAATGTCGGATAGTAATAGGAACGCCAATAATATATAAAAAAGAACACAGAAAGGCCTATAGACTTTTCGTCGGAGCGATAGAAAAGAAGATAATAAACGAAAATAAAATAAAAAAATTTTTACATATTAAATAAATAAATAAATTTATGTCTAAAGAAGAACCAATAGAAAAACCGCCTTTGATAGATTTTAAACTCGAAAGTGAGTGGGGTATTTTTAGAATTAACGAACAGGAAGATGGCAAGGTTACAGTTGAGATTGTAAATACAGAGGGGAGCAGAGTTCTTCTAAACGATTTATTGCCTCAAGGGTGGGAATTCCATTTTACCGATACAGAAACGGAATATAATACAGAGAGGAAATGGATTATGATTAACGTTATAAATGAGGCGCGAAATGAGGGTTGGAAGTATTTATTAAGTATTTTGCATGAAATTGGACACGTTGTTATTTACGAAAGTAGCGAAGAGGAAAGGCAAAAATTTAAAGAACGTGAACATTTGAGATTTGAAATTATGGAGCATGTTGGACATAAATTAAAAATAGCTATACATAAATTAGAAAAATTGCAAAGTAAAATGGAGAGAGATGCATGGGCGTGGGCCGTGAGGCAGTTCCATAGAACATCAAGCGAACTCGGCATCGATCCAAAGTGGGTTTTTTTATCTAACGAAGAAATGAGAAAATACTTCAACGCTTTTTTATTGAGCTACAAAGCTGGCGATAAACTGGGTGCTGAATATGCGAATATTTTAGACGAAGATAAACAGGAATTACTGCAAGAAATTGATAAATTATATACTCAAGCAGATAAAAATAAAGATCCAAAATAAACCATAAAAATTTAATTTAAAATCAATTTATTAAAAGTATGTCAAAAAGAGAAATACCAGAAAAACTATCAGAACAGGAACGTAAATATGAAGCTTTGGGTATAGTAAAAACACCGGAAGGCGAATGGATGCCCTGTTCTTATGGTTCAGGTCTGAAAAGTCAACTAGAGCCTTGTTGGGAAGAATCAAAATGGTCTATAGTAGGAGATCCGTATTGTCAAAAACATACAGACGAGTATGTACAAGGAGAGTTAAACAGGTAATGTAAAATGAAAAATAAGAATAACTTGTCGCCACAGGAATATTATAAACGCAAGCACAGAAAAAGAATTAGCGCTGGTGTTATATTTTTTAATGAAAAAAAAGAGGTATTAGTTGTTAAGCCAAACTATAGAAAAGGTTGGATCTTTCCCGGAGGAAATGTAGAATTGGACGAAAGCCCAAGAGAGGGGGCAATTAGAGAAACTAAAGAAGAAACCAATTTGGATTTAAAAAAGTGCGAACTTTTGTGTATAGATTATAACTGCGAGAATAAAATTAAAGGTGAAAAATTACAATTCTTGTTTTCAGGGGGAACACTTACGCAAAAAAATATAAAGGGTATAAAGTTGCAGAAGGAGGAATTAGATGAGTATAAGTTTATTAAAACAAAAGATGCGTCTAAATTTTTAGATAAGCCGAATCTAAAGAGGTTTATAAAATGTATTGAGGCAATAAAAAATAATCAAGTAATTTATTTAGAAAACGGAGAATAAGTTTAATAATACTAACAAATATATGAAACAGATTACAGAACGCTTAAAAGATGGACAGGATTTAAAAAAGGAGATTATAAAAATAATGACAGAAGATAGTATAAAAGCAGGAGTTGTTGTGTCTCTTGTTGGTGGTTTGACTAAGGCAGTTTTACGCGTTCCAGTATTAGGCGATAAGGATAAGGCAGTAAAAATATACGAGAAGTCATTTGAAATAGTTTCTGTTACAGGAACATTGGGGAGCAATGATATGCATGTACATATTTCTATTTCGGATGTTGAGGGAAATGTTTTTGGTGGGCATTTGAAAGACGGATGCATAGTGCGAGGAACAATGGAAGTAGTAATTTTAGTTTTTGATGATGTGGAATATAAGAGAGTTTTTGATGAAGAAACTGGTTACGATGAGTTAAGCGTGGAATAAATAAACAGAATAAAAAATAATCATGGACATAAAAATAATAAAGGATAAAATTAGTAAAAAGAAGTTGGAAGAAATTGCCAAAGAGGGTTTTGGCGATATGGTAAAGGCGGTTGTGGATGTAGAGCAAAAAATAATGGCGGTAGGTGGCGAACTTCACGCTGACGAGGAAGTCGTACTTATTGAAAGCGAAAATTCTAAGCGGGAATTCACTTGGGGTATTAATTTGTATCCCGGTAAATCTGGGAATGATTTTTTAGAATTTGATTCAATGATTAATTTAAAACCGCAATACGGCAATCGCTCGCGTGGAGTTGAAGATGCCACCATCCAAGAAAAAATACGTATTGTAGTTAATAAATTAATTCATGAATAAAACTATACTACATCGTAGTTTGAGCAAAGGCAGATGGCAGGAATTAACCTTGGTTGAACAGTTGGGTAATATTGGCAGTGAAGTAAGTCGTGCCAAAAATTGGCAAGGAAAAGACAATAAACTTTTCAATGGTGCCGTAGATAGGGCACTGGAACTTTTTGACTTAACGCTTGAAGATAACAGGTGGAAAGGACGTATTTTAGAAATTGCAAGAGCTCGCGAAGTTTTTGTAGATGCGGTATACGGCGGAAAAGAATATAAAAGCTCTCTTGAAGATTTAATGCCTTATTTTGACCAATTTGCTTATGTTGCCTCCTTGTTAAGGAGCGTAAAGGTTTTCACAGCTCCTAGGTAAAAATAAAAAATAACCACAGAAGAAGTACCAAACAAAGAATCAGAAGAATTGTTGGAATACATTGACAAATTGTATACTTAAGCAGATAAAACCAAAAATGAAATCATATTTATCGCATAAAACAGAAAAGAGAAAAAGCAAAATTGACAACAGTGGTTGGGGGTTGTTCGCTAAAGAGGGAATTAAAAAAGATGAGATTGTTGGTATAAAGGCGGGGCATATTATAGAAAGACAAGAATTTGATAAGCGTGGTGGGTTTAGCAGTAAAACGGGCGAAGCCACACTTCAAATCGCGGATGATTTTTTCTTAGGGCCGCTTAACAGCAAAGAAATAGAAGATATAATGATGTCGGTTAATCATTCTTGCAGTCCAAACATTGGTTTCATGGGTAATATAATAGTAGTTGCTATGCGTGACATTAAAAAAGGTGAGGAACTAGCAACTGATTATGTTATGCACATAAATTACCCCAAATTTAATATGAAGTGCCTGTGCAACCAAAAAGGATGTCGCAAGGTAATAACTGGTCAAGACTGGCAAAATAAAAAATTGCAAAAAAAATATGGAAAATATTTTTCTTCGTATTTGCGTAATAAGTTTTAATGAACATAAAGATTGTCAAATTAAAAAATATTGAAGAAATATTGTGGCTTTACCCGGAAGCTAGCGATGAAGGTTTAGAAAAAATAAAAATAGATGTTAAAAAAGATCTAGAGGAAGCACATAAAGGAAATAGAGTTGTTTTCGGTGCACAACTAGATAATAAAATAGTTGGTGCTGGTCAGGTAGTTTTTAAAACAAAAGATGGCATGGCTGATGGCAAAAATATAGCTCATCTGCACCATGGAAGAGTACACCCAGATTATAGAAATAAAGGTATCGGCACAACGTTAATTAACGCGCGTGAAAAAGAAGCAAAAAAACGAGGATTTAAGTTTATGACAGTATCTGTTGAATTGATCAACGAAGGTGCTATAAGGTTGGATAAACGTTTAGGTTATGAAGAATTTAAACGTTATAAAGGAAAGGAGGGTGAGGAGTTAATTGCACTAAAAAAAGAATTATAAATTAACAAGCTAAATAGCTAACTACCTAATAAGCTAAATCATGAATTTTTTAGCATTTGATATAGAAACAATTGGCAAACCCTGGGATGAGTTTGATGAAGCATCTCGCAAGATTTTTAAACAATGGGCAAAACAAAAATCAGAAACCGAGGAGGATTTTGATAAAGCCATGGAAGAAGTAAAAGACGGCCTTCCGTTTTCGCCTTTTATGGGAGAGATTGTAGCAATTGGAGTACTTGATCAAGACAGTAAAGGAGCTGTGTATTTTCAAGCGCCTGAAGAAAAAATAGAAGACTGGGAAGAAGATAATATAAAGTACAGAGTGGGTACAGAGAAGGACATTTTAGAGAAGTTTTGGGAGATAAGCCGTCACTACAATAACTTTGTAACTTTTGGTGGCAGGGGATTTGATGTGCCGTATTTAATGATACGCTCTGCGGTAAATGGAATTCGTCCAGCACGCAATTTATTAGAAAATAGATATTTGCAATATCAAAGAGACGCAAAGCATTATGATTTGGTAGACATGTTTAATTTCTATGGAGCTATGTGGAGCAAGAATCCAAAACTTCACTTTGTGGCGCAAGCTTTTGGGATAGATACCCCAAAGAGTGGTATGGACGGAAAAGAAGTGCCACATGCGTTTGAAGATAAAAGATATAAAGAGATTGCTCGCTACTGCATGGCAGATGTGGTGGCCACGAAAGAAGTCTTTGAAAAATGGAAGATGTATCTGGATTTTTAAAAATATTGTCCACAGGCCACTGCTACTTGTACATATTTATACATGATAGAATGATACTCCCACTAGAGAGGGAAGGAGGGAGAAATGTACCTAAAAAGAGTGAAGCGATTTAGTCAAGAAGATTTATTTCGGCAACTACGCGAAGTAAGGTGTATGGGTAACAATAGGCACCTTAAGCCTTATGAGAACGCAAATTTTGAAATAAGATTAGCAAGACCAGATGATTACGAACCAAGTGCTTTATATGTTTTACGGTGGGAATTGGGTTTTTTGGGACTACTTTTAGATGAATTGTTATTGCGGGTGGGCGGTTTTGAAAACATTGACACCCTGGTAGAATATGAAGACGAATATGGCCACGTTACGCGGATGATTCCTCCAATTGTTGAATATACAGATTTTGGAGCGTGGATGATTTTAGATGGAGAACACAGAAGTTTTATTGCTCGCCACAGAAGAATGTCGATCCCCATGCTTTTTATAGACAATGTTAGCGTGCCATATCCTTGTACGCCATTGTCGGATAGTTGGAACTCTGTAGAGATTACAGAAAGAGTACCTATTTTAAAACGCTATCGCAGAAAAGGTTTAAACGATACAAAGGAGAACGAAAAAGATTTGCATAGAAATTTGAGTAGTTTTGGGTCTCAAGGAACTCGAAAGCCGCATTCGCCAGTTTAATAGTAAGCGCCACGGGGCGCTTTTATACTTATGTCGTCAAAAAAAACAAAACTAAATATAGGTTCGGATTTTGACGGAACGATAATAGATCATAGTTTCCAAAAGATCAAACTTGCTAAAAAATATAATTACGATTTACGACCATTTGAAACCTATTCGGATATCATGAAAAGCATTATCCCAAAGGACACAGCTAAGGAAATCCAAAAAAGCATTTACGGAGAGTTAACCCTAAGTTCACCCATTACAGATTTTGCAAAAGAGGTTTTAGAAGAATTAACCGAAATTTTTAATCCGATTAAAATTATAAGTAGGAGAGGAGTGTACGACAATGGACCCAAGTATGCTATTGAGTGGATGCGTAAGTATGTGATACCGCCGATAAAAGTAGAAGATGTTTTTTTTGTTTTAGAAGATGTAGAAAAAGATGAGTTAGCAAAAAAACTAAAAATTAATGTGTATATAGATGATAAAGAAAGCGTATTAGATAAAATGCCGTTCGTTAAGTATAGATTTCATTTTTACCCCCATGGCGTGGATATAAAAAGCAAATATCCAATTGTAAGATCATGGAGAGAGTTTTTAGAGATATGCAAGAAACTTTAGTACAAAAACAAACACGCGCGATGAAGATATTACGCAAACTAAAAAAAGCATACCCTAAGGCGGGTATCGTTTTAAATTATAAAACCTCGATACAGCTCTTGGTTGCAGTAATTTTATCAGCGCAAGCCACAGACGAACAGGTAAATAAGTTAACCCAAGAGTTGTTTAAAAAATATAAAACCGTTGATGACTTCGCAAACGCCAATCTGCATACATTTACACGCGAAGTTGCGCGTGTAAATTTTTATAAAAATAAAGCGCGTTTTATCATATCAAGCGCTAAAAAGATTCGCGATGATTATAACGGTAAGTTGCCCCGTAGCATAGATGAAATGGTAAAACTTTCGGGAGTTGCAAGAAAAACCGCAAACATAGTTTTGCACGAAGTGTATGCAGTTGTGCAGGGGATTGCCGTAGATACGCACGTAATCCGTGTATCACGTAATTTGGGACTAACTAAAGAAAAAAACCCTGACAAAATTGAACAGGGCTTGATGGCGCTTTTCCCAAAGAAGGAATGGGGAAGTGTGGCATTTTTGCTTCAGGCATACGGACGCACTGTGATGAAAGCCCGTGGAAAGGCAAGTAAAGACGATATACTTGCGGGATTATACTAACATCTAACTAGTATATAAGAGATCGAAAGTCTAAAATGTAGTATAATATTGAAAGCGTAAACTAAAAATAATAGCATGCAATTATCTAAATCCGAATTTATGATGTTTCTTAAACATCCAGCGTGGCTGTGGCTTAAGAAACACGACCCAAAAAAATTACCTAAACCCGACGATAACCTACAGGCGCTTTTTGATGCCGGTTTTGAGTTTGAACAGTACGCTCTAAAAAGGTTCCCAAAGGTAACCGAAATAGGTTTTAAGGATTTTAGCGAATATGGAACAATGCCGGAGAGGACAAAAAAGGCATTGGCAGATGGTGCCGAAACTTTGTTTCAAGCGAGGTTTGAGGCCCGCCTTGACTCGGCGAGGCAGGCGGAGTTTGGTGGCGAGGAGCTAACCTGTATTTGTGATATTTTAGATAGGGTAGATGATGATACTTTTGACTTGTATGAAGTAAAATCCAGCACAAAAGTGAAACCCGAACATATACCCGACTTGGCGTTTCAAACTGTTGTTCTTGAAAACGCGGGATTTAAAGTACGCAAAATATCGGTTATTAATGTTAACAATCAATATGTGAGGAAAGGCGAAATAGACCCGATAGAACTTTCTTTGGAGTCGGATGTTACAGGTAATGTGCGTGAAGAAATGGAAAAAACAAAATACAATATAAGCCGAGCTTTAGAAATTATAAAATCGCCCGAAATGCCAGATCCGTCTCCAAGGCATGCGCAAATGGGTTCGCTTAATGAATGGCTGGAAATTTACAAAGAATTGCAGGAAGTTCGTCCGTACAGTATTTATAATCTAATTTCCCCCGGTAATAACAGAATAGGGGATTTGGAAGATATGAATGTAGAATTTATTAAAGATATTCCGGACGATTTTAAACTTACAATAAAACAACAGGCGCAGGTTGAGGCAACAAAAAGAAACGAGAGAATTGTTGTAAAAGAAAAAATAAAAGAATTTTTGGACAGTTTAACTTACCCTCTTCATTTTTTGGATTATGAAACAGCAATGGGGGTTGTCCCTCTGTACGATGGAACCAAGCCGTATCAACAAATACCCTTTCAATATTCTTTGTATACAGTTGAAACCCCAGATGCAGAACCAAAGCACAATGAATATTTACATAAAAATGCTGATAACCCTATTTATAATTTGCTAACTAAACTTAAGGATAATATGGCCATAACAGGCAACGTGCTGGTTTGGTATAAGTCCTTTGAGGTTGGGCGCAACAAAGAGATGGCCGAAATGTTTCCAGAGTTCGCACAATTTCTTGAAGATATAAACAGTAGGACCGCAGATCTTATGGAGCCGTTTAGTAGAGCATGGTTTGTAGATAAAGATTTTTTTGGAAGCGCGTCCATAAAAGCCGTAATGCCCGTAGTGGTTCCTAATTTAAGTTATAAAAATTTAGAAATACAAGAGGGTGCTTCGGCGCAGAGATTATGGATAGATACAACCATAAGAGAAAAGAACGGGGTTGATAAAGATAAAATATTTAAAGATCTTGTGGAGTACTGTAAGATGGACACTCTTGCAATGGTGGAGATTTGGAAATTCTTGAAGAACCTATAAGTTTTAAAGTATTGACTTTTTACCATCAAAATGATATAATATGTAATATTGAGGTTCCTGATAGATAAAGTGAATTGTATAAATTACAATTTAGTTTATCTAGTCGGGAGATCCTCGGGGCATGGCTAGAGCCCCTGAGGCGAAATATCCTTGCTTTGGGAGCGGCTACAACCGTTTCCTGGGGTGGGGTGGCGAGACCTTCTCGTTATTTCGCTAGGTGCGCATGACTTAAGCGTGGCGCGTCGAGGTTTCCCCAGCGGTACGGAGGGTGGTCTGAAAGGATAAGGTTCGTCAAAGTCGTTCCAAAATCCACCCCCCGTATCGCTGACCCATACAAATAGTAAGACTATTAAAATTATTTTTTCGTCGCTCCCTCACTGATTATTTTTTCATAAGTAGTTAGTGAGGGGGTGGGTAAGTCTTTCAACGATCCGGTACGTCCGCCGTTGCAATCGGGTTCAATTCCCGACACTCCCACCATGCGCCTGCAGGCACGGTTCCCGCTAAGGGTGGGTGCTGAACCTCGCAAGGTTCTGCAGGCGCTCCATGTGACACGCCCCATACGCGCGCGGCTCGTTAAGAGCTTCGCGCGGGGCGTGTCCTATCAGATTTCCTTGACAAAATTTTTATGATTTGTTATAATTTGTAAAGGTAAAGTTAAAGAGTGAGTTTTATATAAAACTCGCGCCAACCCCAATATATTTTGGTAGCAAAATGTATTGGGGTCGGCATGGATAACCGACTCCAATTAGGATAGCAAAGTGGGCATATCCACCTCACTCTCAGTTTTTGCCGATTTTCTGGGTAGAAAAAAATCGGCACCTCTTTAAAAAATCATCACACCGCTATATCAATTACTATCTAGTATTTCAAATCCACGAATGTAAATCAGTACTAACGAATGGTAATTGATACAGCGGTGTGAGAAGTCCGCCGTCCCCGCTTTGCGGCCGGGACGCTCGTATAGACAAGAGGAGCTCTGGTGTAACACATCTCCCGCTTCTCGCACCGCCCCCTTCGTCCGCAGATAGGAGAAGAGAAATCCTATTTGCAAAGCGCGTGCAAAACAACGGGCCGTGAGCACGCGCAGATAACTAGTACTCGGCCCCACTTTTCTGGACACGCCCCATACGCGCGCGGCTCGTTAAGAGCTTCGCGCGGGGCGTGTCCTATCAGATTTTCATGCAGTTTATTTATTGTAAGTTTTGCAACCGTTTCGGCGGTTTTTTTGATAATTGATTATGTGCGCTATATCAACGATCGTTGATATAGCGCACATAAAAAATAAAACTAAACAAAACACATAGATAAATGTTTTAATATTTGAAAATAAGATTAATTATTTTTTATTGACAAAAAAATAACTTTTGATGTATTATAACCATCGATGTTAAAGTTGAGACTCAGAAAATTTAAAACAACACAACGAACAAAAATTATTTTAATAACGGTACTTATTTTATTAGCCGCATTTTTTGCGGCTAATTTAGATTACCCTGATTTTTGGAATCAATTTTCAGATTGGACAAGTAAAAAAGTATCTTGGTTAAACCTTCCTAAGTTTGCGCAGAAAGATTATTCATTAGGACTTGATTTACAAGGAGGGGTTCATTTAGTTTATGAGGCAGATTTATCCCAAATTAAACAAGACGACAGAGGAAACGCTCTATCTGCGCTTCGCGATGCCATAGAACGCAGGGTAAACTTTTTAGGTGTAAGCGAACCGGTTGTGCAAATCCAAGAAGGCGCTACAGCATCCAAGTTGATAGTAGAGCTTGCAGGTATATCCGACCCAGCACTTGCCATAGAAAGGATTGGGCAAACGCCATATTTAGAGTTTAAAGAGCCACGTCCAATACAAGATCAAGCGCGAATAATTAAAAAAACAATTCCGGATCTTGGTGAGCCCGACATTAGCTCTTTTTGCAGTACGCAACCGGTAAGTAATGTGTTGGCTGTTACAAGTGCTTCTGGCGAGGACCCTTGTTTTCAGTCAACTCAACTTACGGGAAGGTATTTGGAAAGAGCAGATGTGGTAAGTCATCCCCAGACAGGAGAAATTCAAGTATCATTACAATTTAATGACGAGGGCGGTAAGTTGTTTGCAGATATCACAGAAAGAAATATCGGCGGCATGGTAGCTATATATCTAGATCAGATACCGGTATCTGTTCCCCGAGTAAATGAAAAAATAACTGGAGGTAGTGCGGTAGTTACGGGTAATTTTACACTGGGAGAAGTAAAAAATCTAACGAGCAATTTAAATTCAGGGGCATTACCTGTACCCATTGCGCTTGTAAGTCAACAAAGGGTCGGAGCTTCTCTGGGAGAAAAATCACTTAATGACAGTTTGTTTGCGGGAATCGTGGGAGTAATTGTAATTCTAACGTTTTTAATTGTTGTATATCGCTTTAGCGGTTTTGTGGCAGTTTTATCTCTTGGAGTATATTTAGCATTTTTATTGTTACTTATTAAATTTATTCCAATTACCTTGACGCTTGCTGGAATCGCAGGGTTAATTTTGTCCATAGGAATAGCGGTGGACGCAAACGTGCTTGTATTTGAAAGATTGAGAGAAGAAATGAACGAAGATGTTGCAAACATAACTCGTTCTATAGATAAAGCATTTTCCCGCGCATGGCCGTCAGTTAGGGACGGCAATGTATCTACCTTTTTTACAGCTTTAATATTATTTTTATTTTCTACCAGTTTTATACAAGGGTTTGCTTTAACGTTGGGTATCGGAATTTTGGTTTCTCTATTTTCTGGTATGGTAGTTACTAGGGTGTTAATGAAGTCAATTGCTGGGGGAAAGTTAGGAACGTGGAAAGTTATATGGAGCAGAAAAAAAAGTAACTGGTAATTTATAATGCAAAAAATTTTTTATATAATTTCAACAACATTTTTTATAATAAGTATTATTGCTCTTGTTGTTTTTGGTTTGCCTCTGGGGATTGATTTCAAAGGTGGGAGTTTAATGGAGCTTCAATTTTTACCTGATTCGCAGGGAAACAGCCAAGTACTCTCCAGAGATCAAATAGAACAAGAGTTGAAAGAAGTTGAGTTAGGCCCAATAAGCATACAAAAAGGTGAAGATAGCACTTTGTTGTTGCGCTTTAAAGCAGTAGATGAACAAGTGCACCAAATAATAATCCAGAAGCTGGAAGTAGTTTCTAACTCGCTTGTTGAGGAGCAAAGATTTGACAGCGTAGGACCTGTTATCGGGAAAGAGACTATAAACAAAACCATCAAAGCAACCGTGTTGGTTTTGATTATGATCATCGCTTATGTTGCTTTTGCTTTTCGAAAAGTTTCTTTTCCAATAAAATCTTGGCGTTATGGATTGATTGCCGTCATAACATCTTTTCACGATGTAATTATTGCGCTTGGAATTTTTTCTGTTTATTTGTATTTTAAGGGAGGAGAAGTGGGCGTGTCGATTGTTGCGGCATCGTTGACTATTTTAGGATATTCTGTTAATGATACTATAGTTGTTTTTGACAGAATACGAGAGAATTTATTGCGTT
>MHOK01000022.1 GCA_001820055.1 Candidatus Spechtbacteria bacterium RIFCSPLOWO2_12_FULL_38_22 | reverse complement strand
CAGGTCAGCTGGATAGAGCGCAACCTTGCGGAGGTAAGTCCTGTATTTAACAACTGAAGTTTAGCTTAGAAACAAAATAATATATTAGATCCTGCATCTTTGATGTCCTCGTAGCTCAGCTGGATAGAGCGCAACCTTGCGGAGGTTGAGGTCGGAGGTTCGAATCCTCTCGAGGACGCCAAAGATGCAGGACTAGTGCGAGACACTCCGACGAAAAGGTAGTTTTACTACCTTGAGAAGGAGTAACACAGCAGATAATGTATTATTTTGTTTCCCAAGGGGCGGGCGTATATTGCTTATATTTTTTGTTGCTTGTTGCTCACGATGCAACCGCATCGCGTCGCTCCTCGTGCCTCAAATATAAACAATATACGCTCCGCTAAATAAACTTCAGTTGTTAAATACAGGACATGGTCGGAGGTTCGAATCCTCTCGAGGACGCCAACTTTATGAAAGTAAATTTAGAAAAATTGATTAAAGATATTGAAGAAGCATTCAATCCTGCTTCTATTTTTATTTATGGATCTAGGGCGCGCGACGATTTTTACGAGGGGAGCGATTATGAAATAGGGGTTTTAATGAAAAAGAATAACTATGTAAGTCGCATGGAAATAAAAAACAAATTGGACATTAAAAAATGGGGGGGTAAGCGTGTTCCCGTTTTTGTATGAGGAATTTGTTGAAGGCAATATAGATACGCCGTTTCAAAAAAATATTTATATCAGAGAATTATCAGAATCGGCAAAAACAGTATCAGGAGAAAGGGTAGTTGAAAATCTTGAGAAGCCGGAAATTGCAATGTTGGATTTACTTCAAGAAGTGAGGTTTAACCTCGGTTATGCGTTGGCGGCCACACATTCGTATCGCAATGGCGACAAGGACACTGCGTCACTGCATTTTGTAAAGTCTTGCTTATTTGGAACAAGAAACTATATTATTTTTAAGACAAAAAAGTTTCTTGTATCGTTTGACGAAGCAGTAGAAGAGTCTCGGAGGTTAGATTTGGGAGAATATAAGGATTTGCCACAATACGCAGGTGATCTAAGGAGAAGAAAAGCAGTTTTAGATTCAAGCTTACTCTTTCACAACATATCTTACCTAAATAATTTTATAGAAAAACAATTTTTGGAGGAATTTAAAAAAAGTGGCAACGAAGTTTACATAAAATAGTATATGCAACTTCTTATTAAAAAACTAAAAGAATTAGGCGTGGTGATAAAAGAACCAATTCGGTTGAGAAGCGGAAAGATGTCTAATTTTTATGTTGATATAAAAAAGGCCTACGGAGATCCCTGGGCTTTTTTTTTGTTGGTGGAAGCGATGAGTAATTTATTGAAGTCAAATTTTAACAACACAACATGCGTTGGAGCTTGCGGATATGGAGGCATACCACTTGCAACCGCAGTCGCTCTTAAAAATAATTTAAAACTATCGCTTATCAGAGATAAGGTTAAAAATCATGGAACAAAAGAAATGATTGATGGGTATATCCCAAACATGCAAGATAGGGTAGTGGTTATAGATGATGTTTTAACCACAGGAAACAGTATTACCCAAGTGATAGAGGCATTAAAACCGACAGGAGCCAAAATTTTACAAGCATGTGTTGTAGTGAAGCGGGGAGACGCGCAATTGGAAATATCAGTTAAGCATCTATTGACTGTAGAGGATTTATTGTCATAATTTTAGCGATTTTTCTGAGGGTTTAAATTCCTAGGGGTTCAACCCCTAGGAATTATTTTTTACTATCGCCTGCTACTCACTACTCACTAATTTAGTCTTGTGCGATAGTTAGCGCCCAAACTTCTTTAACTCCATTTTTTCGCAAAACCTTTGCGCATTCACGAAGGGTGGATCCGGTGGTGAGTACATCATCAATTAGCAAAACATTTGTGCTCACTATAGGGACTCCAGGAGTCCCTATAGTGCTAAAAGCGTTTTTTAAATTTTCTTGTCGTTGTTCTTTGGTTTCAGTTTCAATTTGAGGTATTGTACGCCGATTTTTAGTAAGAAGGTTATTAGCAACTGGAATATCTAGCAAAACTCCTAAATGTTTTGCAAGATGTTCTGCGTGGTTAAATCCACGTTTTTTTAATTTAGTTTTATGTAATGGAATAGGAATTATTAAACCAATATTATTTTTAATTTCGTCTGCATATTCGTTTTTTTGCAGCCACCAATATCCAAATTCCGCTAATGGTTTTGCAAGCGCGAAAGAGTAATTGTATTTCAAGTCTTTTATCAAGTTTTTTATTCGCACATCTTTATAGTCTGCGCAGCTGAATATACGGTCTAAATAAAGTTCGCGGCGACAAGTGTTAGGTAGTTTCCCAAAGGCTAGAGCTTGTTTGCAATGAGGGCATATGCTTTTTGAAAATGAATTTATAATTTCAAAACAATCCTCACACAAGTAAGTGCTTTCTTTTTTACAGCCGTAACAGTAGGAGGGGATTACGGATTCTGTTACAAAGTTTCTTATTTTAGATAGGAGCATAATTGGGTTTTGATTTGAATTCTATCCTCTTAGTTAAAACATACTGAATTGTTTTAAACAAGATTTTATTAAAATTATAAATTCGGTTTAGTGTGGATTAGTTTTTAGTATTAATCGTTTTATTTTGTTAAAATATATATAGACAGAGAACCCAAAGTCGGTATTAAGCGTGGGCTATTTTTGTATATTATGTGGAGCGTTTTTAAAAAACAGAACAAAATTTATAACCTAGGTATAGATATAGGAACTTCTTCAATTAAGATGGTTGAATTATTACACGATGGCAATAATATAAAGCTTAATAACTATGCTCAATTTTTTGCCAAAGGAGATTACATTAGTACGCATTCCGGATCCTTTAATATATTGGACTCCCAGATAGCAAATGTTTTACAAGATATGTATTCTGGTGCTGGATTTGTCGCAAAAAGAGCTACCATGGCCTTGCCTGTTTTTTCCAGTTTCGCAACCCTTATAGATTTACCAAGCATGGGCGACGATGAATTGCAGGATGCCGTACAATACGAAGTTAGAAAATATATACCGGTACCAATTGGGGAAGTTCAGTTTGACTGGATGAAAGTAGACAGCATATCTAATCCTCAAAAGTTCAAGGTTTTAACGGTAGCGGTTCCAAATGAGATAGTGAATAGATATAACAAGCTTTCTAAAATGATAAATATAGAGTTAACCACTATGGAACTGGAAACGTTCAGCAGTGCTAGGGCCTTAATTCCTGCCGATAACCAAGATATTTTAGCGGTTTTAGATATTGGAAGCAGAACAACTAATATAAGTGTGGTAGATAGGAGCATTGTTGTTATGCACCACAATATAGATTACGGCGGAGCAAGCGCTACAAGGACAATCGCCAGAGGCATGTCCATAGATATGGAAAGGGCAGAGGAGTTAAAGAAAAAAGACGGTATGAAATCCAGCGACAGTAACGCGCTTGAATTAATTAGAATATCCTTAGATAAAATTTTGACAGAGAGCCAACAAGTTTTAGATAACTATGTTCAGGAGGGCGGGCAAAGAGCATCTAAATTAATGTTGTGTGGTGGAACGGCGCTTATGCCGGGGTTGGTAGAATATGTGAAAGAGGTTTTACGCATTGATGTTGAAATTGGCAATCCTTTTCGTGCTGTGGAGATTCCCAATAGCTTAAAAAATATGTTGGGAGTAAACAGTCCGGATTTTTCAGTTGCAGTTGGATTGGCGTTGAGAAAATAAGTTGGGTTTTAGTATTAAGTGTTTTGAGTTTATAAACACAGATATATACTGCGCAAGCAGATTTATCTCTAGTTATTAGTCGCTTATGGCAATTTCATTAATCCCACATGGCAGAGGCCAACAAACACAGGAGGGGATAAATATTTCTAGAATTATGCAAAAATACAAGTACCTTAGTCCTGTACTTGTTGTGTTTGTATTTTTTGTTTTTTTATACGCTGGAAGCGAACTGTGGATTAAAAGTTTAGAGAAAAGAATTGTAGATTTGCAGGGTAAAAAAGATGTTCTACTTGAACTTGCAGAAAATACGCAAACAACAGAGATAAAAGTATTTGCTAAAAAAACCCAAACCTTAAAAGGCATACTTGATGCGCGAGATTTTCCCTCAAAGTTATTTCCTGTTTTTGAAGCCAGCATTCACCCCAACACCGTGCTGGAAGAACTTAATTTTGTATTAGGAACTAGAACCGCAGAACTTAAAGGCGTTGTTCCTACGTTTGAAATATTGGGTCAGCAGTTTGTTATATGGCACGAAAAAAGCGAATTTGTACAGAGTGTTGACTTAACTAGTTTCGATAAAAATACAACTGGACAGATAGAATTTAGCGCATTTTTAGTAATTAAAGATAAGTATCTTGAGTAGGTTATAAGAGGAATATTTATAATATGGTAAAAAATACCAAAACCACACTATACACCTTGTCAGTTACCCTACTGCTTGTTTTTGCTTGGTTGCTTATATGGCCCAATGTAACAGTTATTGATAGTTTAAATGAACAGATTAACAACGAGAAAGCAGATGTGCTTGTTCTTGAGGAAACACAGACAAGTATATTAGAAGCTAGAGCGTTTTTTTCTAAGTTAACCGATGAAGACAGGGGTTTAGTAGAGCTTGCTGTTCCAAAATTTCCAGATAAAGCAAATTTGGTAAGCGTTTTGAATAATCTAGCAGAACAGAACGGGCTGGTTGTAAATAGTATAAGCACTAAAGAGGACGAGCTTATTGGTAAAAAAAAGAGCGTCGGTTTTTTTGGCACCATGTCCACGACTCTCGTTCTGGAAGGGAATTATCCATCGTTAAAGGAGTTTGTTAATAGTTTAGAAAAATCTCTTCGTATTTTTGAAGTTGATAAGATAGACATAAAACCTGCGGATAATAATTTGGAGGTGTTTACAGTAAATGTAAGAGCATTTTATGCTCGTTAAGCAATTTAAATTTGTATGTCAAAGTTAACCCCATTACAAAAAAGAAAACGCACGCAACGATTGGTAGGTCTTTTGGTTGGAGTTATTTTAGTTACGGTGGTTGTTTTGTTTTTAGGATTGGGCAACAAACCAAGATCAAGGGGCGGCGGGGCTGTATTGACGCCCAAGGCGACTCAAGATGCTGCGCGGGCATTAATTAAAGAGATATCTATACCGAAATCATTTTTTGAGGATGGTGTATTGCGTCAATTTGATAAATATACACCGCTTGAGGCGCCAGAGTCATTTGGAAGAGCTAATCCGTTCGAGCCATCTTTAGAAACACAAAACTAATATGACTATTTTTGAGAAAAAATTATTAGAAATTTTAGTAAATCAAAAGATTTTAACGCAACAGGATATTAACGACGTAAATGCAAATATAGATTCGCAAGAGTTAAGTTTTGAGGAATACATTTTAAGAAAATTTAATGTAACCTTGGAGCAACTATTGAATGCCAAGTCCAAATCCACCAGAACAGAAAGTTACACTTACGATTCTTCCAACCCGATTTCAAAAGAAATTCTAGGATTGATTCCGCAAGAAATAGCTCATCAGTATAGAATGGTTCCAATAAGTAGGGGAGATAATGCATTTATTGTTGGCATGGTTGATCCTACAGATATCAAAGCCCAACAGGCGCTTAGATTTCTTTTATTAAGAACAAAGCTCGAGCCCTCAATTGTTGTTATAACCGAAAGGGATTTTGAAGCAATTATTACTCTTTATAAAGGAATGCAGGTTGAGGTTCGCGGCGCACTAGAAGAAATAGAAAAAAGTTTACAAGAGAATATAACTAGACTAAATGATGAGGGTAAAGATGAAGATGTTGGAATCACCACCGTTAAAGAAACTCCTGTTACAAAAATTGTCGCAGTTATATTAAAACATGCCATAGATGCTCAGGCTTCCGATATACACATAGAGCCTCTTCGTAATAAAACACGTATTCGTTATAGGGTAGACGGAGTTTTGTATTCCAGTTTGCTACTACCAATAGCGGTTCACAGTTCTATAGTGGCTAGAGTTAAGATTTTAGCATCTTTGCGATTAGATGAATCACGTGTGCCCCAGGACGGACGCTTTGGGGCCAATATAGGAGGAAAGCTAATAGATTTTCGTGTATCTTCGTTGCCCACAAATCTTGGTGAGAAAATTGTAATGCGTGTTCTTGATCCTACGGCGGCGGCGGTAGAGTTTGAAGACTTAGGTTTGGACAAGGAGAATTTGCGTAGATTTAACGATGCTATTTCTGCTCCATTTGGAATGATTCTTGTATCTGGTCCAACAGGATCTGGAAAAACCACGACATTATACACAGGATTAAACAAGGTAAACAAAGAAGGGGTTAATGTTGTTAGTCTAGAGGATCCTATTGAGTATCACGTAGAGGGTGTTTCACAATCTCAAATAAGACCAGAGATTGATTATACATTTGCGTCTGGTTTGCGTAGTGTTGTGCGACAAGATCCAGACATTGTAATGGTTGGTGAGATTCGAGATTCAGAAACAGCAAAATTAGCGATACAAGCTTCTTTAACCGGGCATTTGGTTTTTTCTACTATACACACCAATAATTCTGTTGGAGTAATTCCAAGGTTAATAGATTTGGGAGTGGAAGTATTTTTGATACCAAGCTCTGTTACACTGGCTGTTGCCCAAAGATTAATTGGAAGGTTATGTAAGGATTGCAAATATGAGATAGAACCAACTCCAAAAATTGTAAGAATGATAGATGAAGAGTTAGCCAGACTGCCAAAAGAAGTTTTGTCTCAGTATGAGATATCAAGCAAATATAAACTTTGGGAAGCAAAGGGGTGTAAAAAATGTAATAATAAAAGAACTAAAGGAAGAATCGGTATGTTTGAAGCTTTAGAAATGACAGACGAACTAAAAAGAATAATAATAGAAGAAGAAGCGAACGCTTTGAAAATTGAACAAGAAGCATTAAGGCAAGGCATGGTTACAATGAAACAGGATGGGATAATCAAAGCGTTGAAGGGTGTTGTAAGATTAGACGATGTGCTAAGAGCGGTAGAGGAATATTAAAAAGTAAAAATAGTTTAGTAAGCTGTTTGGTAAATAAATATGGAAAATTACGAACAAAAATTATTTGAATATTTAGAAAATGTCGCGCGCAATAACGCGTCTGATTTACATTTGTCTGCTGGCAGGGCGGCAACATTGCGCGTGGACGGTGAATTAGTGCCTATGACGAAAGAAAAGATTTTAACACCGCAAGATACCGAGGGTTTGGCGGGTGTTATATTGAACGACGAAAAAAATGAAGCACTAAAGAAAAACAAATCAGTAGACCTTTCTTATTCATATAAAAACGTAGCTCGGTTTCGTGTAAATGTGTATTACCAGTTTGGGGCAGTATCTTTAGCGTTTCGTTTTATTCCGGCTCAAGTAAAGACAGTACAAGAACTAGGTTTGCCAGATATTGTGAGTAAATTTGCTAATTATCAACAGGGGCTGGTATTAATAGCTGGACCTGCTGGGCATGGAAAATCTACTACACTTGCCGCTCTTATAGAGCAGATAAATAACAAAAGAGCAGAACACATAATTACCATAGAAGATCCTATCGAGTATATTTTTACTCAAGATAAATCAATAATAGATCAACGCGAAGTTGGCAGGGACACACTTGGTTTTAAAGATGCGCTTCGGGACTCTTTTCGACAAGATCCAGACATAATTATGCTTGGGGAAATGAGAGATCCAGAAACTATCTCTACCGCAGTAACTGCCGCAGAAACAGGACATTTAGTTTTAGCAACACTTCATACGAATAATAGTGCGCAAACTATAAATAGAATTATAGATAGTTTTCCACCGGAGCAACAACAACAAATAAAGGCTCAACTTGCTCTAACTTTAATCGGTGTTGTATCGCAAAGGTTAGTGCCCAAACTTAATGGGGGAATAATACCGGCAGTGGAGGTGCTTATTGCAAATCCTGCGGTACGCAACATGATACGAGAAGGAAAGGTTCACGAAATAGGTTTAGTTATAGAAACTGGTGGAGATGAGGGAATGATATCTTTTAATCGATACTTAAGCGATATGGTGAAAGAGGGAAAAATATCTATGGAAGTTGCGGAAAGCTATTCTTTGAACTCAAGAGAGTTGAGGTCGTTATTGAAATAAATAAGAATTAAATAGATTAAAAAAACGTGGCAATCTACGAATATCAAGCAAGAACTCAAACAGGAGAAACCCAGACGGGAACAGTTGAAGCTTCTAACGAAGAAAATGCGTTGCAGATATTGCAACGCATTAATCTTGTAGTTGTTTCAATAAAATCTGTTGAGGCCACTCCGGTTTATCTAAGGCAGTTTAAATTTTTTCAGAGGGTTTCTTCTAGGGATTTATCTATATTTTCTAGACAATTAGCTACACTTTTTGCCGCTGCAGTTCCGCTTGTTGAATCATTGCATACACTTGCCAATCAAACAGAAAATCCTAAATTGCAGGAGGCTCTTTTAGATATAGTTGCTGACGTTGACGGTGGTATGGAGTTTGATCAAGCTTTGGCCCAGTATCCTAATATATTTTCTAACTTTTATGTACAAATAGTAAAAGCTGGTGAAGAGTCCGGCACCCTTGATAAAGTTTTAAATTATCTGGCGCGATACACCGAAAGAGAGCACGGAATTATTTCAAAAATTAGGGGTTCCATGATTTATCCTATTTTTGTGTTGGGAGTGTTTATAATTGTGGGAGTTGCAATGCTTGTATTTGTCATACCGCAACTTTTGAGCGTACTTGAACAATCCGGGGCCGAGCTTCCTTTGATAACAAGAGTTATCGCCGTGGCATCGGATTTTATAAGAAATCAGTGGTATATATTTGTTACGGTAGTTATTGTGGGCATAGTGGGGATTATTCGGTTTTTAAAAACAAAAACAGGTAAAGAGTTTTGGAGTTTAGCGCAGTTAAAAATTCCTATTTTTGGGCGTATATTTAAGAATATTTATTTGTTTAGATTTTCAGAATCTTTCGGTCTTCTTATTCGTGGAGGCGTTCCATTTAGCCAATCTTTAACAATATCGGCAAATGTTATAGACAATCTAGTTTATAAAAGAATAATTATGGACGCAAAAGAGAAAGTGAGTAGGGGCATTAGCTTGTCCCAATCCTTGAAAGAGCATCCCGAAATTTCTGCAATGGTTACCCAAATGATAGCTGTTGGAGAAAAAACAGGAAAGTTAGACGAAATTTTACAGAACGTGGCTAGCTTTTATGAAGAGGAAGTTACAAACGCTGTTGATAACCTTGTTTCTCTTATTGAGCCAATGTTGATAGTTATTATGGGATTTGGCGTAGCTCTTTTAGTTGCCGGAGTCCTTTTGCCAATATACACAAGCATCAATACTTTACAGTAAAATACTTGTGGATAATAATTACCAGCAAGCTCTTTTATGACATGGTATAATAAAAGTTGATAATGCTAAAATTATTAAATATTAAACTAAAAATATGATAAATATGTTCAACAATAAGCTTAGGGGTTTTACACTTATCGAGCTTTTAGTTGTTATAGCTATTATTGGGTTGTTGGCGTCTATCGTAGTGGTTGCTCTTCAGGGACCACGCCAAACTGCGCGAGATGTAAAACGAGAGGGAGATGTACGAAACATACAAACAGCAATGGAGTTGTGTTATGGTGATACTGCCTGTGGGGGTGCGGAAGCATATGTTACATATGCCAATTATACGGCAGCAGATACAGGAGGTATTGGTACGTACATTGCTGCAAGCAATATGCCCAACGATCCACAATCAGGTTCTAGTTATACGTGGGTAGACAATACTGCAGATGATCAAACTTTTTGTGTATACGCAACGCTTGAAGTTGGGGATACGGGAGAGGAAATGGTATATGCTTCAGAAACCGGATTTGGTCATATGGCTAGTGGATCAACAAATTGTCCATAATCTTTATAAAATAAATAAAGGTCGTTCTTTTTAAGAAAAATTTAAAAATTAAGTAGTATGAAAAAAATATTAAATAAGTCTAGAGGTTTTACATTGATTGAGCTTTTGATTGTTATTGCCATAATAGGTATTTTAGCTGCTATAGTGCTTGTTTCGTTAAACGACGCAAGAACATCCGCGCGCGATACACAACGAGTGGGTAACCTACGAAATGCTCAATTAGCTATGGAAATTTATTTTGATGACAATGGTCAGTACCCAGATGACGACGATTTAGCAGCTGTAATGACAGAGGGTACAACATGTGCTACAGCAGAAGGAGCGGGAGACTTACTAGATGTTATTGGAATGACAGGAGTTTCAGATCCTAGCGCTGGTCAGAATTATTCTTATGGCGCAAACCAAGATGCTGCAACGAACTATGTTTTAATGGGAATACTTGAAGATACGGGGGATGCGGCTTTAGATACAGATGTTGACGGTACTGTATTTGGATGCAACTGTGACGATCCTGCCTATTGCGTACAACCATAAACAGTAAATTCAAAAATAACAAGAATTCTCCTGCTCAGACGGGAGAATTTTTGTTATACTAAGTAGTATATGCATCTTTTTTTAGTAAAAGGTTTTTTGCTGGGTCTTATAACAGGCAGTTTTTTGAATGTAGTAATAAATAGACTGTACGCTAAAGAAGACATCGTAAAAAAAAGATCATACTGCCCACACTGTAAAAAAGTATTAAAATGGTACGAATTAATTCCTATCGTTAGTTTTATCGTACAAAAACGAAGGTGTAGGGGGTGTGGTGATAAAATATCATGGCAGTATCCAATTGTGGAAATAGTAACTGCATTGTTATTTCTACAAGCTTCAAACAATGTGGGTTATCAGTTTATATGGGAAACATTATTTTTATGGAGTATTCTTAGTGGGTTAATCGTTATATTTGTATACGATTTAAAACATTTTATAATTCCTGATTTAGTTTTAGTTCCCATAGTTGTTTTGGTACTAATTTTTAGATTTTTAGATTTTTGGTCTCTCGGTAGCTCAAATTTGTTTAAAAATTGGTTCGCGGGTTGGGGGATTGGGATTGGAAATCCACAAACTGTTTTGGCTTCTATAGCAGTCGCCCTGCTGGTAGCGCTTCCCTTTGCCGCTTTACATTTTTTGTCCAGGGGCACATGGATGGGTTTTGGAGATGTGAAATTAGCGTTTTTTATGGGTTTATTACTAGGTTTGCACAATGCACTGGTTGCTTTGTTTGTAGCCTTTGTAGCCGGAGGCATAATGGGTGTAATTTTAATTTTAACTAAAGGAAAAAAATTAAAAAGTCAGATTCCATTTGGCCCATTTTTAGTACTTGGAACATACGTAGCTTTATTTTGGGGGCAAGGTATTATAGATTGGTATTTTTCGTTATTGTTATAGCAATAACTAGTTTGTAGGTTGTAGTTGGAAGTTTGTAGCAATACAGACATACAATCACTAAATACGATGAAAAAGAAAATTAAAAAACTACTTACTACCTGCTCGACCGGCAGGCAGGCTCACTACCTGCCCGACCGGCAGGCGGGCTTACTACGCATTAGTAAAGGTTTTACCCTGATAGAGTTAACTGTTTTAATGGGTATTACGATTATGATTTCTGGAATAATTTTTTTGAATTTTAGACAAGGTGAAAAAAACTTAGCCATCCAAAGGGCGGCTCATAGAGTCACTCAGGCAATTTCAGAAGCTGTAAGCAACTCTTTGGCGGGCAAGTTGCACGGTGATTCAGTAAGTCCGGGGGGGTTTGGGTTATTTTTAGAACAGAATTCACAGGACATTATAATTTTTGCAGATTGTAACTCTAACCAGTCTTTTGATGCTTCAGGGGGTTCTGCGTCGTGCGAAGGTGCAACCGTTGCCACACCTTATGGGGAAAAAGTGTCCACAGTTACTTTAGAAAAGGATATAACCGTAAGTACACTAAATCCATGTAGTGGTACGCCATGTCAGCTTGTAATTACATTTTTACCCCCAGACCCAAGAACTCTATTTGAACCGTCTTTAGCTGGCAATGAGGCGCAGGTAACATTACGCGATTCTGAAGATAGAGTTATACATATTTTTGTAAATAAATTAGGAATTGCTAGGGTGCAACAATAGTTAGTTATTAAAATTTTTATGAATAAAGTGAACAAGCGTAAATCTGATGGTTTTTCCTTACTAGAGACGATTGTTGCCATGGGAATTTTTACTGTGGTGATTAGCGTAACAATAGGTGCTTTTTTAGTAGCAATTAAAGCTCAGAGAGTGGTCCTGACAGAGAAAGCCATGTCAGAAAATATAAATTTTGCTTTGGAGTTTATGTCGCGCCAAATGCGTGTTGCAAAACGTGATACAGCAGGAGTTTGCATACCAATAAATTCGACATTTAATACTCAGGGGTCACAAATATCTTTTATTAATTCCAGCCTTGATTGTATAAGTTTTTTTCTTTCTTTTGGCGCCTTAGTATACGAGAATACAACCACTCCTTCCGGAGAGATAGCTCTCACTGATAACACCATCGTAAAGATAGATAGCTTGAGTTTTTTGGTTCAAGGTGAGCAAAATTCTGATCCAGAACAGCCAAGGGTTACGATGGTAATTAGTGCTAGTGGTGCGGGTAAGAGCGCTGAGAGCCAAGGGGTTCAATTAAATATTCAAACAACAGTCAGCACAAGAGAGTTAGACATAAATTAGTTTGTAGGTTGTAGCCGGTAGTTTGTAGCAATACAGACACGCGACTACTAAATACGATGAAAAAGAAAATCAAAAAACTACAACCTGAAAGCTACCGCGTCCTTCCGAAGCCTTGGGCGAAGGAGGATAAACTAAAAGCTAGTTTGGGGGGTTTCACATTGATAGAGGTTGTGGTTTCAATGTTTGTTTTGACCATGGGCACTCTAGCAATTATTGGGGTTATTTCTAGTAGCTTAGGCACTATTCGCACTTTTAAACAATCTGTTATTGCAGCAAATTTAGCGCAGGAGGCTTTGGAAGTTGTAAGAAATATAAGGGACAGCAACTGGATTGAAGAAGAAGTTTATGATACTGGGTTGTCTGCGGGGGAATACTGTGTAGATTATAACAGCGCTAGTTTAAGTCTTTGTGCTAGTCATAGATTATACTGGGACGGTACAAAGTACAGTCACAATACCTTGGGGGACGCGACAAATTTCTTTAGAACCGTCGGTATATCCAATCAGGTGGATGCAGAAGGTATAGATTATGTACAGGTTAGTGTAACAGTTGACTGGGATTCTCGTGAAATTACTGCAGAAAACCATTTGTATGATTGGAAATAATGAGCTAGTCAATCATCAAAAAAATGAAAAAAATACTAAAAATTATAAACCGCAGGTTAAAAGCCAAAGATGGCGTTGCCCTTTATTTGAGTATATTGGTTTTGAGTGCGGTTTTTACTATTGGGTTTGGCATAGCCAGCTTATTATTGGGCCAACTTAAAATATCAAGGGATGTGGGCAAGTTCATTCCTGCAATATATGCGGCCGATTCAGGTATTGAGAGGGCTTTGTATAAAATAAGAGCAAATGGAGACTTTGCAAGCTGTACAACAAGTGGTCCGCCCGCTGAATGTGAGATTACGGTTACAGAAATGGACAACAGCGCTACTTATGAGGTTGTTGTATTAGATTTTTCTTTTGAGTGGTGTAGCGCGGCAAATAAATGTGTTCGTTCCATAGGAAGACTAAAGGAAGCAAATAGGGCCATGGAGGCGAATTTTTAGTAATATGCAAAATCAAAAAGTTAAACAGCGAGTAGAAAAACTAAAAGAAACGATAAATCTTCACCGTTATAATTATCACGTACTTAATAGGGCTACTATTTCGGAAGAAGCATTAGATTCTCTTAAGCACGAGTTAAAAGTTCTTGAGGATACTTATCCAGATCTTGTGACTTCTGATTCCCCCACACAGCGCGTGGCAGGTGAGCCATTGGAACAATTTGAGAAAATAGAGCATTTAGTGCCGATGCTATCAATAGAGGATATATTTACCGAGGAAGAGTTAAATTCTTGGGGCGGTTATCTTTTAAAATTTTCTGATAATAGTAATTTTACCTATTTTTGTGAAGCCAAAGTAGATGGGCTAGCTTTAGCCCTTAAGTACAAAGCAGGGATTTTAGTAGAAGCTGTAACTCGTGGTAATGGGCGGGTTGGAGAAAGTGTTTTAGCTAATGCTCGCACAATAGAAAGTATTCCTCTTAAATTATTTTTTTTTAAAAATATAAGTAGCAAGTTGTTAGCGGATAAGATATTAAATGGCGATATAGAAATTAGAGGTGAAGTTTATATAGAAAAAAAAGATTTTGATATATTGAATAAACGAAGAAAAAAACAAGGCGAAGAGCCCTATGCAAATCCTAGAAATTTAGCGGCAGGAAGTATGAGGCAGTTAAACTCTCAATTAACATCTTCTCGCCCCTTATCTTTTTTAGCTTACGATATTATATTTGATAGCCAGGAAATTAGAGAGCATGCACAAGAGCATAAAGTTTTAGACGCGCTTGGCTTTAAGACAGACAATACTGCAAAAAAGTGTTCGGATATAAGTTGTGCGAGTAGTTATTGGAGCAAGATGAGAGAAAAAAGGGATAGCATACCATACCAAATTGATGGAGTCGTAGTTAGTGTAAATGAAAATAAGATTTTTGAAGATTTAGGTGTTGCCGGTAAGAGCCCAAGAGGCATTAGGGCCTTAAAATTTTCTCCAAAACAAACCACAACTATTGTGGAAGCTATAAAAATACAGGTTGGTCGCACAGGAGCCGTAACGCCGCTTGCTGTCATGAATCCTGTAAAAGTTGGAGGTGTTATCGTGCGCCACGCTACATTGCATAATTTCGACGAAATAAAAAGACTAGATGTGAGGATAGGAGATACGGTAATTGTGGAACGTGCGGGAGATGTTATACCCAAAGTGGTGGGGGTTATAAAAAATTTACGTCCGTCTAGCGCTCTAAAAATTAAGGCGCCCCATCTTTGTCCGGAATGTAGAACCGTATTAAGCAAGAAACTAGGAGAAGTTATACTGCGTTGTACAAATAAAAATTGCTTATCGCGCCGGCTAGAGAATATATATTATTTTGCAAGTAGGCAGGTTTTTGATATTGAAGGTTTGGGTCCCCGAATTATAGATGCTTTAATGGAAAATAGGCTTATTTCAGATCCTGCGGATTTGTTCACGCTTAAACAAGAAGATTTTTTACAATTGGATGGATTTCAAGAAAAATCTTCCCAGAATTTGATTGAGGCAATTAAAAAAAGTAAAAGAATTTTTCTTGCGCGTTTTATAAATGCGCTTGGGATTTTACACGTAGGAGAGGAAACTGCTATTGATTTAGCAAATTACTTTGGTAGTTTGGAAGCATTCACAAAAGCGAAGTTGTTGGAGTTAAAAGAAGTAGAAGGAGTGGGGGAGGTGGTATCGGAAGAACTATACAACTGGCTTCAGAATAAAGACAACAAGCAGTTTATAGAAAAGTTGCTTAAGCTGGGTGTAGAAGTTGTTTCTCCAAGACGATTAGGCATAAAACTGAAAGGCAAAAAGTTTGTTTTAACAGGAACTTTGCAAAAATTAACACGAGACGAGTCAGAAGAAAAAATTAGAGCGCTTGGCGGGAGTGTTTCAAGTTCAGTTTCCAGTAACACGGACTATGTGGTTGCGGGAGAAAATCCGGGTAGTAAGTACGAAAAAGCAAGGAAGTTAGATGTAAAAATAGTTAGCGAAAAAGAGTTTTTAAATATGATAGAATAACTTAACTATGTTGAAATTATCAAAGAAAGAAGTTAAAAAAATAGCAGAACTTTCCCGATTAAAAATAGATGATAAAAATCTGGAATATTATTCTTTGGAAATTTCCGGTATTTTAAATTATGTTGAACAGCTAAATAAGCTAGATACCAAAGGTGTGGAAGTTGTGGGCAACATATCGGGCATAAACAGTGTTTTTAGGCTGGATAAACAATACGAGGGGGAAGCAAAACAAAGAACAGGGCTTGCAAAAATATTAGTGAAGCTAGTGCCCTTTTCTGAAGGCAACTTTGTGAAGGTTAAAAGTGTATTCGGAAAAAAAGTATGACCCTTAAACAAGTCTTACAAAAAATACAGAGCAAAGAAATAAGCTGTCTGGAATTAGCAGATTTTTATTTGGGGAATATCAAAAAAAAAGATAAACAACTGCATAGTTTTTTGTATGTAAACGAAGAAGGAATAAAAAAAGAAGCTAAAATTGCGGACAAAAATCATTCTGATATAAATTTTAAAACCCAACCCTTGTATGGAGTTCCTTATGCCTTGAAAGATAATATCTTAGTTGAGAATATGCCCACAACTGCAGGCAGTATGATATTAGAAAATTATAATGGAGGGTATGATTCTGCGGTGGTTTCTAAATTACGTAATGTTGGAGCTTTGGTTTTAGGAAAAACTAATATGGATGAATTTGCCATGGGTTCTTCAACTGAAAACTCTGCATTTGGGCCAAGTTCTAATCCTCATGATGTATCTCGTGTTCCGGGTGGATCAAGTGGCGGATCTGCGGTAGCCGTAGCGGCAGACCTTGCGCCATTTGCGTTGGGATCAGATACCGGAGGCAGTATTCGTCAGCCGGCTGCGTTTTGTGGGGTTGTTGGTTTTAAGCCAAGCTATGGTGCGGTTTCTAGATACGGACTTATAGCCATGGCTTCTTCTCTAGACCAGATAGGAGTTTTTACCCAAACAGTAGATGATGCCACATTGGTTTTTTCGTGTTTAATCGGGAAGGATGTAATGGATTCGACTTCGCGGGAGATAGATAAACCTAAAAATAAGTTTAATATAGAAAATTTACGTATAGGTATAATTAAGGAAAATTTTGGAGAGGGCTTAGATAATCGTATACGAGATAAAATATACGAGGCTGTTGATGTTTATAAGAAAATGGGAGCCAGCGTAGAAGAATTAAGTCTTCCATATGCAGATTTTGGACTTGCTGCTTACTATATTATTATGCCTGCAGAAGTTTCTAGTAATTTAGCAAAATTTGATGGTATAAGATATGGAACACATTTGGTTCAAGATACAGAGAAAAGTTTAATAGAGGACTATGCGGAACTTAGGGGTAAAGGTTTTGGCAAGGAAGTTTTGCGTCGTATTATGCTTGGAACATATACTTTGTCTGCGGGGTATTACGATGCTTACTATTTAAAAGCTCAAAAGGTACGCACTCTTATAAAGAAAGACTACGAGAATGCATTTGCCAAGGTGGATGTAATTATTTCTCCAACTACTCCAACTTTACCTTTTAAATTCGGTGAAAAAACCAAAAATCCACTTGAGATGTATTTGAGCGATATTTATACAGTAAACGCAAATTTGGCAGGAGTTCCTGCAATTTCAATACCCATTGGTATAATAAAGGAAGAAGGCAAAAATCTTCCAGTTGGTATGCAGATAACCGGTCCACAAAAAAGAGACTTCTTTGTACTGGACGTTGCACGGGCGTACGAAAAAGCAGTTGGTAATTAATAAAAAAATATGAGCTTAGTTGATTTATTTTTGCGGTCCCTGGAGGACGTTATAGAAATATTAGACGGAATTTTATATTCTAGGCCCATTGTAATAATTCAACTTTTTAGCGCAGTTATCTCTGCATTATTTTTGATACTGTGGATTAGGTTATTAGTAAAAACAGAAACTATAAAATCTAAAGTAGGAAATGTACAAAAAGCGTTTCGTTCAGATAATATATCCACAAAAGATGTTTTTTCTAACTTAAGTAGAGTGGACTTAAAATTGCAGTCAAATTATGTTTCTGATTGGAAACTGGCGATAATTGAAGCAGATTCTATTTTAGACCAACTTATACAGGCACTTGGATATAAGGGGGATACGATGGGTGATAGGATGAAAAATATACGCCCTGGACAGTTTCCATATCTAGATGAGGCATGGCGAGTTCATAAGGTACGCAATTTTTTAGCTCATGACCCCAATTATGAGTTGAGTCGTCAAGCGGTACTACGCACAATCGATATTTATAAAAAAATTTTTAGAGAATTTGGAATGGAATAGAGTTTTCTGGTAATACAAAAGACACCCAAGATTGGGTGTCTTTTGTATTTGCGCGGGCGACCGGACTTGAACCGGCGACCTCCTCCGTGACAGGGAAGCGCTCTAACCAAACTGAGCTACGCCCGCATTGGTGGCTGGGGTGGGACTCGAACCCACGACCTGTACTTTATGAGGGTACTGCTCTTAACCGCCTGAGCTACCCAGCCTTGTTGTTTACTCCAATAACAATACATTTGGACTCGGCAAACTCCGGGCAAGCTTTGTCGAAGTAGCTTGCACTGAGCGAGCAAAGCGAGTCGAAGTGTTGCGGGGGGAGGAATTGGCGTCAAGTCATTAAGCTCTGCCTCGATAAGCTCGGCATCGCTAAGTGCTTCCTGCCCGGACTCCTTCGCTTCGCTCAGTCCGTCTTGCAATTCCATATACAAAGCAAGATGCCTTGCTTTGTATACCCTCCACTTTGTTGCGGGGGGAGGAATTGCACCCCCGATCTCAAGGTTATGAGCCTCGCGTGATACTACTTCACTACCCCGCGGTAAAATTATATCAATTTATCAAGCATAAAGCAAGTTATATTGACACAGATTGTAATGAATGATATAAATTTAAACTAGACAGCTACGAAGGAGGTAGTTAATGGCTGGAGGCGGAACAAAGGACAAGCATGTGTGCCACCTGCCCCCGTGTTGCGATACGCAACTCCCGGGACTTGAAGGGTGGCCTTCTGGTACTCCTGAGGGCGAGATGCGTTTTGGTGACGCGAAGGCGATGGTCGCAAGGAACGCAAAGCGTCTTATCGGGTTGCGTCAGACTCCCTCTGGACACGGAGTGTTCTCACACAACACCGCTAATAAGACCTAAGATATGACAGTTCGTGGCGCTGAGTCGATAAGACCCAGTGCCACGAACTGTTTTTTATTAGTTTAGTAATTGAAAAACTGAATTTTTTATTTTTTTTAAATAATTAATCCACAGGGCATTTTTATTTTCAAATAGTATAATATTTCTAGTACACGAGACGAGGTGTCCACATGAATATCCAAAGACGCATAAAAGATATGGAATTGAGAGAAGTTGGTTTTGTTCCCTTTTGGGTGTTGGAAAGAAATAAAGTAGATTTCTGCGCTCCTGTTAGTCGGACCTCGGGTGCGGGATTGATAAGAGTTGTAAGAACAGCTCTTGATAAGTTAATAAAAATATAAGCTTGCCAAATATGGCAAGTTTTTTATTAATTTGGGGGTTATTTTATTTGTGTGGGGGATTGAAATTGAAGTTTTTTTATGCTACACTTGGCGCAGAACCTAGTAACAATTCAAAAGGAGCCAAAATGACGCAAGATGTGGTATTAACTGCCGATAAGTTGTTCACTACGCGCGAAGGTGAAAACGAAATGGACGAGGTCTTTGACGATTTTTGTGAAAGGGATTTGAAACCGCTTGCCAGCCGTGCGTTACAACATCACGAGCTTAGCGAAGAAGTTTTTGACGAGTCTGTAAGAGTTTTTCAAAAACTTGGCACACACGCGTTTGCAATTCCGCAAAAGTATGGCGGAGAACAGATAACTGCGCGTATGTTGACTTCATTTACTCGAAAAGTGTGTCGTGTTCCCGGAGCTGCTGACCTTGGACTTTCTGTGGGTGCCGGCAATTCACTTTTTAACGCGCCACTTTTTAACTTCGGAAGCGAAGATCTTAAAGCGCAGCTTGCGCCAGAACTTTTAGCTGGTAAAGATGGATGTTTTGCTCAAACCGAAGGAGAAGCTGGAAGCCATGTCGCAGGAATTCGAGCCAAGGCCGTATTGGGTCAAGATGGTATTTGGCGTATTACCGGCACAAAGCGCTTTATTACGGGTGGGTGGAAAGCAAACTATGCGCTAGTGCTTGCAATCTCTGATCCTCAAATGCATGAAGCAAATGAAGATACAGGAATGACCGTGTTTATTGTAGATTGTGACGAGGAGCGTGCCAGAGGCGCACTTGATACAAGCAAAAATGAACATAAGCTTGGATTAACTCATTCTCCTACAACCGAAATGATATTTACCGAAACCCCAGCTTTTGCAATTCTTGGTCCTTTGCACGATGGCTACAGAAAGGTTAATCTGACAACTTTGTGTGATTCTCGTGCTACGGTAATTGCAGGGCAAGCTGTGGGTATTGGCGAATCTGCATATGATGAGGCATTGAGATATGCAAAAGAACGCAAAGCTTTTGGCCAAAGTATTTATGAAAAACATGCAATTCGTGATGGACTATTGCTTGACATGGAAGCGCGCAATCGCATCATGTGGGCTCTTACTCTTCAGTCTTCTACAATGAAAGATGAATTTCCTTCTGGTGATTCGCGTCCATATGACGCTCAAGCCTCTCTTGCTAAATTGGTTTGCGGAGAATATGTACGCAAGGTTGCAACACAAGGACTTCAGGTATTTGGCGGTAATGGCTACATTTTGGACTATGCTATTGGAAGAATTCTTAATGACTCTTACATAACAGCAATTTACGAAGGGACGAGTCAAGTTCAAAGCATGCTTGTTGCCCGCGGGTTTTTGAAAGCAATTCAGTCTGGCGTACTTACCGCTGAACCGCACGATGTTGTAAGAATTTGGCCATTTGCTGTTTATAACTTTAGAGATATGAATGCTTGGGATGACGTCGCTTATAGAGCAGGGGTTTATGAAAGACGCATGCGTTTTTTTAACACCTTACAGCAGATTATATTTAAATATCCTATTGAAAATCCAAGAAATCTTCCCGCGCCATATTTTGCGGCAACAGAAGCATTTGGATCTTTGGAAGGAGCAACGATTATCTTGGCAGGGCGTCGTTATGGCGCAAAAGAGTTTTCAGATGTGAGTGATGAGGTTGTTAGGAGAGCTTTTGCAATTGCTGACGGGGAGTTTGAACAATTGGAAAGCACATACCTTAGATAATTTTATACCCGTCACTTTGACGGGTATTTTAATAGTATGTTATGATCGCTTTAGAAGTATTAAAGAGGGAAAGATTAAAAGTGGCAATGACAAAGGAAGAGATTGCAAGCATGAACCGTACTACAAAAAGATTGAAGGAACTAATGCGCAGATGGCACGAAATTCAAGAGCGAGAGAAAAAGAAGCACTAAACGAGAATAAAAAGCCCTGAACTTGTCGAGGGGCTTTTGTATTACTCAGCACTTTACTACATGGCCACAGGGTTACCCTGTGGCAGAGTGGAATTTTTGTATACAAGGGTGAAATTTTAAGAAATTAAACGGCTCAATCCGCCAGTCGGCGGAAAGTTGAGCCGTTTTCTAATCGCCTCAACCTCATATGAGGCGATTAGAAAAGCCAGTTCGAAGGGAGAGAGTTGAAGTCAGTTATAACCTATGAGTTGACACCCTACTATAGGGTTGCTTGGCAACCCTATAGTAGGCTAATAGTCGTTAAAATATCCACTTGTTTTTACTCCTAAAATGCGTTAAAATACATAAGATGGTCACTTTTGAGGAAGAGGAAAAAATCAAAAAATCTCTTGAAAATAAGGATGATACTAATAGTAAACGCATAAAGCGTTTTTTAAGTATGCCTGATTTGTCGCGAAAGGAGGGCAGTCCCATAGCAGAAATTGTACATCGGGTATTAGAACTTCCGGATTTTAAAGATTTTGATATTGTGAACATACCAGAAATTGTTGGAGCCGATATTAGTTTTGATTTATTTAATTTCCCTAAAGATCATCCAGCGCGCAGTAAATCCGATACCTATTATGCAGATGAGAAGCATATTTTGCGTACCCATACTACTATTATGTGGTATTACCATTTAATGGCGGAAGCAGTAAAACAGAAGATAAAAAACAGTATGTCCGTTGGAGCTATCGCATATGGAAAAGTATATCGCAGAGACGAACTGGATCGTCAGCACATGAATGTGTTTCACCAAATAGACGGATGGTATCTTACTCCAAAAAACAAAAAGATTATTACAATCCAAGATCTGCAGGATATCCTTTTAAAAATAGCTAGAAAAATTTATGGAGATGACATTGAACACCGTTTTAACGTGGACGAATTTCCATATACAGACCCCAGTGTTGAATTAGAAATAAAGGTTCGTGGCAATTGGTTAGAGGTTTTGGGAAGCGGTTTGGTGCGCGGTGTTGTCCTTAAAAATTTGGGCGTAGATCCCGACGTATATAATGGATGGGCTTTTGGTTTTGGGCTAGAGCGCCTTGCTATGTTAAGTACGGATTTGCCCGACATCAGATTATTGTGGTCTGAGGATGATAGAATCAAAAAACAACTTCATCTTGGCAACAAATTTGAAGAGGTTAGTAAGTACCCTCCTGCCCCAAGAGATGTTTCTTTTATCGTGGATAAAGGATTTGTGCCAAACGATTATTTTGACCTTATTCGAGACATTGGTGGCGATTTAGTTGAAGAAGTTGAGCTTTTGGATAAATATGCAAATGAAGAAAAATTTGGAAAAGACAAAATAAGTTATACCTACCGAATTATTTATAGAAGCAACGAGCGCACTCTTACAAATGAAGAAGTTAATGACATTCAGGAAAAGGTTTACAACCAAACAGCTGAACAATTTAACGCAGAGTTACGATAAACTTTTAATTCACAAATATGATTAAACTAATAATAAACGCGGATGATTTTGGTTATAGCAAGGTATTTAACGAAAAAATTTTAGATTTGTTGGAGAAGGATTTTATAAAATCTACCACAGTTTTGGTAAATTGGATAACCGATGAACAGAAAGAACAAATACAAAGATTAAAGAAATTAAATACTCAAAAAAACATAAGCATTGGGTTACATGTAGAGTCAAAATCAAGAGCGGAGTCTATTTTGGACCAAAAAGAAATAGCTCGCCAATACGAATTGTTTAAAAAAATTTTTGGATTTGGACCCAGCCACGTAGATGTGCATAAGTTTATAGAAAGTTCTGATGAGGCAACTAAATTTGCAGATGAACACAATTTACCCATAAGAAATCATGGACAGAAAAATATAAAAACAAAAAATACTCCGCAACCCTTTTTTCGTTTTGGTGGAAAATATTGGGAATTTAACTGGCCGGAAATGAATAAATTTTTAAAACAAATGCAGGCGGGCGGTACCTACGAGTTATGCGTGCATCCGGGCCAGTATGACCCTAATTCTGCCTCAGCTTTTAACAAGTCAAGAGAAAAAGATTACCAGGGTATAATAGAACTACAGCCAGTTTTAAAAGAGGAAAACATTAAAAGTATCAGCTACAACGATTTATAAGTATATTTGTTATAATTTATAAGCATGGCAAAAAAAATATTAAAAAAAACTGTTTCCAAGAAAAGTTTGGGCCAAAAAGGCAGGCCTCTGCCTGTGCCTGCCCGCATGACTGCGAGCAACGCTCAGGCAGGCCTGACTGCGAGCAACGCTCAGGCAGGCCTGACTGCGAGCAACGCTCAGGCAGGCACGCAGACAGGTCGGACGCAGAAAAAAACCTCGGTAGTTAAGGAGGCGCAAAAAGGCAGTTATACCGCAAAAGATATTGAGGTACTGGAGGGGCTGGACCCGGTTCGCAAGCGCCCGGGAATGTATATTGGGTCTACGGGAATTGAGGGACTGCACCATTTGATATGGGAGGTTTTTGACAACTCTCTAGATGAAGCAATGGCCGGATATGCCAAAAATATAATGATTACTTTGATGAAAGAGGGAATGGTAAATATTACAGATGACGGCAGAGGTATTCCTGTAGAAAAACATCACCAAACAAAAAAATCTACTTTGGAAACTGTAATGACTACTCTGCATGCTGGAGGTAAATTTGGCGGAGAAGGATATAAGATATCGGGAGGATTGCACGGTGTGGGTGTTTCTGTAGTCAACGCTTTGTCTATATATTTAAGAGCAGAAGTTTGTCGAGACGGCGCACGTTATTCTCAAGAATATAAATTAGGCAAACCCAAATATATCGTTAGAAAAGAGGGCAACTGTCCAAAAAATATGACAGGTACAAGCATTACATTTCAGCCCGATCCGCAGATATTTACAGAAAGTACAGAGTTTAAATGGAAAAAGATTTTAGACCACCTTCGTCAACAGGCGTATTTAACTGGAGGTGTAGATATAAAAATAATTGATGAAAGGTACAAGTTGCACAAAAATTATAGATTCAGATTTGAAGGCGGTATTACTTCTTTTGTGGACTATTTAAACCGTAATCACAAACGAAAACATGATAATATCTTTTATGTTAAAGAAGAAAAAGAAGGAGTTTTAGTGGAAGCTTCTTTTCAATACACCGAAGACGTACAAGGAACTGAACTTGGATTTGCAAATAATATCCATACGGTTGAGGGCGGAATGCACATAACTGGTTTTAGATCTGCTTTAACTCGCAGTTTAAATGATTATGCGAAGAAAAATAGCTATTCAAAGGAAGGCGAAGCGTTTTCTGGTGAAGATGTGCGGGATGGTTTAACAGCTGTTGTTTCTATAAAACTAAGGGAACCTCAATTTGAGGGGCAAACTAAAGCAAAATTAGGAAACACAGAGGCTAGGAGTGCTGTGGAGGCGGTTATGAACGAGGCGTTGAACAATTATTTAGACAGAAATCCATCTGATGCCCGAGGTATAATGGAAAAAATTGTTATTGTTGCTAAAGCTCGTCAGGCCGCAAAAGCTGCTCGAGATCTGGTAATACGAAAAGGAGCTATGGATGGTTTAACTCTCCCGGGTAAGTTAGCAGATTGTTCAAATCGCAGACCAGAAAATTCTGAACTATTTATTGTAGAGGGTGACTCCGCTGGTGGTTCTGCGAAGCAAGGACGCGATAGGCGTTTCCAGGCGATTTTGCCTCTTCGCGGGAAAATTTTAAACGTAGAACGCGCGCGACTTGATAAAATGTTAGCCAACAAAGAGATAAGAGCGTTAATCATTGCTTTAGGAGCGGCGATTGCTGACGAATTTGATATAACAAAATTGCGTTATCATAAAATAGTTATTATGACTGATGCCGATGTTGATGGCGCGCACATTAGAACACTTCTTCTAACTTTATTTTATAGATATTATAGACACATTATTGAACAGGGATATTTATATATAGCGCAACCCCCTCTTTATAAAATTCAAAAGGGAAGTAAGATAGAATATGCTTATAACGACGAAGAAAAGGAAAGCATTTTAAAGGGACTTGCAAAAGTTGCCTCCACTCAAAATAAAATCCAAAAAGATGAAGACGAGCCGTCTGAAACACAAGAGGCTCAAGCACCGCTTGAGAACGTTGCAGAGGGGAAGGTTAAGGGGGTAAATATTGCAAGATATAAGGGTCTTGGTGAAATGAATCCTGACCAACTTTGGGAAACAACAATGAATCCGGAAAACCGTATTTTATATCAAGTAAAAATAGAAGATGCGGAAGAGACGGATAAGATTTTTGATATTTTAATGGGAAGCGAAGTAGCGCCTCGTAAGAAGTTTATACAGGCACATGCTCAAAAGGTGGGGAACATTGATATATAGTAATAACAATTTGATTTGACAAAAATATCTAAAGTAGTATAATACAAGCAATAATCCATAAAGCCCGTCGAGGGCTTTTAAAAATGGTTTTTAGCGAGCAAAGCGAGCTTAGAACCATTTAATCCCGCTCGCCATGGCATAGCCATTGGCGTAGCCAGGCCGTAGCCTTGAGCGAAGGCGGATAAAAATACAAAAATATGACAGCTATATTTTCAAAAATCGTTCGTTTTTTAAGAGAGGTCAAAATAGAGATGAAGCGAGTTAATTGGTTAACTCGACGCGAGGTAATAAACTATACATTACTTATTTTGATTGTATCTATAGCGACAGGGATTTATTTGGGGGGATTAGACTTGTTTTTTCAATGGATACTATCTAAATTTGTATTATAAGCTCGCGCTTCGTTTATGGTATGATGCGAATCAACGAATAATTATTCGAATCTACGAATTTTATACAAAAACAAGCAAAGGCGTATGTATTATTTGTAGATTCGTATAAACATTCGTATATTCGAATCATATTTTTATGAGGCAGTAGCCGAAATAAAATGCCAAAACAAAAATTAAAAAGAGGAAGAAAGTGGTATGTAATCCATACATATTCGGGATACGAAGATGCTGTTCGGCAGAATTTACTTCAAAGAATAGAATCCTTGGGAATGCAGGATAAAATTTTTAATGTAATAGTACCAAAAGAAAAGAAGATAAAAATAAGGAGTGGAAAGCGTCATATTATTGAAGAGCGTATTTTTCCAGGTTATGTGTTAGTTGAAATGATTGTTACAGATGATTCTTGGTACGTTGTAAGAAATACACCGCGCGTTACGGGATTTGTTGGTTCAGGCACCACCCCGATTCCTGTGTCAAAACAAGAAATAGATGAACTACAAAAAAGAATGGGTATTGATGAGCCTCGTCATAAGATTGACGCGAAGGTGGGTGACGTGGTAAAAATTAACGACGGTCCGTTTAAAGATTTTGATGGAAAAGTTTCTAGCGTGGACGAAGAAAAAGGGAAAATAAATGTTTTAGTGAACATGTTTGGGCGCGAAACTCCGGTTGAGCTTGACTACTTGCAAATAACTAAAATATAAGCTCGCGCTTCGTTTATGGTATGATGCGAATCAACGAATAATTATTCGAATCTACGAATTTTATACAAAAACAAGCAAGGGCATGTGTATTATTTGTAGATTCGCATAAACATTCGTATATTCGAATCATATTATTATGAGCGTTAGCGAATAAAAAATGGCAAAACCAATAAAAACAATAATAAAACTTCAGGTTCAAGGGGGAGCGGCGACACCTGCTCCACCAGTAGGAACGGCGCTTGGTCCGCAGGGAATAAACATCCAGGATTTTGTTACGCAGTTTAACGACGCCACAAAAGATAAAAAGGGAAGTATAGTCCCCGTGGAGCTTACGGTGTATGAAGATAGAACTTTTACCTTCAAACTAAAAACATCTCCTGCGTCAGATTTGCTGCGTAAAGCGGCTGGAGTAGAAAAAGGATCTGGTGAAGTGCCGCGAGTTAAGGCAGGAAAAGTAACCAAAACACAAATTAGAGAAATCGCACAACAAAAGATGGAAGACCTAAGTGCTAACGACATTGATGCGGCTTCAAAAATTATAGAGGGAACCGCAAGAAGCATGGGCATCGATGTTAAATAGTAATTAGTAACAAACAATAAGCCTGCCTGCCGGCCCGCTTCGCCAGAGCTTTAGCGAGGCGAGTAGGCAGGTAACTAGTAACAAGTAAAAATCTAAAAAAGCTAAGAGGCTAATAATCCATAATAAATAATCTAAGCATTCCCCTGTGGAATGCTTTTTGGTTGTAGAAGTGATAGAATAATATTCCAAGAAGTAATTTACTGTAATTTTATGGAAAGACCAAGTTGGGACGAATTCTTTTTTATGTTAGCTCATGTGTATTCTACAAGGGGTACATGCGATAGATTAAAATCTGCGACTCTTTTAGTTAAAGATAACAGAATTGTGGGGGCTGGTTATAACGGTTCTTTACCTAATAATCCTCAGTGCGATGAGGACGGACATTTAATGGAAGATGGGCATTGTATAAGAACTCTCCACGGAGAAGATAATGCGATTCTTTATAGCACCTCAGACTTGAAGGGTTCTACCGCATATGTTTTAGGTACTCCATGTGTTTTATGCACCACAAAATTAATCGCTGTTGGCGTAAAATCTATAAAACATGTTGGGGAGTACAGTAATTCTAGGGGCAAGGGTATAGTAGAAAAATTAGCGCAGGACAACAATGTGGAATTTGTAAGAATAGATTTAAATTTTGACGCAACATTTGATAAAATGAAGAAAATTTTAAAAGGACCCGGAGGAGCACTTGAAGATAAAAGCTAAAAATATGAAAATATATTTTCAAAAAATAGATCCATCAGCTAAGTTGCCTTCTTATGCATATGAGGGGGACGCGGGTATGGATCTTTTTTCTTGTCATGACGTAGAAATTAAACCTGATACAAGGGAAATAATTGCTACGGGTTTAAAGGTTGCTGTACCAAATGGGCACGCTGGTTTTGTTTGGGATAAAAGCGGTATTTCTATAAAAAATCATGTTACCACGCTTGCTGGGGTAATTGATTCTAATTATCGCGGAGAGCTTCATGTAGCGCTTACTAATTTAGGTAGAAAAATTTACAAAGTTAAAAAAGGAGAAAAAATTGCGCAGTTAGTTATAAAGCCTGTTTTGCGGGCGGAAATTGTAGAGGTAGAAAAGATTGAGGAAAACGAAGTTAGAGGAGAAAGGGGATTTGGCAGTTCTGGGTTGGTTTAGTTTATTCACACATGCTGTTTGTATTGGGTAAAAAAATAATGTATAAACTATTTAGACCTTTGACATGAAAGAAGAAAAAATGAGTAAAAAAGGATTATTTGTCGTTATTGAGGGAATAGATGGTGTCGGCAAAAAAACTCAGGCAGAGGTATTGAAAGCGAGATTAGAAAGTCAAGGACATGATGTAGAATTAGTTGATTTTCCTCGTTACGACGATGTATCTTCTGCGCCAGTACGAATGTATTTAAACGGAGAGTTGGGTGATTTAAAAGACATTGGAGCAGAAGCGGCGTCTCTTTTGTTTGCCTTTGACAGAAAACAAGCTGCAGATCAGATTAGACAGTGGTTGGAGAGCGGGAAAATAGTTTTATCTAACCGTTATGTGGCTTCTAATTTAGGACATCAGGGTGGTAAAATACAAGATACACAAGAACGTGAAAGGTTTTGGGATAAACTTTTATGGCTGGAGTATGAATTTTTACAGTTGTCCAAACCGGATATAAATATAATTTTGTATTTAGACCCCAATGTGGCTTACGAGTTAGTGGGTAAGAAGGGTGAGCGCGAATATTTAGCTGGTAAAAAACGCGATATCCACGAACAAGACATGGGTCATCTGTTTAGCGCCGCGGACTCCTACAGAAGTTTGTCGGTCGTATATCCAGATCAGTTTACGTTAGTGGATTGTTCTTCCGGCAGCGGAATACTAAGCGCACAAGATATAGGTGATATAATTTGGAAAGAATTAGAAGCACTATTGGTCAAACAATGACCACACAAAACCCACAACCAAGAAAGGGGGAGGTCGGGGTTATGAGCGAAGAACCACAAAGGATTGCTGTATACGAAGAACTTAAGACCCTGCGTCCTGTTAGCGAAGGTGCTGAATATTGGCTTGGTAGGCCGATTGAATGTTTAAATCACGGTTTTATTTATCTTGTAGATTATATGGGCAACGATGATTCTGTTGTGCAAGCTGCGCGTGTGTCTTACGGTCAAGGCACTACAAAAGTAAATACTACACGAGGCCTAATCAGATATTTGCGTCGTCATATGCATACCACTCCATTTGAAATGGTAGAATTTAAGTTTCACTGTAAGATGCCCATTTTTGTTGCTCGTCAATGGGTTCGGCACAGAACAGCTAACATTAATGAATACTCTGGACGCTATTCTATTATGAGTAACGAATTCTACCTGCCTGATAGCTCTGTTATTTCAAAGCAAGCAGAAGGAAATCGACAAGGGCGAGGCGAAGAGCTCTCGTCTGAAAAGAAAAAAAGAGTTTTAGAGTTGCTTCAGCAAGACTATGAACGTACTTACGAGCATTATCGAGAGTTTGTTGGTGAAGATTTCGATTTGGCTCGAGAACTTGCCCGCATAGGTCTTTCGTTGGCTAATTACACAGAGTGGTATTGGAAGATTGATTTACACAACTTAATGCACTTTTTGACTTTGCGTATGGATAGTCACGCTCAGTATGAGATTCAGGTGTTTGCAAACGCAATGGCGCAAATAGTGAAAGATGCGCTTCCAATTTGTTATTCAGCATTTGAAGATTATCAGTTAAATGCCACGCGTCTTTCAGGTCCTGAGAAAGAATTAATTAAGGCACACGAGTGGCCAAAAAGCAGACAAGAAGCATTTGACCTAGCTTTTAAAAGGTTTGATAATCAGAGAGAAAGCAACGAATTTGTAGATAAGATAGCAGAACTAGGAATGATTTCAGAACAACTTTAATCCCGCAAATAGCGGGATTTTTTATTGAGAAAGTTAGCCTTTGTTGATAAGATTAAGTTATGAAATATATCCCGACAATAGGACTCGAAATTCATGCGCACCTAAAGACCAAAACTAAAATGTTTTGTGATTCTTTAAATGACCATCTTAATGCAGAACCAAATACCAATGTGTGCGCGGTTTGCATGGGACATCCCGGCGTTTTACCTGTTGCAAACAAGGAAGCAATAAATAAAGTCATACAAGTTGGACTAGCGCTAAATTGCCAAATAGCCGGAGAAAGTAAATTTGATAGAAAGAATTATTTTTATCCAGACCTTCCAAAAGGTTACCAAATAAGCCAGTACGATATTCCATTTTGTTTGGGTGGTTACATAGATATACCTATTAAGAGTGAACTGGGAGGGGAATATAAAAGGATAGACATAGAACGCATACATCTAGAAGAAGATGCGGGGCGTCTTGTACATTCCCAAGATAATACATACTCCTTAGTAGATTTTAATCGCGCGGGGGTGCCCTTGATGGAACTAGTTACTAAACCCGTTATCAGTAGCGCCTTTGAGGCGATAAAGTTTGCAAAAGAACTTCGTTTAATTTTACGTTATTTAGGTACTTCAGATGCTGACATGGAAAGGGGGCAGATGAGGGTAGAGGTTAATTTGTCTTTAGCTCCCGCAGGATCAAAAATTCTTGGAACAAAAGTAGAGTTAAAAAATCTTAACTCGCTTCGCGTGGTGGAGGATGCGACCGCATACGAAATTAACAGACAAACCAGGTTGTTAGATTCAGGAGAAAAAATAGTTCAGGAAACAAGGGGTTGGGACGAAATGCGCCAAGAAACTTTTTCACAGAGAAGCAAGGAAGAAGCTCAAGAATATAGATATTTTCCAGAGCCGGATTTGCCACCGATAATTATAAGTCGAGAACATGGATTTGATTTGGATAAAATGAAAAAATCAATGGTTGAATTACCGCAAGCCAAGCGCAATCGTTTTCAAACTGAATACGACCACGCCTTAGATATAGTAGATGTTTTAATTGAAGAGTCCGATTTGGCAGATTACTTTGAAAAATCTGTGTCAGAAGCATTAAGTTGCGCGTCTGTTAATTCTTCCGTAGGAATTTTGGCTAAAAAGAAAGTTTTAACACAAACAGAAGAAAAAATAAAAATTCTTACGACAAATTATGTGGTAAAAAATCTGCGAACTTTATTACAGGATACTGGCACCAGAGTAGAAGATATTAAAATCACTCCAGAAAACTTCGGAGAATTTATTTGTTTAATTCACAAAGGAGAAATAAACAGTGCGGGCGCTAGGGAAGTTTTAGAAGCTATGTTTAACAGCGGAGGAGGACCGTCTGCAATTGTAGAAAAAAAAGGACTTAAACAAGTAAGCGACGAGGATGTAATAGGGAAGTTTGTACAGGAAATAGTAGAAGCAAATGAAGACGCGGTAAGAAACTATAAAGAGGGCAAAGAAGAGGCGCTTAAGTTTTTAGTGGGACAAGTAATGGCGCGCAGTAAAGGGGCGGCAAATCCGCAAGTAGCAGAAAAACTTCTAAAGAAGAAACTGAAATAGTTTGGATTTATACTTTCAATTCCACACTACCATTCGCTCGCTCAAGCAAATGCACTTCGTTCATTTAACGAAAAAATGACAACTACTTTTGCTAATCGCAAAAGATAGGCCTCTGGCAAGTCATTTTTCCTACTCACTTCAGGCATTTCTACTTCGCTTGCTCTTTCCCGCTTACGGCGGAATTTCCAGTATAAATCCAAACTATTGTTTTAAAACAAAAAACGGGTTAAGATCGGTTTTTTACTAGCTCTAAAAGATTCCAAAATAACATTGCAACGGTCATCGGCCCCACACCACCGGGAACGGGGGTAATATATTTTGCTATTTTTTTAACTTCGTCTGCCACATCTCCTACCAGTTTTCCATTCTGTTCTGACATGCCAGCATCCATAATTATAACTCCTTTTTTTACATCTTTTTTTGTAATTAAATTAGGTTTACCCACGCCAGAAATTATTATGTCTGCTTCGCGCAGTAGTTTATTTTTATTTTTAGTTGAGCTACGAAGCACAAAAATACTAGCGCCTTCGTTTGCAAAAACCATAGATGCTGGTTTCCCAACTAAAGATCCATAACCTACTATTGCCACGTTTTTTCCTTTATATTCTATTTTATACTCGTCGAGCAATTTTTTTATGCCGGCTACTGTTGGAGGTAAAATTTTAGATTTGTTTTTATATAATCTTCCAACCGATTCTCGCCCCAAAACGTCAATATCTTTTTTAGCTTTAATGGCATCTAGCATGGATTCTGTATTTATATGATTTGGAAGTGGAAGTTGTGCTATTATTCCTTTAATTTTTTTATTTTTGTTGAGTTTATTTATTTCTTCTCTTAATTTTCGTGTTGAGATATTCTCTTCGTACTTGTAGATTTTTACTTTTATTCCCAGCTCTTCACCTATCTTCTGTTTCCGCTTTGTATAAGCTAAAGAGGCTGGATTATTTCCAACTAAAACAATGGCAAGCTCAATAGGCCTATTTATTTCTGAAATTTCTTTTTTGAGGTCGCTTAGAATTTTTTCGGAGAGTTTTTTGCCGTCTAGTATAATAGCGCTCATTATTATTTTTATGGGGTAGGGAACTCCATTGCTAATTTTTTAGCTTCGTTTTTTACATCTTGTCCGCAAAGAGCTTTATCGATTAGTTGCGCAATTTTTTTCATTTCCTTTTCTTTCATACCACGCGTTGTGCAAGCTGGCGTTCCTATGCGTATACCCGATGGATCAAACGGTTTTCTTGGGTCATTGGGAACAGTGTTTCGGTTTGCGATGATATTATTTTTTTCTAATAATTTTTCGGCGTCTCCTCCACTCACGCCTTTATTAGTTAAATCAAGTAAAAATAAGTGATTGTCAGTACCGCCAGAAACTATATTGAAATTTAATTTTTGCAACTCCTTTGCTAAAGTTTTTGTATTTTTTATGATTTGCACCGTGTATTGTTTGAATTTTGGAGTTTGCGCTTCTATAAAAGCTTGCGCTATGGCAAGAGTCTGGTGATTATGAGGTCCTCCCTGGTGTCCTGGAAAGATAGATTTGTTTATAGCAGGCATTAGTTCTGCGCGTCCAAAGATTATAGCGCCACGTGGTCCGCGAAGAGTTTTGTGAGTTGTCGTGGTTACGATATCAGCTAGGGCCTGTCCGCTTTTGGCGGAAAATGGCGATGGATGAACGCCTGTTGCAACTAATCCTGCGATATGCGCTATGTCCACCATTAAGAGTGTATTGTATTTTTTTGCAATCTTAGATAGTTTTATAAAATTAATTATTCTAGAATACGCGCTTGCGCCACATACTATAAGGCGCGGTTTGTATTTTTGAGCTAAATTTTCTACTTCTTCATAGTTAAGCAACCCGTTTTTATCTACACCGTATTGAAAGAAATTAAAAAAACGTCCGCTATGGGAAACCTTGAAGCCGTGAGTTAGATGTCCGCCAGAAGACAAAGCCATTCCAAGCGCTGTATCATTTTTTTCAAGCACAGCGGCATAAACGGCAAAGTTTGCAGGGCTTCCAGAATATGGTTGCACATTTACACCCCAAGTGGAATTTTTTAGGTTGAAAGTTTTTAGCGCTTCTTTTTGCGCTAGTGTTTCTACTTCATCTACATATTGATTTCCCGGATAATAACGAGCGCCTGGATATCCTTCAGAATATTTGTTAGTTAAACGCGAACTCATTGCTTCTCGTATCGCAGGGGATACGTAATTTTCTGAAGCAATAAGGTTTATGGTTTCCAGTTGACGCTTGTCTTCTAATTTGTTTAGTTTGTCTAGTTGTTTATCCATGTAGCAGTATCAAGGGGTTTTTAATTATGGCGTGAATAAATTTATGGTAGCATGACTTGAGAAACTAAAAAGAGTTGACATATGCTTATATAAATGTTATAATACAGATGATCTTAAGTTTATAGCATAAACGTAGTAAACTTTGAGCTTCTTGAAGGAGGAGGTAACACAATTAATAAAATAAGGTGTTAAATACTTCCTCCCTTAAGGGGCTTAGGGGTTGGCTCCCAAAAATGAAAAGCAACCTCGAGAATAGGAGAACAATGCCACAAGAGACGTGTCCCAGCTGTGGGGCAATAACGGATTCGTGGGGCGGAGGCCACTGCAACTGCAGTTGACCTTTGACCCTGAGGGCGATTTTGAATCGGCTATCCCTTTTCGCACACAGGGATAGCCGGTTCACTTAGAAGCCATTGTTTTTTATCACTTTTTGTGTTATAATTAAACAAATCTTTTCTATAAAGCTGTGTGGCCTCGGAGAAATCTCTCTCCTCACCAGACATTTGATGCTTATGTATTAAATGCTCGGTGTTTCCGAATGTCACATAGCTTTATGGGAGAGAATTTTAAAAGTTAAATAAATCAAAAATGCCGCAACACGCGGCATTTTTGATTTATTTTTTATCGGCTATTTCTTTTAATACTTTTTCTATAAACTTATTAACTTTCATTGTTCCCACATCTCCTTTTTCTCTATGACGCACGGAAACACTACTTGCTTTTTTTTCTTTTTCCCCGACTATTAGGAGGTAAGGAATTTTTTGAATTTGACCATTCCTAATTTTTTTACCTAAACTTTCTGCTTCGTCTCGCAATTCTGCGCGCAAATCATTTTCTTTTAGTTTTTTAATAATTTCCTCTCCGTATTTTTTAAAACTGTCGCTTATGGGCAATACCCACACCTGAGCGGGGGAAAGCCAAACAGGGAATGCTCCAGCGAAGTGTTCTATTAAAAAGGCAATAAATCGTTCGTGGGATCCCAGCGGAGATCGATGAATGACATATATCGGTTTCTTGTTACCATTTTTGTCTGTGTAGTCTAAATTAAATCTTTCTGTTGCCAAAAAATCAAGTTGGTTAGTTGATGCGCTTTCTTCGCGTCCGATTACGCTTTTAATCTGAAAGTCCACTTTTGGTCCATAGAAAGCCGCTTCACCCGTAACCTCTGTATAAGGCAACCCCGATTTTTTCATAGCGCTTCTAATAATTTTTACAGATTTACTCCATCCGTTTGGGGTGTTTGCGTATTTAGAGCTGTCTTTTGATGGCAAGGACAGTCGCATGTAAAAGTCTTTTATTCTGAATACTTTTTTGTACCAAAATTCGTGCAGTTTCATCACTGTTAAAAATTCTTCTTCAGCTTGGTCTTCTCTGCAATAAATATGAGCATCGTTTTGAGTAAACCCACGAACACGGAGCAATCCTGCCAATACGCCAGAAAGTTCGTACCTATAAACTGTTCCATATTCCGCGAGTCGAAGGGGCAAATCTTTGTAGCTTCTGGGTTCGGATTTGTAAATCATATGCGTGTGGGGACAGTTCATCGCTTTTAAATAGTAATTTCCGTCGTCAAGTTTCATAGGAGGATACATATCGTCGGCGTAGTAGGGAATATGTCCGGACATTTTGTATAAAGTTTCTTTGGCAATATGTGGAGTTGCTACGCGCCTATATCCCCATTGAGTTTCTATTTTTTTCGCGTAGGTTTCCAGTTCCTCTCTAATAACTGTTCCATTTGGTAGCCAAAGAGGGAGCCCCGGACCCACTTCGTCTGCGAAGGTAAAAAGTTTTAATTTTGTTCCTAGAATTCTATGATCTCTTTTTTTGGCTTCTTCTTGTTGCCATAGGTATTTTTCCAGTTCTTTTTTAGTTTCAAAAGCAACCCCGTATATTCGGGTTAGCATAGGATTTTTTTCATCACCTCGCCAGTATGCTCCAGCTACTCTCATTAATTTAAATGCATCTGTATTCAATTCTTTAGTGTTTTTTATATGACCACCTCGACATAAATCTATAAACTCATCTTCAGTTCCCTTTCCTGTAAAAACTATGCCAGCTTCTTTTATCCGGTCATTTTTTATTAAACTCTCTATTAGCTCTAGTTTGTAGTTTGCGTTTTTTTCTTTAAAATATTCTTTTGTTTTTTTGATTGGCCAGATTTCTTTTTTAATATTTAAATTCTTTTTAGCAATTATTCTCATTTCTTTTTCTATTTTGGCCAAATCATTTTCGCTTAGATCTACATTATCAAAATCATAATAAAATCCGTCTTCAATTGTGGGCCCAATACCGAGTTTAGCTTTTGGATAAAACTTCCTAACCGCCTGGGCCAGTACATGCGCCCAAGAATGACGCATGTCATTTAGTTTTTTAGCATCTTTCATGTATTTATAAATTACTTGTTACTAGTTACCTGCCTACTCGCCTCGCTAAAGCTCTGGCGAAGCGGGCCGGCAGGCAGGCTTGTTACTTGTTACTCACTGAATTGGTTATACCAATTCAGTGATATTTTCACAGATAAATTTAATATCTCCATCTCTTCTGCTGATTTTTCCTTCCGCAAGTATAACTTTGTTTTCTTCAAGTATATTACCACTTTTTTCGGCAAGTGAAGGGAATACAATGCCCTCCATTTTTCCACTCATATCTTCCAATCCTATAAACATCATTGACTGACCATTTTTGGTGATTATTTTTTTAACGTTATTTATTATTGCGCCAATTCGTATAAAACTTGCCAGCTTAGTTTCGTTGCCCAATTTTTGTATTGGTGTAACGTTTAATAGTTTGTGGGCGTATTGCTTCAACGGATGGCTTGATACATAAAATCCCAACAACTCTTTTTCCCATGTCAGTTTTTTCTTAATATCTGCGGGTTCGGATTCTTTTAATAATAACCCCCTTTTTGTATTAGCACCAAATAAGCTTTCCTGTCCAGAATTGTGCGCCGCTTTTGCCTCCTTTGAATATTGAAGCAAACTCTCCATATTTTCAAGGAGGGTGCTCCTAGAGGATAGTTCGTCCATAGCGCCTGCTTTAATTAAACTTTCAAGGGATTTTTTATTTAGGTCTCTGGAACTTATTCTTTCAAGCAATTCTTCTATGGAATTAAAACGTCCATTTTTTTCTCTTTCTATTTTAATTTCATGCACAATGTTGCTTCCTACGTTTTTAACTGCGGTAAGACCAAATCTTATATTGTTATTGACTGTTACTGTAAATTCTTCGTCGCTCTCATTGATGGATGGGGGAAGTATTTCAATACCCATTCGTTTACACTCATTCATGACAACGGTCATTTTACTCATATCGCCAGATTCTGCAGTTAGCACAGCGCACATATAGTTGACGGGAAAATTAGCTTTCATGTATGCAGTTTGATAAGCAACTCGGCCGTAGCATGCGGCATGCGCTTTGTTGAAGCCATAACCCTGAAATGGTTCAAACAACTTCCAAATTTGCTCTGCTTTTTCTTTCGTCATTTGGCTATATTTTTGGCATCCTTCCACAAAAATTTTATGCTGTTTGGCCATTTCAGCAGGAATTTTTTTTCCTACTGCTTTTCTCAATTTATCAACCGTTTCCCAAGTATATCCAGCAAGTTCTATTGCCGCAAATAGAAGGTCGTCTTGATATACTAAAATTCCATATGATTTTTCAAGAAAGTTTTTAGCTTTTGGGTGAAAGTATTTAACAGGACTACGACCTTGTTTGCGCGCGATATAATCAGGAATGTTATTCATAGGTCCGGGGCGGTAAAGCGCGATCATAGCGTTGATATCATAAATTGTGTTGGGTTTAAGTTCTTTTAGGTATTTAGTCATTGCCGATCCGTTCAGCTGAAACAGTCCTTCGGTTTCGCCACGGGCTAACATGTCAAAAGTGAGCTTGTCATCAAGAGGAATATTTTCGATATTAATATCAATGTTCATACGTTTTTTAACTAAGCGTACGGCATTTTCTAAAATGGCTAAATTGCGAATTCCCAGAAAATCAAATTTAAGAAGCCCTACGCCATCTTCACCTACAGTATGCATATCGTATTGCGTTACCAAGTTGTTTTCACCCTTTGGATCATATTGAAGGGGCACATATTCGGTAAGTGGTTTTGGCGCTATTACAACTCCTGCGGCGTGGACTGACGAGTGTCGTACTGTGCCCTCTAATTTTTCTGCTAAATCCAAAATTTCTCGCGCTTCGCTATCTTGGTTCCACATCTGTTTGAGCGTTGGTTCAAGTTCAAGAGCGTGTTTTATAGTCATTGGAAAGCCCTGCGATCCCAGAGGAATAAGTTTGGCGATTTTATCACCGGATGCGTATGATTTTCCTAAAGCGCGAGTTATATCCCGAACCGCTCCTCGCGCCATCATAGTACCAAAGGTTCCAATTTGAGCTACATTTTGTGCGCCGTATTTTTTTTTGGTATATTCAATAACTTCTTGTCTGCGGTTGTCCGCAAAGTCCATATCAATATCTGGCGCGGATGGGCGGTGGGGGTTAAGGAATCGCTCAAATGGAAGCCTGAATTCTATGGGATTTACGTTTGTAATACCTGATAAATAGGCGATAAATGAACCAGCCACAGAACCTCGAACCGTAGTATAGATATTTGCTTCGTGGGCAAATTGCATTATATCGGCAACCACGAGAAAATAAGGCGCATAGTTTTTTTTGTTAATAACGCTTAACTCATAGAGTCGTCGTTTTTCAATTTCTGCATCTTTGTCCAGTCCTCGCTCACGCATACCTTTAAACGTTAGTTCGTCCAGCATTTGGTTTGCGGTTTTTCCAAGTTCAAGTTTAAAGTTTGGAAATATAAATTTTCCAAGGGTAAGTTCCACATTGCATTCTTGAGCGATTTTTTGTGTGTTTTGGATTGCTTCTGGCCACTGGCTAAATTTTTCCATCATCTCTTGGGTTGTCGCCACAGAGAAGTTGTCGTGTTTAAAAGTAAGACGATCTTCGTCGTTTACTGTGTTTCCAGTCTGTACCGCAAGAAGCACATCGTGCGCGCGCGAATCTTCTTTGTGTGTGTAGTGTGAATCTTGTGTGGCAACGATTGGCAAATTCAGTTTTTTTGCAAGTTCCACAAGCTGTGGAGTAACTTCATTTTGTTCGGGTGTGTTTAGATGTTGTTGAATTTCAATGTAATAACTCCCAGGTTCAAAAAGGTCAGCATAATCTTGAGCAATTTTCAAAGCTTTTTCGGTTTTGTTTTTAAGAAGGGCGCGTGAAAGTTCTCCTCCCAAACATCCTGAAAGAGCAATTATTCCCTCGTTATGTTCAGCAAGTAATTTTTTATCTACACGAGGTTTATAGTAAAAACCTTCTAGATGCGCGGCGCTTACAAGTTTAATAAGATTTTGATATCCGATATTATTTTTTGCTAAAAGCACGATGTGATGGTAGTTTTTACCGTCCATTCTGCCGGGTTTTTTTTCGCGCATATCATCGGCAACGTACATCTCACATCCTAGGATAGGTTTTAGTCCTCTTTTTTTTGCCTTTTGGTAAAATTCAATAGCGCCGTACAAATTTCCATGATCCGTAATTGCTATGGAATCCATTTCCAACTCTTTTACATAATCTAAAAGTTCATCAATTTTACTTAGTCCGTCTAGGAGCGAGTAGTGAGTATGTACATGAAGATGTGTAAATTTTGGTTGGAGAGCGGGTGACATATTTAGATTATACATTATGAAATTTTAAATTACAAAATTCTAGCAATGGGACAATTTGTTGGTTTTATCAGGATTTTAGCAAGGAAGTGATTTTTAAATTTATTGTTTATAATTTATTATTAACATAATGGATTTTAATTACGAAAAAAAGTTAAAACGTAAATATGGATATGAACATATTGTAGGTTTAGACGAAGTAGGCAGGGGACCGCTTGCGGGGCCTGTAACTGTGGCTGCGTTTATGTTTTATAGTAACCCCACTATAGGGTTGCCAGGCAACCCTATAGTGGGGTTACGGGACTCTAAATTGTTAAGCGCAAAACAAAGAGAGAAATTATACGAAATGTTTTGTGATATGAAAAATAAAGGATTGGTGGATTTTGCGACTGCCTCTGTCTTTCCTGTTAACATCGATAAAAAACAAATTCATCATGCTACTGTGCTTGCAATGCGGCGCGCTGTAAAAAAATTATTCGCCGATAAGCGAATAAAACCAGATTTTGCAATTGTAGATAGATTCCCATACAAACAAAAAATTTTTGAGAACTTGGCACATGAACGCATTCGGGGCGCAGATAATTTAGTACCATCGGTTGCCGCCGCTTCTGTTGTAGCTAAAGTTAAGAGAGACAGAAGCATGAGTAAGTATTATCATAAAAAATATCCGCAGTATCGGTTTGACTTGCACAAAGGGTATGGAACAGAGTTGCATTATAAGATGCTCGCAAAATATGGACAAAGCCCAATTCATAGAAAAAGTTTTAGGTTAAGTTGAACAAATAACGATATGAAACTATCAAAAAAACAATTTGAGAAACTTTTGCGAGAAAACCGTTTAGTTTTGAGTTTTTTGGGCATGTCTAACATCGGTAAAACTTATTGGGCAAAGAAGTTTTACGGTATAGGTTTTGAACATATCAACTGCGACGATTTAATTGAGGCGAAACTGGCACCTGTTTTAAAGAGATTGGGATATTTAGGTATTAAAAATGTTTCGCGCTGGATGGGTCAACCCTATGACGAAAGATTCACCGCTAATCAAGAAAAATACTTGTTTTTTGAGGGAGAAGTTATGGAGGATATTTTTGCGCAAATTAAAAACAGCAAAACTAAAAACACAGTTATTGACACGACCGGAAGCATTGTCCACACCAGTAGGAACATTTGCGACAGACTCAAGAGGTACTCAACAGTAGTTTATATTGAGGCCCCTGAAAATATGAAAGAAAACATGTTTGGACAGTACTTGAAGGAATTAAAACCAGTTATTTTTGGAGATGTTTATAGTCCGAGGGACGGTGAGACGGTTTTACAAACTCTAAGCAGGTGCTATCAAGAGTTGTTTAGTTTACGAAGCGACCTGTATAGCGAATATGCCGATGTCATAATCCCTCGTGAAATTATTGACAAAAATACGGATGTTCATCAATTCATTTCACTAATAAAACAGTCATTATGAAATTTTATAGTACACAAATGAAAAGTCCGACGGTTGGGCTTGGGCAAGCTGTCATGAATGGTCTTGCGCCAGACGGCGGGTTGTATATGCCTTTCCGTATACCTCGTTTGCCAAATGGTTTTTTTAAAAAAGCAAATTCAATGTCGTTTCAAGATATTGCGTTTGAGGTGAGCAAAAATTTTTTTATTCCCGATTTGCCAAAAAGTATTTTGGTGAACATTGTTCAAGAGGCGTTCAATTTTAGTATTCCTTTGGTTGAACTTGATAAACAACTGTACGTGCTTGAATTGTTTCACGGGCCGACATGTGCTTTTAAGGACTTTGCCGCACGATTTATGGCGCGCATACTTGGATTTTTTGCCGAAAAATTACAACAGGAAATTACTATTATTGTCGCTACGTCCGGAGATACTGGCAGTGCTGTTGCGCACGGGTTTTTGAATGTAAAAGGTATTAAGGTAGTTATTTTGTATCCCAGTGGCAAAGTTAGTTCGCTACAGGAAAAACAACTTACCAGCATGGGAGAAAATATAACTGCTTTAGAGGTTAGGGGTACTTTTGATGATTGTCAAAAGCTTGCAAAGCAAGCTTTTGTGGACGGGGAATTAAAAGAAAAAATGACGCTTGCTTCGGCAAATTCTATCAACATAGCGCGGTTATTGCCTCAATCTTTTTATTATGTATACCTTAGCGCTCAACTTAGCATGAAAGGAGTTCCTATTGCGGTCTCTGTTCCTAGTGGAAATTTTGGTAATTTGACAGCTGGAATTATTGCCAAAAGAATGGGTGCGCCTATAGCTAAATTTATTGCCTCAACAAATAGTAATGATGTCGTGCCAAGATATTTAAAAACAGGTACTTTTCAACCAAAACCTTCAGTCTCTACGATTTCAAACGCCATGGATGTTGGGAACCCGAGTAATTTTTCAAGGATGCTTGAACTGTATGAAAATGATGTTAGAAAAATGAGAGACGACATACACGGTGTGAGTTTTTCTGATGTAGCAACAAGGGAAGCTCTTTTAAGCGTTTTCAAAAAGTATCAGTACACCATGGACACTCATGGAGCAGTTGCTTATCTTGGATTGGTTGACTTTATGAAAAAATTCAAAGGATACGCGGGCGTATTTTTAGAAACAGCTCATCCGTCCAAATTTTTTGAGGAGGTTGAAAAAGTTATTGGAGTGCCAGTATCTATACCAGACAGATTAAAAGAATATCTTGACCGAGAAAAACAAGCTATTTTGTTAAGCAATGATTTCAGTGAATTTAAGAGTTTTCTTTTGAAGTTATAATGCCTCAAATTAAGCATCACTGGCGGATAAAATTTGTAAAAGAGTATTTTTTTTGATATGCAAGTTTTATATAGGTCTTGTTTTTTGATTAGAAATAATATATGCTATAATAGCTTTAAGCAGGTTAATTAAGTTATTTTTAATTTAACTGGGCGAAACAGGTAAATATGGCAGTACCAAAACAGCGAAAAACAAAATCTAGACAAAACAATAGAAGATCTCACCATGCTCTTGATGGGCTAAATTTGGGTAAATGCCCTAAGTGCGCGCAGACAGTTTTATCTCATACAATGTGTGAAAATTGTGGTACATATAATAGTAGGGAGGTGGTGGACGTTTTAGCTAAGTTGGAAAAAAGAGCAAAAAAGAAAAAAACAAAAGAGTTAAAGGAGCAAGAAGAAAACGCGACTCCAATGAATATGGAGGAACTCAGTAAAAAATAAGCTCGTCCGCCAGACGGTGGACTCGCAGTAACTAGTAACAAGTGCGGTCCTGTTTCGCAGAATTGCCTGTGGCATACAAACAAAGGGCGGTGTTCCGCACCACAATTACGAGTTACTGGTTAGGGGTTACTTGTTACTGATTTTTAAACGAAGTTTAAAAATTTATGGCCTCAAGACACATAGCTCGTTCAATTGTGATGCAGACCCTGTTTGAATGGGATTTTTGGGGTAGAGATATGGATAAGTTAAATAGACTTAGGGAACGCAATATTGAGGAGTTTGGGGCTGGGATTGAAGAAGAGTATGGATTTATTGAAAACTTGGTTGATGGCGTAGTTAAAAATTTAGATAAGATAGACGCGATAATAGAAAAAACAGCTCCAGAATGGCCTATTGATCAGGTGAATTTAGTTGATAGAAACATATTGCGTTTGGGTATATACGAACTTCTTTGGAGTAACAGAGACGAAGTTCCACCCAAGGTTGCAATAAATGAAGCCATAGAACTTGCAAAAGGTTATGGCGGAGATAGCTCAGGAAGATTTGTCAACGGAGTTATGGGAACAATATATCGCGAAATAGGCGAACCTGGAAAAGAGCAGATAAGTAAACCAAAGGAGGAAAAAAAAGAAGGGAGTGTAGAGAAAAAACCAGTTGATATATAAATAATAATTAATCAGCTCGTAACTTATAGCTTTGAGCTGTTAGAGGTTTTCTCTAAAAGCTAACAGCTATCAGCTAGTAGCTTTATTTCAATGAAAGATTTTTCTAAATTTGAGGAAGGGTTGGGGATTTATTTTGAGAACAAAGGTTTGCTAATGCAGGCTTTTATACATCGCTCTTACTTAAACGAGCATTCCGATACTGGCCTTGATCACAACGAAAGGCTGGAGTTTTTGGGGGATGCTGTTTTAGAGTTAATAGTTACTGAATATCTATATAATAAATACGATAACCCAGAGGGTGACTTAACAAGCTGGAGAGCCGCGTTGGTCAATAGTAAAATGCTTTCAAAAATAGCTTCTGACTTGAATTTTAACGAGTATATTCTATTGAGTAAGGGGGAGGCAAAGGATACAGGGCGAGCTCGTCAGTATATTTTGGCAAATGCCGTGGAATCTATTATTGGAGCTATTTACCTAGATAAAGGTTTTGAGACGGCAAAAGAATTTATTACAAAAAACATCATTAAGGAATTGCCGGCAGTATTAAAAAATAAGTTGTATCGCGATCCCAAGAGTACTTTTCAGGAACAAGCGCAGGATAGGGTTGGAATAACTCCTACTTATGGCGTGATAGAAGAAAGTGGTCCGGATCACGACAGGCATTTTGTGGTTGGCGTATATTTGGAAGAAGAATTAGTCGCTGAAGGAGGGGGATCTAGTAAACAAGAGGCTCAAGAAGGGGCGGCGCAGAAAGCGCTTGAAGTTAAGGGTTGGTAAGGCTGATATGAGGGGTTGACTTATTTCGTTTATGGTGTATTATTTTAGTAGTTGTAATCAGGAGTATAGGTGCAAGTTAGAAGAGTAGAACCCGCGGATATAAGAGGTTTTACAGGAAGCAATTGGCGTGTTTTTAACGAAGGAATTGGGTGGGATTTTGCTGAGGAAAAAGAATGTTTTGCTGTTTTTAAAGATAATCGTGTGGTGGGAGCTGCGCGGTGTTGTATGCGCGGAGGACTAATGGTGCTTAAATCCATCATAGTAAATAGGGATTTTAGAGGACAAGGAATAGGAACGGCTCTTTTAGAACAAGTTGAAGATAGTGCCCGAAGAAAGAGTTGTCCCAAAGTTGTTTTAGAAACCTCTGCAAGGCATAAAGATGCAATTGAATTTTATTTAAGGCGTGGCTATCAAATTGTAGCTACTCGCTACGAATGGTTTTTCGAAGCTGACTGGTATTCTTTAGAAAAACCACCTTAGTAAAAGCGACAGATGTCGCTTTTAAATTTGACTCCTTCATTATAATAGTATAAAAAGTATAGGTATGCTAAAAATTCGTTTAAAAAGAATAGGTAGAAAACACGATCCTAGTTTTAGGATAGTAGTTACAGAAGCCACTGCTCCCCCAAAGGGAAAATACAAAGAAGCAGTGGGTTTTTATAATGCGGCTTTAAAACAACTAAAACTTAATTCAGACCGTATAAAATATTGGCTTGGAGTTGGTGCGACGCCAACCGTGGTAGTTAATAACATACTGGTTAAAGAAGGAATTATAAATACTCCCAAAAAAAGGGCTCACTCTACACGCGATAGAAAGAAAGGAGAATCTAAAG
>MHOK01000021.1 GCA_001820055.1 Candidatus Spechtbacteria bacterium RIFCSPLOWO2_12_FULL_38_22 | reverse complement strand
GATGAGATTAAAAAAATTGGACAAAAACAAGGTTCAATTTTTTTTAAGTTTGAACCACTAACTCAACGAACAACCCAGCCTTCGCATGAAGCTACGGCGGGCACGGCGAACAAGGAACAACTAACAAGATTGCAAAACTTAGGATTTAGAGATGCAGTGAAAGAACTTCAGCCACAACGTACGATCATTTTAGATTTGAATGTGCACCATGACGAGTTGCTAGGGCATATGCACAAAAAAACAAGTTATAATATTCGTTTGTCAGAAAAGAAGTTTTTAAAAGTAGAAAACTCAAAAGACATAAATGCGTTTTGGGATTTATTAAAAAAAACATCTAATCGTTCAGAATTCGCCGTACATCCAAAAGAGTATTACAAGAAATTAATTGAGCTAGAAAACGTAGATTTATATTTTGTAAAAACGCGCGACCAGTTTGCTGCCGCAGCCATTGTAATTTCATACAACAATCGAATGACATATCTGCATGGAGCCTCTGATTATAGTTTGCGCAAATATATGGCGCCCTATTTTTTACACTGGGAGCTTATAAAAATAGCCGGCCGTGAAGACATGGATGAGTATGACCTTTGGGGGATAGATGAAAAACGCTGGCCCGGAGTTACGAGGTTTAAAAGAGGGTTTGGCGGGAAAGAGGTGCAGTATATCGGAAGTTTTGATTTGGTTTTTAAACCGGTGTGGTATTGGGCGTATAAATTTAAAAATAAGTTTTAAACTACGATGCTTTTTATTAAAAAAATACTACTTAACATAAAAGCTTTTCTAAAGTGGCTTTTGCCGGATTGGATTTTCGAAAAACTTTATCACGGTATTTTTTGGCCACTTTTGGGCGTTATTTTGTATAGGAATCCGTCAAAAAAAATAAAAATAATAGGAGTAACTGGAACCAATGGGAAAACCACGGTAGTTCATTTGGCGACCCACATCTTGGAGGGAGCCGGGTTACACGTTGCTTCGTTATCTTCGTTGCGTTTTAAAATCAATAAGAAAGAATGGAAAAACATGTTAAAAATGACAATGCCGGGGCGTTTAAAAATGCAAAAGTTTTTACGCCAAGCGGTAAATGCAGGATGTGAGTATGTGGTTATGGAGGTGACCAGTGAAGGTATAAAACAAAATCGCCATAAGCATATAGAGTTTAATACAGCTGTTTTTACAAACTTGACTCCTGAACACATAGAAAGCCACGGCGGGTTTGACAACTACAGAGACACTAAGGGTAAATTTTTTGCATTGCCCCACGAGGTCTCTATTGTGAATGCGGACGATGAAGCGGCAGAATATTTTTTAAACTTTGAAGTAACTAGAAAAATAGCATACTCGCTTAAGCAAGAATACGAAAATGATAACTACCAGACGGTTATTCCCAGCGACACAAGCTATGACTCAAACGGTTTGTCTTTAAAGATTGATGGGGTTTTGTTCAATATGTCGTTGTTAAGTGAGTTTAATGCATATAATGCGTTAGCCGCTGTATGTGTTGCTTTGTCTTGTAACTTGGAGCTGCAAGATATCGCAAAATACGTTAAAACCTTTCCCGGAGTTAGTGGCAGGTTGGAGCGTGTGATAGGAGAGCCGTTTAACGTGTTTGTAGATTACGCGCATACGCCGGATGCTTTTGAAAAAGTGTATAAAACCATTAAGGCATTTAGCGAAGGCAGGTTGATAGGGGTATTTGGAGCTGCCGGTGGTGGTAGAGATAAGTGGAAAAGACCAGAATTTGCTAAGATCGTTGAGAAGTACTGCGATGAGGTTATAATAACCGACGAAGATCCTTACAGTGAAGACCCGCAAGATATTTTAAAAGACATAGAAAAAGGTTTTTCTGGTAAGCTAAAATACGAAAAAATACTAGACCGCAGAAAAGCAATAAATAGAGCTTTACAGATAGCAGAAGATGGCGATTCTATTTTAATCACAGGTAAGGGCGCTGAACCGTTAATGATGACCAAAAACGGACCCATAGATTGGGATGATAGAAAAATTGTACGTGAAGAATTTGCAAAAGTTTATTTTTAATGTTAACTTGGTCTATTGATGGATCAAAAACAAAAGATGAAACTTCCAGCTGGTGTTAAAAAACATATACGTATTGAAAAAGCGCGCATTAGGCACGATTTTTTGAGTAAGGAGGACATAAAAGAGCAGATTGAAAAATTATATAACAAATTTGAATATTTTATTTTAAAACCCAAACAAGAAATTAAAAAAATAATAAAACTGGCAGATAAAAAAGTGTTACCTAAAAGCAAGGTTCAGCCTTCAGGCCCTAGCTCTCAGAGGGAGGTTTTATTAAAAACAAAAACAACTGTACAAACTGTAAAAAAGAAAATTACAAACGAAACTAAAATAACTAAATATAAGTCAAAAAAAACGCCTCATCTTTAACATGAGCCGTTTTTTAATCGCCTCAATCCGCCAGCTGGCGGATTGAGGCGATTTTTTCTTGACTTATCTTATAAATTAAGGTAGGGTTTAGGTAGTAACTTGTCAATAAAGGTGGGCAAAATGGCAGACAAAGCTTCCTTTACGCTGGAAAGTGCAAGAGTGAAAGTTGAAGAGTTAAGAGCGGAAGTTCACAGGCGAGGCGTTCAAGGTATGGACGCCACAATTGACGCTACTTTAATTACACTTTTTGCTCCGGGGAATAACAATCACATACTTATGGAAGCAGTTCCTGGTGTGGGAAAGACTTTGCTGGCTAGAACAATCGCAGAGGCTTGCGATATGGATTTTTCTCGTATTCAAATGACGCCCCAGACAATGCCCGAAGATATTACAGGAGACGAGTCTCCTGTCTTTGACGATAGGGGAAATATGACAGGTGAGTTTAGTTTCAGAAAGGGCCCCATTTTTGCCCGAGGAATAGTTTTAACAGACGAAATCAATAGAACCTCTCCAAGAACAACCTCTGCTGTGCTTGAGCCCATGGAAGAGCTTCAGGTTACAACAAAGCGTTCTGGTACAATTAAACTTGAACCTCCATTTAACGTATTTGCCACTCAAAATCCGCTAGATCAAACTACTGGTGGCGGGACTTATGCAATGTCCGAAGCTCAAAAAGATAGATTTATGATGAAAATTAATGTCCCATATATTTCTGATGAAGAAACACTGCGCGTGCTGGAGGCAGAAGACAGTAATTTGCAAGCTCGTGGTCTTGATATAGCAGGCCAAACGCACGATGAAGCGGTAGAAGCGCTAAGTGCCAGAAGTTCAATAAGGAAAGTAATTTCTGCTGAGGATATCCTTGAGATTAGAGAATTGGTTGATGGGGGTATTTTTATATCGTCAGAATTAAGACAAATTATTGTCGAGTTTACAAACCTAACGCGTCCAAACGAGGCAAGGTTGGTGGCTCAGGGGAATATAGTAGTAGGAGGTTCTACTCGCTTTCCTATATATCTGCAAAGAGCTATCAAAACCAGAGCTTTTTTGGAAGGAAGAAACTTTGTTGTTCCACAAGACATTGTTCAGCTTGCGCCTTTTGTTTTGGGTCACAGAATTGGTTATAACAGGGACGTAGATCTTTCTAAAAGAAGTGAAATTCTTGATAGGACTCTTGATGAAATTCTTGGACAAGTTTTCATTGCGAGGTTGTAAAGCATGTCCATATCTAAGGATGAACTGGAGGCATTGCGTATAGAGGCAAGAAATTTTGGCATAGATCTAAGCCAAGTTCCTATCGTCGGGGGAAGTTACTTCGGAGATTGGGATAGCATTTTTTCCGGTAGGGGTATGGAAATGACAGAGATAAGGGAATTTAAGCCCGGAGATAGCATTGAAAATATTGATCCTATTTTAAGTGCTAAGAAGAGAAAGCCCATGGTTGTAGATAGAGTTGAAACTCGGGAATTACGAGCACTGGTGGTTTATGATTTTTCTCGCAGTATGTTTTTGCGAGATAAAATCAGGTCTTCTTTTGCCGCGGCGTCTATAGTAGTTTTTTCTACCCTAAATCAGAGTATTGCGACCGGTCTTTGGGGTTTGGCAGGAAATTATGAGATCGTTCAGCAGCTAGGAGTTGGGTCCGATCAGTATAGAAGGGCAATAAGCCTGATGGAAGATGTGATTTGTGATTTTAAAAAATCCCGCACAAAAAGACTTAGTTTGTCATATTGGCAAGAAGCTCTACCTATTGGATCGTTTATTTTTATAATTTCAGATTTTTTGGGGGACGATAGTTTTTTCACAAGACTGCTGGACAGTTATTTTCAAGATTACATCGTCGTTCCGATTGTTGTTCAAGATGAACTAGAGTATACTTTTCCAGACATTGCTCAAAGGGGAAGGGAGTTAGTATTTACAGATGTAAGCACCGGTGCTCACAGCGGTATTTCACTTGGCCGAAAGAACATTGGACGCATAAGAGCAGAGCACGAAGAAAGGTTTTCGCGTTTAAGGGCTAGGCTGGAATCTAAGGCACTAAGGTTTGCGCACGTTTCGGAATTTGATTTTTCTAAAATTAGGAAAGAGCTTCAAGGTGTTCTTTCAAAACCCTACGTTAGGTAGGGTTTTTTTATTTTTACTCTTGACTTTCAGTCTCAAAAAGTGTAATGTTTGATTAGTTAACTTGTCAACAAAATAGCATCACCAGAGAGGAGGTGGGCGAGGTTGCGCAAGCTACTTAACGCGAGAACTTTAATCGCAGTTTTGGCGTCTGCGGCTTCAATAATCTTTATTTCTGCGTTCCTTACCCCAAGTTTCGGGGATGAGAGCAAAGAGAATAAAGATGAAATTTATTTAACTGCATGGCCGTTCATTGCTGCCAGAGTAGAGATAGAGAATAATGACTACTCCCATTCTTTGGGAGAAAGATTTACGGTACGCTATGTGGTTCAATATAGTAGTAGTCATGTTAACCTAGATTTGGACACTGCGTTTAATTCCATAGTTTTTGCGCCGTTTGAACTAGAGGGCCGACCAACAATTTTGCACAGAAAGATTGGAAGGCTTCCAAATAATGAAGGGGCGGATGTGTGGGAATATGTTTTTGAAGTTAAGCTTTTTATAGTTAATGGCTTGGTTGACAGGGTCTATTATCTACCCCAAACGAGCGTAGATTATATTGCTTTGGACAATGTCGCCTCAGGGTTGATTGAAGTAAAAAATGATTGGCCCGTGAATATCACGAGAAACGTCACTGACATCGATGTGGCAGAGCTAAGGAATGTCAAGGGGCCAGTTAAAGACAATACTTCATCGATTAGCGACAAGTTTGGATACGCTGGAGTGTTGTTTGTCGTTGCGCTTATTTTTCTAAGCATGCTGTGGATTTATGGTCCCAAGTTCTCACAGAAGAAGAAAACAAGCACTCAAGAAATGTCTCTGGCTGAAAAACTTAACCGCTTCAAGGATGAAATTTGGCTTAGAAAAGACAGCGCAAAAAACAGAATGATAGCATTACAGAATCTTACGCTGGAAATAGCGCGTGTCTTTAGAAATATTAGCACGGCATCTTTCTTTGAGTTATTTGCCACAGGTGAATTGGGCGAATTGTTTAATAAAGCTTTTTCTCCTAGCGCTGATGAAGATGTAAGTTACGAAGATGTTGATGCCGCACTAGATAAGGTTTTTGCAAAAACCTTAGACATAAAAGAGTTCACAGATACGGGGTCTAACATAAAGAAAGAAAGGAGGTAGGTATGGATTTTTGGCTTGAGCTGAAATCTGCACAACTTACCTCCCCATTTTTATTTGTAGCTGTATTTTGTACGTTGATAAGCGTGCTGATTGTAGCTAACTTGTGGAGGAAAAAGTATAAGAACACAGTTAAGCTGGCAGATACAGAAAATATTAAAAAAATTTTTAGCACCCATTTCAGGTTCAATCATGTGATTAATGTTATGTTTTTAGTTATATTTTCTTTGTTGACAAGTTTTTTGGTGGCTGGTCCTGTGTCCAAAAAAGAAAAAATTGTTGAACAGACCTCCACGGATTATCTTCGCATAGTTGTGACTCTTACAGACATTTCTGCAAGCATGAGGGTTGCTTCTCCTACCGGCGACGACCCCTCTGGAGAGAAAAAGACTAGTTTTGAAATAGTCCAACAAGCACAGATTAATTTTTTGCGCAATGCGTCAGATGTGATTGCGGGAGTAGTTTTGTTTAGCTCGGAACCCGTTGCTTATATTTATCCTTCGGCAGATATTGACCAGGTTATTAAACTTTTTGAAGAAGTCAAACTTCTAAGCATAGCTAGCCTACAGCCAGGAAAATATCCATTTTCTAAACTTTCTAGCGGCACAAGAGTGATACCCGGCTTAGAGCAATCTGTAAGAATTGTTGAGGAAGTTAGAAGAGATATTGATTCACAAGAAGCGGTCATTGTGCTTTTCACAGACCTCCAGGTTACTGATTCAAGTGAAGGGGGGATGAGGGGAGTAGTTGACGCGATGAAAAACGTAATAGCTAGAAATATTAGTCTTTATATAATTACCAATGCTTCCGAATATACAATTGTGGCATATCAGAGAGCTTTGGGTGTTTTCAGTTCTAGCGTAATTTTTTTCAGGGCCGATTCTCAACAGGAGGTGGACGACGCGCTGGAAAATCTTCTTGAACTTGAAAAAGCTCCGATAGTAACACGACAGATAACACTGTCGCAGGAGTCGTTAGCAAATGAAATATCCTTAGTCTTTGTCATTTTGATGGTGTTGTGGGTAGTTATTGTAGAGCTGTTCACTCGTCAAGTCCGAGAAAGGAGGTAGAGAGTGGAAAGAGTTTCTAGGTTTTTCTCGTATCCATGGTCTAAGAAGTTAAGAATATCTACACTTGCGCTACTGCTGGCTTTGTCGTCCTGGAGTTTTTATTTAGCTTTTAATTCTAAAGTAAACGCTGAAAATGAATACGCACAGTACAATGTGTCCATGGAAACCTTCAGTTCTTCCGTGGCGCAGGCACGAGATATCAGGGAATTAGCAGTTGCAGTAGCGGATGTGTTAAAAAAACTTAGCGTTATTACTAGCACCTCGCCATTTGATAGTAAAATTGATTCTTTTTCAAATTTTAACAAGGGTACAATAATTGCTCAAAATCTTGATATGTTCCTGTCAGAAGAACAGAAAAAGTCAGAAGTGTTGCTTATCGCCAGGTCTTTTATCATAGAGGCCATGCGTGATTATGAAGACGAAGACTTTACTTGGAATCTAGAGATTCTAAATGAAATGATAGTAGAAGCTTTGCGGGAAGAAGGTTACAGCCAAAAAGAAGCTGAAGAAATCCTTGCAAATGGAATACCTTCAGGTGATGGCACCAATGCGGGTACAGATACATCAGTTTTGCCCAGACCCGGGGATTTTTAAAAAATGGGCGTGTTCAACTTTGAAAACCCCAAAGTTTTTTGGTACTTAGTTGTAATTTTACCTTTAGTCTTTGCTCTGTTCGTCGTGAGTTACAGTAAGGACAAAAAACTTTTGAAGAGGTTTTATCGGAAAGCAAGCAAGACAAAGAATGTTATATCATCCATTTTAATATCGGTTGTGTTCATTAGTCTCTTTGCAATTTTGGCTAAACCGCAGGAAGAAATTTTTGGCCCGCCTTCCATATCTCCTAAAGGAGACTACGTTATATTGGTTGATACATCAAATAGCAGTATGGCTAAGTCAGATATTTTTACAAAAAGCGAATTGGATATATCAAAGGACATTGTAGACAGCTTGATAACTTCAATTTCTGCTAGGTTCCAATTGTTTGGATATGCAGGAATTGCTATCCACTTTACTCCCCTGACTCAAAACATAGATTACATTAGAACTGTCTTAGATAATAATTTTTATGCAGGTATAGTTCCGGCTCCTGGATCTGATATCGGCGAGGCTATATATACTATTATTCAACTTAAGAAAGATAATCCGCAGTACGCAAATGTAGAATATGTGATTTTATTTTCTGACGGTGACTTACGCACCCGTAACAGTGTTGGAGACCAAGCTAGCATAAATAAATTGGTTGCTGCTTTGGGCGAAGCTAGCGCACAAAACATTAAAATCATTACGGTTGGTGTTGGATCTGCATCTGGTTGGAGGATTCCAATACTGGATAATTTGGGAAATTTTACAGGCGAGTACGTAAAAGATCGCAACGGTGTAGAGTTTGTATCTTTTCTCAACGAAACCAACTTGCGCACAATTGCGGAGATGACCGGCGGAGAATACTTTTATTGGGAAGAAGCTCAAGACGGTAGCTTGGAAAGATATATAAGGTCTACACTGTCTGACAGTTTCACTTACACACCATCGCAAGAGGTTGTAGACGTGAAAGAGTATTACTATGTATATTCTTGGATATTGGTTGGCAGTGTATTTATTCTAGTTCTTTTTAGAAAAAGTTTAAGAATATAAAAACCCACAGATTAAGGTTGCTGTGGGTTTTTTTATTGATTTATTTTAATTTTAGTCCTTTAGCTTTGTTACGATTTTTTTGAATATTTCTGGATTATTTTCTGCAATATCTGCTAAAATTTTTCTATCTAGCTTTACTCCTTTTTGGTTCAGCGCATGCATGAATTTGCTGTATGATATTCCATCTTTTCTACTGGCCGCGTTTATCTTAATGTTCCATAGCTGGCGCATGGTTCTTTTTTTTTGCTTTCTTCCTATGTAACTTCTTGCATCTGCGTGGCGCGCGGCATCTTTTGCTATCTTATAAACATTTTTTCTTCGCCATTTAAAACCCTTAGTGCGGGCCAGCACCCCCCTTCTTTTTTTTGTTCTTACGTTTCCTCTTTTAACTCTTGACATAATTTTTACTTGCTAACGCTCGTAAAATCGCAAAACTTGAAACTTGAAACTTGAAACTTGGAGCTTGGAGCTTGAAACCTGCTTTGTATTTCGTGTTATATGTTTTATGTTTCATGTTTTAAGTTTTAGGAAGCGAGGCGTTAGCCGAGCTTATTTGTAGGGCATTAATTTTTTTATTTTTCTTGCTTCGGCCTTGGACACCTGTATAAACTTTCTTTTTTGTCTTCGCTGTTTTGAAGTTTGTTTAGCATTAAAATGGCTCTGGCCGGAAGCTCTGCGCAATACCTTGCCGTTTTTTGTTATCTTGAATCTTTTTGCGGCGCTCTTTTTAGTTTTTATTTTTTGTTTAGCCATAGTTTTGTTCATTTCATTCACAAATTAGTAACGAGTAATGCGTAATGAGTAATTTTTTTTAATCTCGTGCAGTGGAATTATTTACTTGCCTGCCCCCATATCTTTCCGCTTTGGCGGAACGGGTGCGGTGGTTACCCGTTACTCGTTGCTCGTTACTTGTTACTGTGAGCAAAGCCGAGTCAAACTCGGCAAAGCGAGCTTATTGTGGTGAAATTATAAAATATAATCCTCTTGGGTATTTTTTTGGTTCCTGCTCCATTTTGTATTTTTCTTTAAGCGTTAATAAAAATTCTTCAATTTTTTTGTCAGCAATTTTCCCCAAAGCTTTCTCTCTACCGTGCATAACAAGCTCAACCTTGACTTTATAACCTTTTTTGAAGAATTTGTCTACCATCTTTGCTTTTACCTCTAAATCGTGTGAAAATGTTGTCATTCCAATTCGAACACCTTTCGTTTCTCCCGTGGTCTGTTTTTTTTTGCCGGCCTTGTCCTTTTTACCTTGCTGGTATAAATATTTTCCATATTCCATTATCCGAACTACAGGAGGATCTGCTTTGGCTGTTATTTCTATTAAATCTAAACCAGCTTCTTTGGCTTTCTCAAGTGCTTCTTTAATATCCAAGATACCCAAATTTTCTCCGCTGTTGTCAATAACGCGCACTTTAGGTGCATGTATTTGTTCGTTTTTTCTTACTCTCGGCTCGTATTTTTTTTGAAAATATCTTTGTTGAAACAATTTTTTATACTTTTATTTGCAAATAATAGTATATTAAGTATAGCTTGTATTTGGGGTGCGGTCAATTTAACAAGACACGCATTGCGCGTGTTATTATAAAAGATAGCTATGACCAGTACAATATATAGTAGTAACAAAAAGGCCAGATTTGACTACGAAGTTTTAGAAACTTATATCGCGGGTGTTAAGCTTTATGGACACGAAGTTAAGTCTGTAAAAAAGGGATCTGCTAGTTTGCGGGGAGCCTTTGTGATAATTCGAGGAGGAGAACCCTACTTAACAAATGTAACCATACCGCCGTATCAAGAGCGGAACTTAACCCCTAATTATGACCCGCAGAGAACACGAAAGTTGTTATTAAACAAAAAAGAGGTGCAAGAAATAGAAGACAAGCTACAGGCCAAGGGATTGACACTAGTGCCTTTGAGGTTGTATAATAATAGAGGTTTGATAAAGGTAGAAATTGGGTTAATGCGCGGAAAAAAGAAATATGATAAAAGAGAGACGATAAAGAAGCGAGAAGCAGAAAGAAAAATAATAAGAAGTTTAAAAAGTTAGCCCGCCTTCGTATAACCTCCTGCGCATAAAGCTACGGACGGTCAAGAAACTACGGCGGACGCTAATTTTTCCATCCAATCGGGTTATACCCTCTTGGGCAAAAATTGCGGGGATGTTTTAGATTTGCTAGGAGAAAGTATTTATAGTTTGCAAGTCGAGCTCGTCTAGTGCTCGTAAAACAATAGACAACGAGTAAGTGCAAACTTCTCACGCAGTGAAACACCTGCATTAGCTTACGCTTAATCCGCCAGCCGGCGGACCGTAAGCCATCGCATTGAATGACTTCCGATGGTTCAAATGCGGTGCCAATTTATCGGAATAGCTAGTAGTGTGTCCAAACTGTTAGCAAAACTTTAGGACTCGGATTTATAGTGTTTTGGTTATTTTTTAGCTATATATCTTAAATGGGTAACCTAAAACAAATAATCTAAACTTGTAGGTTAGCTATTTTTACCTCTTCTACACGCGGGTTCAATCCCCGCCATCTCCACCACAAGAGATTTATCGCCGTCATATTGGCGGTAAAGCTCGAATATAAGCCCTAAATCGGCGGTTCCAAATCCTTCACCTCGAGTATAGGGAATTCCATTGGGTAAAACTAACTTTTGGAACTGGGGCTGTAGTTTATCCATTGCCGTACCTAAATCAATCCATTGGCGGGCTAAATCTTTTATAAATTTAGACGCATATGTTAAAGTTGCCTCCACGTCCAACTCATCTATCCTTGCTTCGCTCAAGGATATTTTTGTAGCTATTATCTTATTTTTCATCTCCTCTAGGCGTTCTTGCCCTAACTGAGCATCATAAGTTCCGGTTTCCATCATTTCGCATATTTGTTTTTTACGCTGCTCAAGTTTTTTGAGTTCTTTTTCGTATTCTGATCTGTTCACCGTGTGTTCTTCTAACTTTTCTTTCCACACATTCAAACAAGTTTCTTTAAAAACGATTAAGAAATCTTCTGTTGGGGTTATTTCTTTTAAGTAATCCAAAAACTCACTTTCTAAATCTTGTTTCCGGATGTTCTTTGCATAAGCGGTGCAGGTTTTTGTATAGCAGTGGTAATAATAATACAGACCGCCATTACCACGAGGAGCACTTGCGGTTAGGGGATTATTGCAAAACCCGCAGTAAACAGTTTTCCGCAAAGGGAATATAGGGTTATATGTGCCTTTTCTGGCTTGCTGGTATGCTTTGCCGGCTCTTACTGCTTGAATCCGATACATTTCCTCTTCTGTAATCATTGGCACGTGCTGGCCCGGGATTTCTTCTTTAGTCCAAGGATCTACAAGAATAGCTGTATAAAATTTAAGAGAATGCCCCAATATCCTGTCTACCAACTGAGAGCTTGTTTTTTTTCCTCTAATTTTTTCAAGTCCCCAACTATCCAAAAGTTTCGCAATCTCTATTTGAGAGTATATGCCTTTAGAGTATTCTTTTAACGCCCGCTGCACTAAAGGAAATGTATTTTCATCTGGCGGATCAGGCCTTGTTTTCTTCTCACCATTTCTTTTGGCGTGCTGACTTTTGTAGCCAATAGGAGGGTTCCACGGATATATACCTTGCCGAACTCGTTGCCTCATCCCATCTGAACACCTTTCTTTCCTCATTTCATTATCAAACTCGGCAAATGAGGCGAGCATAGTTTCAAGGAGTTTCTCTTGTGGGCTGTTTCCGATAGTTTCTGTTACCGAATGAAGCGTGGCACCGTACTGCAATAGTTTTTGTCTAACCATTAAGTGATCGCCTGTATTACGAGCAAAACGGTCAACTTTATAAACAATAAAAGCTTCTACTTTTCCCTGGTTCTTGCGGCAGTATTCAATGGCCTTTAGAAACTCTTTTCTATTAGCAGTTTTAGCCGAAGCGCCTTCTTCTCGGAATACCCCGGCTATTTTAATTCCTTTCTTCTCACAGTATTCACGGCAAACCTCCTCCTGGTGTTCTAAAGATGTGCCCTTAACTTGTTCATCACTTGATACACGAGTGTATATTATTCCTTTCATAGTTTTGTTTTGGTTAATTTCTTTCAACATTAAAGCGACGCCTGGTTGACCCAACCACTTGCCCGAAGGTAGTAATGCTGGCAGGCGCCGCTTTAAGGTCAGCATTAAAAAAATCGGACAAATATATGATTGGGTCAACGCCCTAACTATAACAGTTCCATAGGCCTATATCAAATGAATTTTTTTACCACTGTCGATTATTTTCCAGCAATTCGTGCATAAAACTATCCAATCTCTATAACCTTTTTGTTCGTTGTCAGTTCGTCTTCCCTCGATGATTTGCGAACTTGTAAACACTGTTCGATTGCAATGACGGCAATAAATATTAAAGCCATAAACATTGCCTTTGTAGGTTAATGTTTTCTTTTTGATTTTAGCGAGGCGCTTCTTGCTTATAGATACGCCCTCATTCTCAATAATTTGATGGTTAGCAGACATTTTGGTGTGTTTAGGTTAAATGGGTTCAGCATCGGTACACTCCTACGCTGACACGTCTTTTTTTTGTAATCTTTTACGTTTCAATCCTTGTAGTACGCGTTCTCTTCTCAATTGGTTATCAAATTCCGCAAAGGTCCCAAGTTTAATTCTAAGAATTTCTTCTTCGGTCAGCGACAATTTTTGTTTTTTGTTCATAGTTTTGTTTTTATAAATTAAATCTATTAAGCGACCATTTATTTTTGTATTAAATCTTTAATACATTGAACCCGTTATAAGAAGTATAGTGATTCTTATACTTAAGTATTAGTAGTGTTTCATTTCGGAAGACCCCTGACTTTCATTTTGGAACACATCAAATTCACTTTTTGATTTTTCATACTCAATTTCAAGTTTTGTATCCTCAAGGTAACCCTCGTATTCTTTTTTGCTTATAGCTCCCGACTCCAACTTCTTCTGCATTGTTCTGTGAAATTCTACGCGCAAGGCCGTTAGAAGGCCTGTGATGTCGTATGAATGCGTTCTGTACGGATTGCGTAGCATCTTTAATGTCTTCAAGTATCCTTTTTCTATCAATTTGTCTTTTGCTCTATGTATAGTTGCAGAACTCATACCGGAAAACTTAATTAACTTTTTTAGGGCAGGATGTGTCTTTCCGGGATTGTTATCCCATCTGTGTTGTAGAATATGCAGTAATAAGCGTAATTCCGAGTTGCTTATCTTCAATTCTTTCTGATACTCCAATAATAAATTCGGCACTTGCGTATACCCTTGGCTTGCTATTGTGTGGCCAAATTTTTGAATGGCTTTATTGTCTAGGTGGGTATTTTTAAGCCTCTTCATTTTTTTCTTTATTTATTTTTTCTGCTGACCATTTGGCAAAGGCAATTTCCGCAAGGCCTAAAGCCCGATCTCGTAATTCTTCTGCTTCCTCGTCCGGCATATCCGGCTTTTTTAGCAGCTCTTTTATTCGTTTTGTAGATAACATAAAATCGGGACTTATAGACCCCGATTTTGTTGTGACAAAACAAAACCGGGTTCTAAAACAGAACAGCAATTTTTCAATTACTATTTTGTTTCGAAACCCGGTAACATTTGTCACTTGTTGTGACCGCCGGACATCTCCCAGCGAAAACGGTTTCTAACTAAATTTTTCTGACTCATTCATTATAACAAGTATAAGATATTTTGCAAAGGTACTATACTCCTATTCAACTTCGCCCTTTTTATAGTGTTACTAAACTCTTTTTTATAGTGTGAGAAAACTCACTCAAGTCTTCGTCCTTCTCATAAGCAAGTGGAGTTTCTCTTGTGGTATCTAAGGCTCAAGTTAGAGCTTTCTTTTCTTGCAGGTCTATTTCTGCTATTATAAAAACGAATTAAATAAACAGACCTAACCCTCACAGTTTAAACTGCGAGATATGGTTAACAAGACGCAATCAGCACAAACACCCCATCATCAGGGTCGCTGATTGCGCCATACGAGGAAACTCGTATGTTGGGCCGCAAGGTCCTACCTGGTGGTGGGCTTTTTGTTTGGGGCTTATCACACACAATTTTTTAGATTGAAGATGGCGCCTGCAACGTGCCTTCCTAAATAAAGATATTCCTCCGCAAAATTCTCACACATCAGCTTCGCTTTTTTTATCGTGTAAGAAAACTCATCTTTTTTATAGTGTTGGAAAACTCTTTTTTTATCGTGTTACTATACTCGTTTAAATTTGGGTCATTCTGATAATCCAATAAAACCTTTTTGCTTGTATCAAGAGCTAATTAATATGAATACCCCAACAGCAATAGCAACCATAATCGCATTGGCCTTAATAGGGCTTTCTCTTCTAATTACCGGAAGAGTTGAATTAAGCAAAGGGTTAGAAACGACGTTGGCATCTGCAATAGCGTTTTCGATATGGGGAGTGGCATTGGTAGTAGCGTATAAAGTTTTGGAAATATGGTGGCGAACAAGACTCGGAAAATGGCTACTGAAAATTTCTCCCTTTAGCGAGGTAACAATAAAAGGGTTGGCAGTACTCGCACTTATTATTATTGCTTTCTATCTCATTGCGGTAATTGCGGTGTTTCTGCACGATGAACTTGGATTTTTTCGCTAATAATCACGTATAAAAACTCTGGGTAATCAAGTGGCAAAATTTGTTCCCACACTAAAGACGTTTCCTCCTTCGCTGTTTCCAAAGCTGTGCTTCTTGCATAATTTGATTCTAACCACTTTTCACGCAAGGCCCAGTTTGGTAATATACACTATCGTAAAATTCTGGACTCTGCGATAAGTATTTTTTAGAGAAAACTCGCCCGAATAAGGCGGATTTATGTTAGGATAAAAATGATATGGAAAATAATACAGAAACATTTATAAGAAAACGCAAGACCAATTCTAATTACAACCGACAAGCAATCCACAGAGTTGGATAGACCGGCTGACACAAGAGGGGATGACGCAATTGAACGCCTCCGAAGAGCAATTGCTGAACCCGGAGTGGAGGATACGAAACCTATATTTCATTAAAACTGTAATTTATGGAGAAACAAGAATTAAAACAATTATTTAATAACTTCCTTGCTATATATGATGTTGAATCAAAGGATGCTATTTGGGTGAAACAAAGTCAGCTGTTTAGAGATTTTTGGGATAATAAGATTTTAGCGGACGGTAATAGCGAGCTGAACGATGCCGAGGTTGATCAAATTATACGAATTTTAGATAGAAATGGGCGTGGTAATACCCGCGAAAGCGAAGCAGTAGCACGAGCTATGGTTGCACAAGGGGCTTGGAGAAGAATGTTTAACGGTATAAAAGCTCGTAAAGAATTTTCAAGCTTATTAAATAAAATTTTTCTTGAAGAGGATACGACCCAAAAAGCTGGGTATATAAATGAGCTATACAAGCTTAACGAAGAAAAACATATAAATAATTTAACAGGACCAAGCGGAAATGCTCTGGGGGCAATGCTGGCGGCATTTTATCCGGTTAATAATTTGAGCATTATTTCCTTGAATGATAGGGAAAAATTATGTTCGTTTCTTGGTATACAGACCGTAGATTTTTCGTCAGAGGATATTGGTAATAAAATAGCCGCTTCAAACAGTGATATTATAAAATTTTTTGAAAACGCGGGTATTCATTATTCGGCAAGAACCGTATCGGTTTTCGCTTACTCTGCAGAGTTCAAATCTTTTTGGAAAGTTAGCAAAATAGAAGCAGAAGAAGAGGTTCAAGCATCATTCCCTACAGTAAGTCAAGAAATTAGCGATCCCAGCTTATTCTATATGGAGAGCCAGTTGGAGGATTTTATTATAGAAAATTGGGACAAGACAGAATTTGGCAATAAATATGATTTAATAGAGGAAAATGGTGAACTGGTAAGTCAGCAGTATAGAACTGATATAGGTATTATTGATATTTTAGCTAAAGATAAAAAAACCGACCAGTATGTTGTGATAGAGCTAAAAAAGAACCAAACCAGCGACGACACGGTTGGGCAACTCACCAGGTATATGGGCTGGCTTGAAGAAAAGAAAACAAGCGGAAAACCGACAAAAGGAATTATCATAGCCGGACATTATGACGAACGCCTTTACTTTGCCTTAAAGAAACTCAAAGACGTTGAAGTATATTTATATCAAGTAGATTTTAAGCTTAACGAATTTAAAAAATAATGCAGACCAAGCTTAATTTATTTCCGTTATCTCCAAATAGTATTATTGTCGGTGATTTTATAAGGTCACCGTTAAATTATATTGGAGGTAAATATAAGATTTTAGGCCAGATAGTGCCTTATTTTCCCAAAAACATAGGTAATTTTGTGGATTTATTCGCTGGTGGTTGTAATGTGGGAATAAACGTAAATGCAGATCACGTCTACCTAAATGACAACTTAACTTACTTGATTGAGATGTATAAAATCTTTAAGTCCCAAGATGTTGGCGATATATTAGGGCATATAGATGGAAGGATAAGGCAGTTCAAGCTTTCATTAACAAATGAGGACGGATATAAGGAAATGAGAAGTTTATATAATGAACAAAAAAATCCGTTAGATTTATTTGTTCTTATTGCTTACTCTTTTAATCATCAAATACGTTTTAACAATAATCACGAATTTAATAACCCATTTGGGAGGGAGAGAAGCAGTTTTAATAATAAAATGCGTGAAAATTTAGAGCGATTTATTTTAAGATTAAAAGATTTGGACGTTGTCTTATCTGGTATTTGTTTTGAAGAATTTGATTTTTCTTTTTTGTCTAACAATGATTTTGTCTATTGTGATCCTCCGTATCTTATAACAACAGGAACTTACAATGATGGGAAAAGGGGTTTTAAGGGTTGGTCGGAGAAAGAGGAGACCGCTTTATTAGAAAGATTAGATGAATTAAACAAAAAGGGAATAAGATTTGCCTTATCAAATGTCATAGACCATAAAGGAAAATCAAATGATGTTTTAAAAAAATGGATTTCAGAGAAGGACAATTACAGAATAAATTATATTGATTTCAATTATTCAAATTCTAACTATCAAACCCGTGTAAGGGACAGAAATGCAAGTGTGGAGGTGCTTATAACGAATTATTCTACATAGTATGAGGTTTATTGGTAATAAAGAAAATTTGGTTAATAAAATACACCAAGTAATGCAATCAAAGAACATTCAAGGAAATTCGTTCTTTGATTTTTTTGCTGGGACTGCAAGTGTTGGTAAGTATTTCAAAAAATTGGGTTATCAAATTTTTTCGTCAGATTTACTACATTTTTCGTATGTTTTGCAGCAGGCGTATATTGTAAATAACGAAGAACCAAAATTCAGCAAACTTCTTAATAAAATTAGCATTAAGAGCGGTTTTCTTTTTTCTTCGCCCTTATTGCTGGTTGTTGAGTATTTAAATCAGATTGACCCGGTTGAAGGATTTATTTACAAGAATTATACGCCGGCTGGGACGTCTGGATTAAAACAAGCAAGAATGTATTTTACTAACGAAAATGGTAAAAGAATAGATGCAATCAGGCAGCAAATTGAAATTTGGCGGAAGGAAAAGTTAGTAACTCAAAATGAGTATTTTATATTGGTGGCCTGTCTTATTGAAACTGCTCCTTTCTATGCAAATATCACCGGTGTTTATGGAGCATTTCAAAAAAAATGGGACGTAAGAGCGCTTAAGCCATTAAAATTACGTGGCGTTCCTCAAATAGTAAACAAAAAAGAAAATTATGCGTTTAATGTCAATTCAGTAGATCTTGTAGATAAAATAAAAGCGGATATATATTATCTTGACCCCCCATATAATCAGAGGCAATATGCGCCAAACTATCATTTGTTAGAAACGATATCAAAGTATGACAACCCGAAAATAAAAGGAGTAACCGGTTTAAGGGATTATAGTAATCAAAAATCTAATTTTTGTAATCCAGAATCTGCATTAGGTGAACTTTCAAAAATAGCAAAAAAAGCAAACTGCGGAGCCTTGATTTTGAGCTATAACACGGAGGGCATAATGCCTCAAAAAAAAATAATATCTACATTGGCCCAATATGGTCAAGTTGAATTAAGTGAATTTGAATACCCACGTTTTAAAAGCAACAATAACGGGGCAAGCAAAACAAAAAAACACGTTAAGGAACAGTTATATATATTAAAAAAATGAAAAAGAATCTTTGGTTTTTAACAGAGGAGCGTCCCAAAAAAGAGGTTTTAATAAAAGTGCTTGAAAAATTTGCAAAGGATTATGAATTTGCAGTTTTTATTGATGCTATACGCATTTTACCAATTCTGGAAAATGGAAAGTTTGCTTTTAAATACGAGGTCGTAGGTTTTCGTTGCAATAATGTAGACAGAGTGTATATAAAAACTATTTCAGGGAACTCAAGTGCAGTAGATTTCTTAATTTTTTATCAAAAAAATGAACCAACTTTAAGGGATAAACCTATTTACGCGATTGAAGAAACCAAAACAGATGATTCGGAGAGCCGAAATACCGGTGTTTATCAACGAGCTATTAAATTTCTTTTTATACAAACCTATTACCCAAATGCTAAAAAAATAATGCTCTATTATTTAAGGATAGATCAGAAAAAGGTGGCAACATCAACGTATATTTTTGGGACAAGGTTACTGCTAACTCTGGGCGTTGAGGTGTTAGGTAAAAAGTTAGATCCTAAAATTTTCAAACCTTTTAAAACCATTGATGAGATCATTGCTCTAAAAGCTGGTATGAAAAATGCTCCGAAAGGAAATGTGCCAATTTTGTTTACAAAACTTGATAAGAAGATTCAAATCTCCGGTCGGCTCTTCAAAAGTGGCGGACTATCTCACGATCCAAACATCGGCGCATTGAGTTTAATTGCTGCAGCTTTGCGAAGATTAGGTTGGAAAGGTGAGATTGAAATTACTCGGCACGGTCTTTTACAACAACACGTTGAGGGTGGAAATAAGTTTATTCAAATAGCCAATGCTTTAAATATCTCATTGCAGGGCATAACAATTTCAAAAGCTGTAATGCATAAGAGTTATTGGAAGTATGATATGGATGGGGAGAAATTAGGGACTATATTTATTCATTTGGTGGCAGAAAATTTTACAGAAGGATACTCTATTTTTGAAAACCACGCCGGTTGCGAGAAAGGCTATTTTATAACTAAAGAAGGAAAACCTATTGCTTTAGAAAAGTATTCTGATAAACGTGCATATAAAGCCGGAAATAAGAAGAAAATAATTAGCATACCAGATTTAATTTTAATTGACTTTGGAAGAAGCGAAGTGATTGATGTTGAAGGTAAAAAATATAAGTTCCGTAAGGACGGTATTAAGGAGTTAAGAGGTTTTAAGGATATTGAGGACAGATATATCAAGAAATACTATCCTGGATTTGAAATAATTCGCACCGTTGTTTTATTTGGGGGAGTAGAAAAAAAGATTGTGGAACTTAAAGTTGGGTTTCTTTTAAATGAGCAAGGCGATTTGATTTTAGGCGTTCAAGCTCCGGAATTATTTAAGGAAGCAATTAAGAATCTATTAGATTTTTGGGCTTAAGTAATTTTCCTATATGCTACCCGACGAAGCCGTAAAAGAATTTCAAGAACTTTATAAGAAGGAATTTAATGTAGAACTTCCTTATGAAGAAGCAAAAATAAAGGCAGAAAAGCTGGTGAACCTTTTTGCGTTACTGCTTAGGCCCAGTAAAACAGAGGAGCAAGAAGGATAAAATTATTTTCTATAAAACAAAGGGGCGCTTGCGAAGGCGCTTGTTTTTGTGTAGTGTAAGAGGTAAATTAAATTCAATTTGTATGCTATCCTTAGAAAAATTACAAGAAATTGTTTCAGCCGCTGATTTTGATAAGCTTATTGGAGAAATTGAGAATGAGTGGTTCGATTGCAAAGCAAGCCCTTATCAGTTGCAAAACGATATATCAAAAAAAGAATTAGCTAAAGACGTTTCCTCTTTCTCCAATTTTGAAGGAGGATTTATTTTTATAGGTGTTAAAACATCTCAAAGCGACGAACATTTTGGAGATGAAGTTGAATCTCTTCGTCCTTTTAATAAAAGCCTCGTAGACCCCATACAATATAGAAATGTTATAGGAGATTGGGTTTACCCGGACATTGAGGGGGTAGATGTAAAATGGATTGAGATTACGTCTCAGGCGGGCAGGGGCTTGGTGGTTATTACGGTTCCAGAACAAAAAGAATCTACTAAACCTTTTTTAATAACAAAAACTCTTGATGGTGAAAGGAAAATAGAGACACTGTTTGGGTACGCGCAGAGAAAAGGAGACACCAATAAACCCGCAACTATTGCAGATATGCAAAGATATATACAATCAGGTTTTCATTATGAAAAACAAATTAAAAATCAACTTGATGGAATCGAGGTTCTCTTGAGGAGTGTAGCGCAACATAATCAGGCTCAAGTTCAAAGCAGGACTAATGGTGAGAGAATAGAGCAAAGAATAACGCGCGCGCTTGAACACGCTTATCTGGGAAATGAAAGAACTATAACTATTTCTGCTTACCCAAATCAGCCGAGTCAGCTTCAAACTATTTTTTTAACCTCAGAGCATAGCATCAGAAGGCATTTAGAAACTCCCCCTATATTACGACGAGGTGGTTGGAGTATTGAGACGCTGGATCAGGCAAGGATTATGCGTGGTGAAATGATTCGCGTAGCAAACGGAGACAGGAAGGTTATCGATTTGTATAAGGATGGAACCCTTGTTTTTATTGCTCTTGCAGACCATAGATTTCTTGCCTGGCACGATGAAGAAAGACAGAAAATAAACTCAGCCGCTCTAATAGAGGTTATTTATAGTTTTGTGTCGTTCTATAAGCTTGTTTTGGATGACCTGGAGAATTTACCAGAAGAAATAACACTGCGGGTTGATTTTAAGAATTTACACCTTGATGACATAAAAAGTTATTTACTTCCATATCAACTCGGCAGTTTGGCTCAAGGCTTTGAAGACCAAAGAAGAGATGCGCCCGATAATGATGGAGCGGTTGAAAAAACCTTTTTAACTGATAATTTCGATATAGGAGCTGTTGCATTTGAGTTGATTCGGGAGGTATATCTGTGGTTCGGATTTGAAGAAGAAAAAATTCCCTATGTTCAAGAAAGAGATGGATTGAAAACAATTAACGCAGACGCTATTGCAAGTTTATGATAAATAATGTGTTAAAATTTAAATTATGATTAAATTCATTATTTTGTCAGTAGTAAGCGGTGCTATCTTTTTGGGATTCACTGCTTTTATGTATAAACCAATTGAAGCTTGGGTAAAATCTTATTTTATAACCAAGAAATTATTGAAAGAAACTCGTTCGATTAGAAAGGCCTTAAAAGGGAAACATATGGCAGATCGTCTTTTGGATATATGGAATAATGGTCATCCGTGGCCCCTTGTTTCCATAGATGTTTTATATTCAAAGAATAATTTCTGGCAAGGAGCTTGGTGGGATAGCACTATTGATAAGAAGCTTGAAGGCCAGGGTTTAGTAGAAAGATTCCAAGAAAATCAACAAATGAAGGTTCGGCTGTCTGAAAATAAATTAACGAAGGCAGTTATTAAGAGATTAAATAAATTGGTTGATAAGGGGGAGTTTTAGTAAAATTACGAATTAGTCGTGGATACCTGCTGCCAAAGCTGCAATTCCTTCATAATTTGGTTCCAACCACTTCTCACGTAGTCCACCAAAATAAAATAGTCCGCCATGCGTGGCGGACTATTTTATTTTGGTTGAAATTGATGGCGGGGATTGAACAAAGAAGGGGTCGGGAAACTTTGGTTTCCCGTGGTGGAAGCAGCGATTCGCTAATTAGCGAAGAGCGTTGAAACCGCAAGGTGTCAAAGAGCGAACGAAGTGAGCGAGTGAAATAACGAAGTGTCCCGCCATCTCCACCACTTCGCCCCCGAATAAAATCGGGGGCTTCGCGGTGCACGCACCAAAATTTTAAAATTTAAAAAATTCGTGCTAGTGTTAAGCGAAGTGGTGCCCCGCATAGTACCACGCAGTGGTACGTCGTGGGGCAGATCAATATGTACTATGTTTATATTTTACAAAGCGAAAAAGACAAAAGTCGTTATATTGGCGCAACAGCTGATTTACAAAAACGCGTCAAACAACATAATGGGCACGGTACTAAATCCACTAAATTAAAAACTCCTTATATTTTACTTTGGTATTGTACATTTGTAGAAAAAGAAAAAGCTTACGCTTTTGAGAAATATCTAAAATCTAGTTCTGGGTATGCTTTTACCAAAAAAAGATTAATTTAGTGAAATAACAAAGTGTCCCGTCATCTCCACCACTTCGCCCCCGGCAAAAACCGGGGGCTTCGCGGTGCGCGCATCAAACATTGACAGGCCATCATGTATTTGTTAAGATGTTTTTAGTATGTAGGGGAGGTGCAAGATGGCATACGGAACTACCTGGGAGAAGATTTTTGCTATTAGAAGCAACAGGAAGTTTGCAACAGCTAAAGAAGCATTTGATGCCGCTTCAGATATGAAAAGAGTGCTAGGGGAAGCAGGTTTTGTTCTACTTAAAGGCGGAGATGGGGGCTCTGTTACCACAAATACCGCCCTTGACGCTAAGTCACTTTTTTCAGAATAAATAGTTAACCTAAAACAAAAAAGTCGTCCTAACCGACGATTTTTTATATATTTCGATACTGTTCAACTTATTGAATAACATTAAATAAACTAAAAAATTCCCAGAAATTTTTATACCCCCTTTATACATAGCGAAATTTACGCTATAACTTAGAGTACATGCAAGTTCGCAATAAATTACGCCAAAGTGTAAAAAATTCAATAAAAATACTTCAAGAAAGCGCTAAATTGCCGGCTGGTTCTTTCAACAAAATAAAGATTGAACGCTCAAATCGTGAAGGACAAGGAGATTACTCAACAAGCATTGCTATGCAGGTTGCTTCTAGTTCTGGCAGAAAGCCAAAAACAATAGCGAAAGTTATTTTAGAGCAACTTCAAAAAGATGAGAAATTATTAAAAATATTTTCAGAAATTAAAGTTGCTTCCCCTGGCTTTATAAACTTTTACTTTTCAAATGAGTATTTAAAACAGCAGGTTTCTTATATTTTGAAAACAAATAATTTTGGCTCGGTTAATGTTGGTCGTGGAGAAAAATTAAACTTAGAGTTCGTGTCCGTTAACCCAACTGGGGAGTTGCATATAGGACATGGTCGTACCGCATTTTATGGCGATGTTTTAGCAAACATACTTAGTTTTGCGAACTTTGATATTAAGCGCGAGTATTATATAAATAATGCTCGTCAAAGTGCGCAAATTAAGGAGTTAGGAAAGACAGCGTTAAAAAGAGGAACCTCGTATAAAAGCCCATACTTAGACGAAAAATTAAAACAGTATTCTTCTAAATTAAAAAATATAAAAACCGCAAGCGCGGCAGGGTATTTTTTGGCCGGCAAGATTATGCAGGACATTGAAAAGTTTTTACACGAGGAAGCAAAAATTAAATTTGATATCTGGAAAGAGGAAGAGGGTTTATATAAAAATAACCTCGTAACAAACACGTTTAATGAACTTCAAAAAAAAAAGTTGGTATACGAAAAAGAGGGAGCTACTTGGTTAAGAACTACTAAATATGGAGATAGTCAAGATCAGGTGTTGATTAGGGGAAGCGGAGAGAGCACTTATCTTATGGCAGATATCGCCTATCACAGAGACAAAGCGCGCAGAGGTTTTAAAAAATTAATTAATATCTGGGGCGCGGATCATCAGGGTCATGTGGGGCGTTTGAAAGCTGCAATGAAAAGTTTTAAAATAACTGATTTGGATATTCTCATTTCTCAATTAGTTACCCTGAAAGGGAAGATGCGCCTTTCCAAAAGAAGGGGCAATGTAATTTCTTTGCACGATTTATTAAAAGAAGTAGGATTGGATGTCACAAGATATTTTTACTTAACCAAATCTTTGGATGCTCAAATGGAGTTTGATTTAGAGCTTGCCCGCGAACAGTCACAAAAAAATCCTGTATTTTATATTCAATACACGCACGCTAGAATCCGCAGTATTCTAAAAAAAGTACAAAATGCAACAGATTCTAATAAATTTTCAGTAAGTAAAAAAAACATGAATGAGCTTAAGGAGTATGGCGAGATGAAGTTGATTAAAGAGTTAGTCGCGTTTCCCGATATCATAGAAGATATTGCTCACGATTATCAGGTTCATCGTTTAACAACTTATGTACATGAATTAGCGCAGATATTTAGTCAATTTTATCGCGACTTTAGGATTATCGAAGACAATCCTTCTTCGACTGCCTTTAATATAAATAAAGGTAGGTTGGCGCTGGCAATAGCTACAGGCCTGGTAATAGGGAAGTCCCTAAAACTATTGGGCATTAACGCGCCAGAAAAAATGTAGATATGGAAATTATAGAAATAGAAAAACAAATACTTAAATTTTGGAGAGAGTCCCACGCATTTAAACGCAGTGTAGACAAGCGGTCAAAAAACCGCAGTTTTGTATTTTTTGAAGGTCCGCCAACTGCAAATGGCCGCCCCGGTTTTCATCATGTTGAGGCGCGCAGTTTTAAAGATGTTATTTGTAGGTATAAGACAATGAAAGGATTTTGTGTAGAGCGAAGGGGTGGATGGGATACTCACGGACTTCCGGTGGAGCTTGAGGTTGAAAGGGAACTGGGAATAAATAACAAAAAACAAATAGAAGAATATGGAATAGCCAAATTCAATGAAAAATGTAAGGATTCGGTTTGGAAATATAAAAAAGACTGGGAAAACCTAACCGAACGCATGGGGTTTTGGATAGATTTGGATAACCCCTATATAACTTATGATCCGTTGTATATGGAAAGTCTTTGGTGGGTCATAAAACAAATGCACGAGAAAGGTTTATTATATGAGGGATATAAAGTGATTCCGCGTTGTCCACGCTGTGGGACAGGACTTTCTTCCCACGAAGTAGCGCAGGGATACGAAGATGTAACTGAAAATTCCGTATTTATAAAATTTCGTGTTAAAAACCCTACTCACCACTCACTACCAACTACAACCTTTCTTTTGGCTTGGACAACAACGCCATGGACGCTTCCCGGGAATGTTGCTTTAGCTATCGGTAAGGATATTAAATATTCGCTTGTTCAGCAGAATTCCGAGTATTATATTTTAGCAACGCCGTTACTTAAGGTGTTGGAGGGTGGGTACAAAGTTATAAAAGAACTTGAGGGTTCTAGTTTGGTTGGTATAGAATACGAGCCTCTATTTGATTCATTTTCTGATATAAAAGACAGGAAACATTATGTGGTGGAGGCGGATTTTGTAACTACAGAAGAAGGAACAGGGATAGTGCATACGGCGGTTATGTATGGAGAGGACGATTATAACTTGGGAGTTAAGCTTGGACTGCCTAAATATCACACAGTGGATGAAAATGGACGCTTTAATGAGCGCGTGAAAGAATTTGCGGGCCGGTTTGTGAAAGACGCGGAGCCGGCAATAATAGACCGCTTAAAAGCAAAAAATCAGTTATACAAAGTATTGCCGTATAAGCATAGTTATCCATTTTGTTGGCGATGCAAGACTCCGCTTCTTTACTATGCTATGAATTCTTGGTTTGTAGGAATAAGCAAGTTACGCGAAGAACTTATAAATGCGAATAAGAAAATAAATTGGGTACCCGACTATTTGAAGGAAGGTAGGTTTGGAGAATGGTTGCGAGAGGTTAAAGATTGGGCGTTTTCTCGTTCTAGATACTGGGGGACACCGCTTCCCATTTGGAAATGTAATAGTTGTAAACACATGGAAGTCGTGGGCTCAAGAAGTGATTTATCGCAATTAACGCGAGGTAAAAATAAATATTTTGTGATGCGTCATGGCTATGCGGGTCATAACAAACTGGGGATGTCTATTAGCAGTATTAAAACTGATAACCCAAAGTACGGTTTAACCCAAAAGGGTATAAAGGAGGTTAAGAAGTCTGCTTTAGAATTAAAAAAGAAAGGAGGTATTGATGTGATTGTTTCTTCACCCCTAATACGCACAAGACAAACAGCAGAGATCGTCGCTACACAGTTGGGGATAGAAGATATTATATTTGATAAGGAGTTGATAGAAATTGGGGTCGGTAATGTAGATGGCAAAAAATTCGCTGAATACGAGAAGTTATTTAAAACAGAAAAAGAAAAATTTACAGAAAATCCACACAAAGGAGAAACCCTTGCGGCTTTAAGGGAAAGAATGATGGCTGTTATGAATAAATTAGAAAAAAAATATAAAGGTAAAAAGATATTGCTGGTTAGTCATGGAGATCCAATATGGATGCTTGAAACGAGTATGCAAGGACGAACAGTTGATGAGACGATTAACTGCCGCCTTAGTAATAACTACATAAAAACGGGCCAGTTTCGTGAACTTAACTACGGTTTTTTCCCGTACAACAAGGGTGGGGAATTAGATTTTCATCGGCCATTTGTGGACGAAATAAAATTTAAGTGCAATAAGTGTAAAAAAGGTCAGATGTCAAGGGTAAAAGACTTGGTAGATGTTTGGTTTGATTCCGGTGCTATGCCCCTTGCCTCATTGCATTATCCTTTTGAGAATAAAAATGCCATAGATAAAGGCACTAATTATCCGGCAGAGTATATTTGCGAAGCTATAGATCAGACGCGCGGATGGTTTTATACACTGCATGCGATTTCCGTTATTTTGGGTAAAGCTCCTGCATACAAAAATGTTATATCTCTAGGGCATGTTTTAGACGAAAAGGGTCAAAAAATGAGCAAAAGCAAGGGAAATATCGTAGACCCATGGAAACTTGCAGATGTGTATGGCATGGATGCTGTGCGTTGGTATTTTTTTACAGTTAATAACCCCGGAGCTGTTAAGAGATTTTCCGAGCGGGATGTTAAAGAACGTTTGCATAGGTTTATTTTGACCTTTTTAAATTCATACATTTTTTTACACACATATTCTTCATCTGTCCGCGCGCCGAAAAAGTTTTCTGACATAAAAACAAAAAACAGTTTGGATCTATGGGTAAGCGCACGGCTCAAAGAGTTGTCTAAGAAAGTTTCTCAATACATGGATAGTTATAATGTGGTTGAAGCGGCTCGTATTATTGACGAATTTGTTATGCAAGACCTATCCAACTGGTATGTTAGAAGAAGCCGTGAGCGTTTTCAAAAACCAAAAAATAAAATACAAAAGAGCGAAGCAGAAAAAACTCTGTCCTTTGTGTTAAGCGAGGTAGCAAAACTTATAGCGCCATTTACTCCTTTTGTGGCAGAATATGTGTGGCAAAAAGTAAATAAAAAGGAGAACACTAGTGTTCATTGGGAGGATTATCCAAAGTATTTGGCTATTACAAAAAAAGAACAGGAAGTGTTAAACAACATGAAATTAGTGCAAGATTGGGCGCAAGTAGGTTTAAGCATAAGATCAGATAACGCTATGCGCGTGCGTCAGCCCCTGCAAGCCTTAGCCGTACCGAAAGTTTTAGACAATAAATATATGGAAATTTTGAAGGAAGAGCTTAATGTCAAAGAGGTTATAAATTTAAAGAATGTAGATTCTAAAAATAAAAACTGGAAAACGTATGGCCAAAATAATGAAGTAATGCTGGACATTGAGTTGTCCGAAGCCTTAAGACTGGAGGGAAACATTCGTGAAATGATACGCCATATTCAAGGAATGAGAAAATCGCTTAAGCTTCACCCTGCCGATAAGATTAAGGTAGAATATTCTTTACCTCAAACTTTTGAAGGGAAATTAGCTAAGTGGGAAGCTCGTATAGCACAAGACACAAACGCAACAAAAATAAGTGAGCAAAAGGTTAATGGCGAGAAGCATGATGCAAAAGTGGAATTTAAGTGGGATAATAGAGACATGGTAATTATGGCTATTGATAAAGTATAGCTAGTATATATGTACACAACGTATGCGGTCGTTTTAAATACAAACAAGGTTGGAGAAGCAGATGAAATTGTTTCTTTATATACAAAAGACTTCGGAAAACTTGTGGCGAAGGCTAAGAGTTCAAAGAAAGTTACCACTAAACAGGGCAATTTTTTTCATGCGGTGGGAATTATTCAGTGCTCTTTAGTTTTAGGTCGCGGCGGATATATAATTTCAGGAGTAAGCGAGAAAAAAATATGTTCCAAAACAAACTCGGACTTTAGGGCAATGGGACATCTAATATCTTTTTTCAGGACTGTGGATTCATTAGTTTTTGAAAACCAAAAAGATATAAAGATATGGAAGTTATTAAATGTTGCCCTAAGTACTACAAACAAGATATTGAGTCAAAAAAGTTTGAATTTTGAGTTTTGGACTGCACAAAGAGGGTGGATTGCAGAGCTCTTGAATATACTTGGTTTAAGTATTGTGGAATTAAATTTAGATAGCATAGACAGCAAGGCGCAACTTGATTATCAATTAAAAAAAGTTTTTGAAAATAGATTTGATACATCCTTAGAATTTTTTAACTAAATTTTTATGAAGATTAGAAAAAAATTAAAAGCATGGCATTTGATGCCGCTTTCCATATTAGCCCTTATATCGTTGGCGATTTTTGTTTGGTTTGGCAGAGGAGATTTTTCTACAAAAGAAGTGAAAGTAAGCATAGATGGTCCAACGCAAGTTGAAAATGGACAACTAGAAACATTTTTTGCGGTCATTAAGAATAATTCTGGCAAAGCTTTATTGGATGTTAATTTGTTTATAGAAATACCTTCCGCTTTCTCACTTGACAACAAGGACGGCGGCCCGGAAAGCAGCATAGCAAGGATAGGAGCTGGAGAAGAGTATCGTGTGGAGTTTAGTTTAGTCGCTTCATCAGATAAATCTAAAGAAAATATACGCATTAGAGCAGACTATTCCCCAGAAGGCGTTTCTGCTAGATTTGTAAGCGTGGCGACGGCGGAAGTTATTATAGGGAAACTAGATGTTTCTATGATTTTTGATTTGCCAAATTCAATATATTCTCAGCAGGAAGTAAGGGGTACAATCCATATCGTTCCAAATTCAGATATCGACACATCCCCCATATATCTGAAGTTAAATTTTCCAGAGAATTTTAAATTGCAAGATACAAATCAAGATTTTGATTATGAAACTGTGTGGAAACTCGGTAATTTGCGGGAAGGAGACAATATAAAAAGGGAGTTTTTGGGAATTCCCCAAGGGAGTGAATCCTCGTATAGTTTTAATATACAACTAGGCAAATTGGAGGGCGTAACCTTTTTGCCGCTAAACAGCGTAGAGAAGATTGTTGAAGTTTCAAAATCCCCGATATTTTTAAGTCAGCAAGTTGAAGGTCCGCCAGATAATATGATACAGGCGGGGGACAAGATTGTAATAAGAGTTTCCTACACAAATAAGTCCGAACAAGCCCTTGAGGATGTTGTCGTGAGCGCGATGATATCCAGGGATTTAATAGACACATCAAGCATAACCGCCTCAGGAGCTACCATAGATAGAAATACTGGGATAATACAGTGGGACAAAAATACAATCTCAAATTTACGGTTTGTGGACATAGATGAAGGAGGAGAGTTTTTGGCCTCATTTAATGTGAAGGACAACTTAGTTCCAGCTAACGTTAATGATACAGAAAAAGTTGTTACCATAGAGACAAAAATAAAATCTCAAGAGGACGATTTGTCGCTTGGCGGCACTATTTTGCAGGCAGACAACAAACTGACCATTAGCATTACTACCGATTTAAAATTGGATCAGGATGTAGTCAGCGTTGGCCAAGGGGAGTATGTTGTTCATTGGGGTTTAAGCAATACGTTAAATAAAGCAAAATCTGTTCAGGTGGAAGCCGTGCTTCCCGCATATGTAAAATGGATCGGAGATGTAGCTCCATCTAATGAAAATATACAATTTATATCTTCCAGCAACACTGTAATTTGGAATGTTGGCAGTGTTGATGTGGGAATGGGTAGCATATTTTCGCCTCGCGAAGCAGAGTTTAAAATCGGCTTATCTGGTAGTGACGGCAGTGACATTTTAGAACAAACAAAACTTACCGGCATCGATGAGTTTACAGGCGCGTTTTTAGAGCAGGACATAGGACAAGTTAACCGCTAAATATATAGTTGATGGATAACTTAATGCAAAAAATTGAATCATTGGCAAAACGGCGCGGTTTTATATATCCGGGTTCGGATATTTATGGCGGTCTTGCTAACTCTTGGGACTTTGGACCGCTTGGAGTTGCTTTAAAAAATAATATACGGCAGGAATGGTGGAAATGGTTTGTGGAAAGCCGCGAAGATGTTTTTGGAATTGACCCTGCGGTAATTATGAATACGAAAGTATGGGAAAGCTCCGGACATTTGAAGGAGTTTTCAGATCCGCTTGTTGAAGATAAAAAAACGAACGAACGTTATCGACTAGACCATCTGCTAGAAAAAGAGGGTATAAATGTGTCTGAAATGAGCGAGCAGGACATGGTGGAAAAAGCGCAGGATACTAACTTAAAAAGTCCAAAAGGCAATGAACTAGCTCAACCTAAACAATTCAATTTGATGTTTAAAACAAACTTGGGCCCGATAGAGAACGATGACAGCACAGTTTATTTGAGGCCAGAAATTGCTCAAGCCATGTTTGTTAATTTTAAAAACGTTTTTACTACGATGAGAGCTCGCCTTCCATTTGGCATTGCCGCTTGCGGTAAAGCGTTTCGCAATGAAATTACTCCAGGAAATTATATCTATAGAACCCGGGAGTTTGACTTGATGGAGTTTGAGTACTTTGTTCAAGAAAAAGAATGGGAAAAACATTTCAAATATTGGCTGGGGCAAATGCACAAATGGCTGGAACACTGTGGAATAAACAAAAAAAATTTGGAAAATTATGAAACTCCAAGTAGCAAACTTGCTCACTACTCTAAAAGAACGGTTGATATTCAATATAATTTTCCATTTGGAACAAAAGAATTATACGGACTAGCTTACCGTACAGATTTTGATTTGCGCAATCATATGGAGCATAGCGGAGAGGATTTAAACTATACAGACCCAAATACAAACGAAAAAATTGTACCGCATGTTATTGAACCCTCTTTTGGATTGGAAAGAACATTGCTTTGTGTATTGCTGGATGTTTACGCAGAAGACGAACAGAGAATAGTTATAAAATTTCCTAGGTGGATGGCGCCTATCAAAGTAGCGGTATTTCCCTTACTTCAAAACGACAAAAAGTTAGTTAAGCATGCGCGCGAAATTTTTGAAAGCATTCTACCTTGCTACGTTGCCCAGTACGATGAATCGGGAGCTATTGGGCGAAGATATAGAAGGCATGATGAAATCGGGACTCCGCTTTGCATAACCATAGACCACGATACGCTAAAAGACAAAAGTGTCACATTGCGCGACAGGGATTCTATGAAACAAATAAGAGTAAAAATAGACGACTTGCTGGATACATTGGGTATGTATTTTGACGGAAAGGAGTTTAAGAAGTTAGTATCTTAGCCATATATAAACTTATAAAATAAAAAATAAAAAACAGTGCAATTTATTTCACGCTGCCATTCGCTACGCTCATTCCCGCCTGCCTACCTACCTGCACGTTGTGCGTAGGCAGGCCGCAGGCAGGCTTACGACGAAATAAATCGCACTGTTTTTTATTTTGTGTTACGAATTTATAGTAAACTCTTGCAATTCTTTTAATATTGTGCTATAGTTTGGCTAAGAAAGAGTTCTTTAAAAATATGGCTATACAGCTATAAGTTTACTTTAGTTTGGTGTTTTTTTGTAGGCAAATTTATAGCTGTATAGCAGCACAACAACGGAAAGGAAGGTGAGTTAAGTTGAATGATATTCAAGTTAAGAAAGTTTCTGTTACCAGTATTGGCGGAGGCCTTTCTGGTATAGGAAATAAGAATTGCTATTTACTTACGGTTGAATATGCAGATGCAACTAAATTTGGGTATTTGCTTGACTGTGGGCAGAGCATCCCTGGTTGGGATGAAGATACGACCTTGGGCCTTGATTGGAACCATGTTCCGAATTTTAGTGCTATTCCAAACGATGTAGTTATTGATGCGGTAGTTATTAGCCACGCTCATCGCGATCACGATGGCGGAACTAATAAATTAGCCGAGTTTCTTGTAGAGAGTGGAAAGGAATTACCGTATTTCCTTATGCCGCAATACGCAGCAAATATGCAGCAGTCGCGAGAACATCGCGCACTTGCTAAAAAGCCCAATCCGCTTTTGGATAGTCGTTATACAATTGCTTCACATCACCGGCTTGAGATTTACGATGATCACATTTTGATTGTTGATGATAAAACCGAAGAAGTTTTTGGCCATCCGGATGCCGATAGAGAAAATAGTGTTGTATTCAGCTTTTTCAAAGTGAATCACAGCGTTGCCGATTCGCTTGGAGTCATTATTGAAGTAGCAGGTAAAAAAATTATTTATTCTGGTGATGTTCGTCTTCATGGGGCGAATCAACGGGAAACTTTTGATTTTGTTAGAACGCTTTCGGACGAAAGATTGAAGAGCCCAGACCTTCTAATGCTGGATGCTACTGGAGCTGACAAAAAGGGTCCAGGCAAGGCAGAGGATATTGCAATTGACAGTTTGCTTGGAATTATTGATGAAAATCCTGACAGAAGGGTTTTTGCCACCATGTTTTCATCCCAGCCCAAATTGTTGGAGGTCTTGATGACACTTGGACGCAAAGGTGTTGATCGGCCAGTGGTCATACACGGTGGAAGCATGCAAGACAACATGAAGTGGGGACATGGGTTGCGACCGCTTAATTATGAGTCTTATGAGGATGATGAGGATGCCACACGTCGTGGTTATAAGGAATTTGTTCCAGGAAGCTGGATGCGCTATTCATATGGAGAATTTGAGGTTTCTCCTAACGCAATTATCTTTTTGACAGGGAGTCAGGCAGAGCCACTTGCGGCTCTCACAAGGCTTTTGAACCCTGAGTATAATCAAGACATGAAAGACATTCACCTAACTCCAAATGACATAGTTGTATTTGCAGCTCGTACTATTCCAGGAAACGAGCCACAAGTCGCAACCGTTTTGGAGCAATTGAGAGGTACAGGTTGTACTATTTATTATCCATTGGGCCATGATGGAAACGAACTCCCTTGGGTTCGTAAATCCGTTGGTCCAAATATAACTTTCAAGGAACTTCATGTTTCAGGTCACGCTCCGCGCGATGACCTGGAGCAGATTATCCGTATGCTCAAACCCGCCGTGTTGATGCCCATTCACGCTCCTTTGGAGCAAAGAGCAATGCTGGGGGAAATAGCGGGAGAAATTCCAGTTATTCTACCAGAAGATCTGGAAGAAGTGATACTTGTTCCTTAATTAAAATAATTAGGCCCCCATGCATCCCTGCCTACCCTGTCTGCCGACAGGCAGGCGGCAGACAGGCAGCGTGGGGGCTATTTGATTTATTTGGAAGTTCGTTTTATAATTATTCAACCATTGATATAATAAATCTATGCTTCCAGAGCTGGATTATAAAAAAACAACATTAAAAAACGGAATTCGTGTAATAACAGTTCCTATGAAAAGCACGGCTGCGGTAACCAGCCTGGTTTTAGTAGGCGTTGGCGCACATTATGAGTTAAAAAGATTGTCAGGAGTATCTCATT
>MHOK01000020.1 GCA_001820055.1 Candidatus Spechtbacteria bacterium RIFCSPLOWO2_12_FULL_38_22 | reverse complement strand
GGTATTGGAACTTCTGTGGCCTTCTTTTATAGTTTTATAGTTACTGCTTTTGAAGAATCTCTTCGGCCGTTCATAAATGTAGACAATACGTATTACGACGTTACGATTGTGGTCATTACTTTTATTGCTCTTGGTAAATATCTTGAAGCTCGATCAAAGATAAAAACAGGCGATGCTATTGAGAAATTATTTAATCTTCAAGCAAAAACTGCGCTTGTTATACGTGATGGCAAAGAAATAGAGCTTTTAATAAATGATGTAATACATGGCGATCTTGTTGTTGTAAAACCAGGAGCAAGGGTTCCAGTAGATGGAGTTATTACCGACGGTTTCTCGTATATTGACGAATCGATGGTCACTGGTGAACCAATGCCTGTTCAAAAAAAGATTGGTGAGAGTGTTGTTGCCGGAACAATAAATACAAGTGGTTCGTTTACATTTAAGGCTACTAAGGTTGGTTCAGAAACTATGCTTGCTCAAATTATAAAAATGGTTGAGGAAGCTCAAGGTAGCAAAGCACCTATTCAAGCACTTGCTGATAAAATTTCAAGTATTTTTGTTCCTGTTGTTTTAGTTCTTGCTTTTGTTGCTTTGGGTATCTGGTTTTTCATTGGCGTCCCTTATTTTGGTTTTTCCCAAGCACTTTCTTTGGGTCTGGTTTCGTTTGTGGGTATATTAGTTATTGCTTGCCCTTGTGCTCTTGGCCTTGCAACACCAACAGCGATTATCGTGGGAGTTGGTAAGGGGGCTAAAGAAGGAATCTTAATTAAAGATGCGGCAACTCTCCAGAAGCTACATAAAATAGACACACTTGTCGTTGATAAAACAGGGACGATCACTAAAGGCAGACCAGAGCTTGCTTCAATTCAAAACTTTTCAGAAAAAAGTAATGACGAACTTGTAGTGATTCTTGCTTCGCTTGAAAAAAAATCAGAACATCCCATTGCTCACGCAATTGTTTCCTATGCGAATGAGAAAAAATTGTCCTTTATGCCCGTAAGTAATTTCGAAGCAATTAGAGGCAAGGGTTTGAAAGGCGTTATTAATAACACTGAATACTTTGCTGGCAATGCTAAATTAGTAAAAGACATTAATTTATCATTTGATACACAGTCAATTGAGCAAGAGACGCTTGAAGGCAAAACACCTGTTGTTTTAGCGATAAAAGAAAAAGTCCTCGCTGTTATAATGGTTTCTGATACAATAAAACCAGAAGCAATTGATGCGGTAGCTCGATTAAATAAGCTTAACATTCAGGTAGTGATGCTTACAGGTGATGATACAAATACAGCAAGGTATATCGCAAAACAAGTTGGTATAAACGAAGTTGTGGCAGAGGTAATGCCAGAAGATAAGCTTAAAAAAATCAAAGAATTACAATCTCAAGGTAAGGTTGTTGCAATGGCTGGCGATGGAGTGAACGATGCTCCTGCTCTTGCTCAAGCTGATGTTGGCATTGCGATGGCTAGTGGAACAGATGTAGCCATTGAGTCGGCAGGCATTACTTTGCTTCATGGAGACATTTCTAAGCTTGTTAAAGCAGTGATGCTTTCAAAAATAACAATGAGGGGTATTAAACAAAACTTATTCTGGGCTTTCATTTATAATATTATTGGCATTCCCCTTGCGGGCGGGTTGTTTTATCCGTTTTTTGGTTGGCTTCTTAACCCAATTTTTGCGGGTTTGGCAATGGCTTTTTCAAGCGTTTCGGTTGTTGGTAATTCGCTCCGTATAAAAGCAAAAAAAATATGAAAGAAATTAAAGATGGTAATATAAATTTATATCAGTGTGAAGAATGTGGATTTCATTATGTTAATCTGGAACAGGCAGAAAAATGTGAGGCATGGTGCAGAGAGCACCGTAGTTGCAATTTAGAAATTACCAGTAGCGCAGAAGAAAATTTACCCAAGTTAAAAATATTATGAATAAAAACTATACATTTCATGTTAAGGGAATGCACTGTAATGCTTGCATACTTCTCACAGAAAGTGAGCTACAAGATCATGCGAAAGTTTTGTCTGCTAAATCAAGCTTGAAGACTAATTCCGTCAAAATATGTGGAGATTTTGGAGATATGTCCCTTGAATCCATTGCCCAAGAACTTACGGGTGTTCTTACTAAACACGGGTATTCACTTGATGTTGAAAAACAAATAAAAACAAAAAATTGGACGGATTTTAAAGTTGCAATTCCCATAGCCATTAGTTTCGCACTGTTATTTGTGCTTTTACAAAAAATGGGTATAGTTAATCTCGTAAATACGAATAATGTCACTTATGGAACGTCATTTGTAATTGGTATTATTGCCTCGCTTTCCACCTGTATGGCTGTTGTAGGCGGTTTGGTCCTTTCGATGTCGGCCACCTTTGCAAGGGGGAGTGATAAGGTTAAACCACAGCTTTTATTTCATGGTGGTCGTCTTGTTTCATTTTTTATTCTCGGTGGTGTTATTGGAGCAATCGGTGCAGTTTTTGCTTTAAACACAACAACAACCCTCGTCTTGAATGTGTTTATTGCCATTGTGATGCTTATTCTTGGTATCAATCTTCTTGATGTTTTTCATTGGGCAAAGAAATTCCAATTGGCGACACCGAAGTTCATTTCAAAGCATGCCTTGAGAGTTTCAAAACTCAATCATATGATTACACCGCTACTCGTCGGTATCGCTACGTTTATTTTGCCTTGCGGTTTTACTCAATCAATGCAAATTTACACCCTATCTACGGGAAGTTTTCTTAGGGGAGGGTTAACGATGTTTTCTTTTGCGCTAGGAACTTTACCAGTGCTGGCGTTAATTAGTTTCAGTTCCCTTAATATTCAAAGTAACTCGAAGGCGGGTATCTTTTTCAAAACCGCAGGACTTATTGTGATTATGTTTGCATTATTTAATCTCATTAATAGCTTGGTAGTGATTGGTCTTATTTCACCGATTTTTAATTTTTGATAAAATATAATCATAACTATGAAAGCAACCCTTGTATCAATTATTATCGCAGTCGGCCTCGTTGGGGGATCTTTTGTTTTGGTACGAGGCAATTCTCAAGAAACAGATAATATTCCGCTAAATAATGTGACAGTAGTTGATGGGAAACAAATAATTGAAATAGGAGCAAAGGGTGGTTACTCGCCAAGAAAAAGTATTGCCAAAGCAGACTTGCCGACAATTTTGAGATTTGAAACGAACGGAACATTTGATTGTTCCTCTTCGGTTCGCATCCCCAGTATGAATATCGCCAGGAACTTACCACCAGCAGGAACAGTGGATATTAATTTAGGCAACCCTAAAACCGGAACTTTACAGGGAATTTGTGGAATGGGAATGTATCCATTTGAGATTATTTTTAAGAGTTAGTTTTTTATTATTTAAAGACACAAAAACGGGACCATATTCCGCTTTTGTGTCTTTAAGAATCGTGCACTACGTTTGTTGTAGGTGGGCGTTTATTTTGTTATACTGAACTAAAGCATGTTTATATTAGATATATTAAATAATCGGCCGGTGTTGATAGGGCTACACTTGGGATTTGCCATACTTGGGATAGATGGTTTTTTGTGGGTGTTGGGCGAGTTAATCGCAGGTGCAAGGCACAGAACAAGAATTTTATTTGCGAGCCTTGTGGGACTTGGCGGGTTTATTTTGAGTTGGGTTTTTGGAGGATATTACTACGTTGTGTATTATGGCTCTCAAGTTAAACCAATTATTAAAGAAGGACTTGCGCCTTGGGCGCACGCGATTGTCATGGAAACAAAAGAACACATCTTTCTTTTTATTATTCCGCTTGCTCTGACAATAACGTTTATCATGCTTTTAACAAAAGACGAATTTAGCGCAAATAATTTAAAAAAATCAACCATTTTGCTAGTTGGGTTATTGGTATTCATAGGGCTCGCTATAGGTATAATGGGTTATATTATATCTGCGGCGGCGCGATGGGGATAATATGAATAAACTAAAATTAATATACTCATCTGTAGTAGCGTCCTTGTTTTCTGTAGCTTTTGTTACGGTAATTACTATTTGGGCAGAGCGAAGTAAACCTCTGAAAGATTGGCTTGCGGGTGTTTCTGGCCATCATTGGGTAACAAAGGGTATTTTTTCACTGGCTATTTATATTGTTGCAGGGATAGTAACTTATTTTTTAGTGAAAGAGATAGGAAACAACAAGATAAATAAACTTATTATGCTACTGATTTGGGCAACAATTTTAGGAATTTTTGCTATTTTAGGTTTTTATTCTATGCATTATGCTAAGATATTGTAGATTCGTTATCGCCTTGTCGTAATAGTCAGGCGTATTACTCAGTTTTTAACAAAATAAAAAACGGCTCAATCCGCCAGTTGGCGGAAAGATGAGCCGTTTTTTAATCGCCTCAACTTTACATGAGGCGATTAAATTAGCTGTTGAACCATAATGCTTGCCTAGCAGGGTTTTTTTATTTGTGGTATTGTTTTATTAGTACCAGATGAGGAGAAGGGTAGTTATGTTTGGAACATGCATACACCACGAATGTGAATGCGGTTGTCATTACGCAGAATTTGCAAATTGTAAATACGACTGTTGTTTAAATTGTCCTAATCCCAAATGTAAAAAAAGAGTAGCAAGGGACTTGCTTGAACTTCATGAAAGGATATGTCATGCGAACGGATAAAGACATCAAGCATAAGTGGTCGGATTTTATGTTACGAGCAATGAAAGCTATGAGCGATGGTCCGATTATGATATGGTTTTTTAAACCGTTTAACTCTTACACCACAAGGGAGGAGCAAGATGAGTCAGCCAATTGACATTAGACCGCGCGGAATTACTCTAACAGAATTAGCTCAAGAGGAGTTGAAGAATTTGATTGATATAGAAAAACAAAAGCGAGGATGTAGCCAGCTATACCTTAGGTTGGGAGTGCAGTCCGGTGGGTGTTCTGGGTTTACTTATGAGATGGAACTTGATACCGTCAGAAGTAGCGATGATTGGCACAAAGATTTTGACGGAGTAGAAGTTGTTATAGATCAAGAAAGTTTTAGATTGCTTAACGGTTCAGAGGTAGATTATATAGATAATGGTCTTTCTGGCTCAGGGTTAAAGATTAACAATCCAAACGCAAGTCGCAGTTGTGGTTGCGGCAATTCGTTTTCGTAAACGTTTCAAAAGGTTCACTCACACTAAAAGTTGTGAGCGGGCAAACATTTGAGACGTTTTTTATTTTTTAAAACTATTAATTTGTTTTAATATTTGATATAATATAAACATAAGAAATTCAAAAGGTCATTTAATTAATTTTCTTCGTTTTTTATAAAATATATGGATTACCCAACACTTATTTTTATTGGTCGTTTATTATTCGGAGGGTTTTTTGTATTAATGGGGCTTAACCATTTTACAAAAGCAAATGCCTTAACCGCAATGGCAAAAAGTAAAAAAGTTCCTTCGCCCAAATTGGCAGTTTTATTAGGGGGTGTTTTTTTGCTCGTTGGCGGGTTCGGTGTGGTATTTGCCGCTTATGTTCAATTTGCAGTCTTGTTACTGGTTATGTTTTTAATTGTAACTTCTTTGTTTATGCACAATTTTTGGTCGTTAAAAGATACAAACGATAGAATGTCGCAAATGAGTAACTTTCTCAAAAACATGGCATTGGTTGGAGGAGCATTGATTGCGTTGTTGTTAGTATAAAAAATTTTTTTAAAAACTAATCATCCTTAAAAACTGGAGTTTTTAAGGATGATTATTGTGTCCACGTAAAAGATAGGATATGTATAAATGCGAGAGTTTTTCTCGCTTTTTTTGTAAAATTTGCTATACTAGCCATAGTTCAATACAAAAGTTAGGTGATTTACTTGCTTGCTTACACAGATATCAATCAGGGCAAGCCGTTAATATTTCTTCATGGATGGGGCGCTTCAAGTTTAATTTTTGAACGGATAGTTATTCCAAGAATGCAGGGTGCGGGGGAAAATTATAGATTTATCGCAGTTGACTTACCCGGTCATGGCAAAAATGGAAAACTAAAAAGCCCCAACTTAAAACGAAAAGAAGTAATCCAACATATAGTCGATAGTGTAATGAAATCCATAGATGACGCAGGCGTTGAGGAGTTCGCTTTGGTTGGTTATTCTTTTGGAGCCACAATTGCTTTGCATATCGCATCCCAACATAAAGACAGGGTAAAAGTGTTGGTTGTGAACGATCCGATTTTAAAGGGCAGTGCGTTTGAGCTATATCGAAGATGGGGATTTCATATTTTATACAATCTATTGAAACCCTTTGGTGAAACAAGATTTATTTTGAAAATTATAAATAACACTTGGGCCCATAAGATTGCTAAGATTATTTTCCCAAATTTATTTGTCCGTACTCGCCCAGACGAATCAGGGTTGAAAAAACAAATAGAGGAAATTAAAGAGTATGACAAAAGAAATACAAATCCAAGATTTTGGGCAGCGGGGATAGATGCTCTTTTTGCTCACAGCGCAGAGTTTGCCGCTATGCAAATAGATTGCCCCACTCTTATAGTTGCTGGTGATAATGCTCCCTACGCCGCAGTAGATAGCAGTATCAAATTACAACATTTAGTAAAAGCAAAGGGCAGGAAACAGGTAGTTGAAGTTTATGTTATTAAAAATTCTGGTCACCATGTTATATCTACCAATCCCGATGAATTTAGCGAAAAAGTGGCTAACTTTTTGAGGGAACATTATGAGTAGCGGTTAGTTGTTGTTGGCAACGCCGCTTTTTTATTTTAGGATATTAAGCATTTTTTAAGTGCGTTATATTAAGTGCGTTATATATTGCATAGCTACTAAGAGACTTCGTGTTGTGATAAGATTTGGATATGAGCAAGATTACATTTATCACAAGTCATCCCCAAAAAGCAGAGCAGCTTGGATGGCATTTAGATTATCAAATTGATCATAAAAAACTTGATTTGCCAGAGATACAGTCATTGGACTTGGAAGAGGTGGTTTCTCATAAGGCTTATGAAGCATTCAGGCAAGTTGGTTCACCAGTCTTAGTAGAAGATATGTCTTTAAGATTTTTGGCCCTAGAGGGTCTACCTGGGCCGCTCTTTAAGTGGTTTTTACAAGAATTGAGGGTGGAAGGACTTTGTAAATTACTTGACGGTTATAAAGACAGAACCGCGGTAGCCGAAGTGAGTTTTGCTTTGTACGATGGTAAAGACCTGAATTTATTTGGAGGGTCGCTTGATGGGAAAATTGCGTCACTTCCTAGGGGGGAAGCAGTCTTTGAAATGGACTCAATATTTATCCCGAATGGGTCTCAAAAGACGTGGGCAGAAATGAACAAAGAAGAACAGATCGAGACTTCTGTACGGAGGATTGCCCTTAAGAAGTTGGGGGATTTTCTTAAAAAATAGAGTAACTTTAATTTCATTATGAAAAAGAAAAAAGAAGTTAAACAAGCAACAACTTATCAGACAAAATCGAAGGCTGTGAAACTTGGAGGTGATTTTGACACGGAACTCATCAAAGAATTTGCTAGTACCTGGGTTTTGCTTGACGCTTATGACAAAGAAACCCTTGATATTAATTCCAAAACTAAAAAATCAATTAGTTTAGTTGCGGGAGAATTGGCAGGCGCCATAAAAAATTTGCGTGGAGAGCTTTTTAAAAAAAGCCAAGCAACGGAGTTATTTGCCCAAGAAAGAAAATCAGGGAGTGTTGAGGGTATTGTGGGCAATGTCATGCAATCATTTGGAGGCCAATCGCTTTACCCAAGCTTAGAAGAAAAAGCCGCGCACCTTTTGTACTTTATGGTGAAGAACCATCCTTTTGTTGATGGCAACAAACGTTCTGGCGCTTTTACTTTTATTTGGTTTCTTCGTAAATATTGCGCCCGTGCTAGTCACAATATTAATCCAGCGACTTTAATTGTACTTACACTTCTTATCGCAGAAAGCGACCCTAGCAAGAAAGAACAAATGGTTGCGCTGGTAACGAACTTACTTAAATAAACTAACCGACAAATTGAATTCTATTTCCTTAACAAAAAGTTCGCAAAAGTTTGCGAACTTTTTGTTATAATAGGTACATGGATTTAGATACAATCAAACGGCCTTTTTGGGCATTAAGCCCTGCGGATTCAATAAACATTTTAGAAACTACTCATCGTGGTTTATCTAACGAAGAGGTCCAACAGCGTCTTAAGTTTTTTGGTGGAAATATATTTAAAAAAACAAAAAGAATAACAAAGTTGCGTATATTTTTAAGTCAATTTAAAAGTCCTTTGATATTTATTTTAATTATTGCTGCAGTCGTAACTTTGTTCTTGGAAGATTGGATTTCGGCAGGAGTAGTTATTTTAGCTATTATTATAAATACAGCGCTTGGTTTTTATCAAGAAAACCGAGCAGAAGAGGCATTAGAACATTTAAAAACATATATAAAAGAAAGAGTTCGCGTGATTAGGCAGAATGAAGAACACGAATTTTCAGCAAACGAAGTTGTTCCCGGGGATATAATGCATTTAAATAATGGAGTTAGAGTTGCTGCTGATGCGCGCATTATAGATAGCAATTTATTGTCGGTCGATGAGGCAATTTTGACGGGAGAAAGTTTGCCAGTTACTAAACATACCCAAATTTTGCCCAAGTCTACTGAACTTGCGGAGCGTGCAAACATGGTTTATGCCGGGACTCTTGTAGCTGGAGGTTCTGGTCTTGCTGTGGTTACTTGTACCGGTCAGAATACCGAAATTGGGCGCATTGCAAGTTTAGTTGCGACAACGCAAAGAGAAAAAACTCCGCTCCAGCGTTCCATAGGATCAATGGCTTGGTTTATAGCTCTTGGGTTAACCTTGGTAGTTGGTTCAATTTTTGTCTTGGGAGTTGCAAGAGGCCAGAGTGTTTTAGATATGTTTTTAGTGGCAGTCGCTATGGCGGTTAGTTCAATACCCGAAGCTCTTCCGGTTGCTTTAACCGTGACTTTGGCTGTAGGCGTAGAACGGCTAGTAAAGCGTAAGGGAGTTGTGCGTAAACTTGCCGCCGCAGAATCTCTTGGTTCTACGACAGTGATATTAACTGACAAAACGGGAACCCTTACTCAGGCAAAAATGGACATGAAAGATATTTTGACGACGCAACATTTAAAGGAGGGTTCGGCATCTTATACGAATCTTGCTGAAGGCTTAGAAAAAGAACAGGTGGATGTGTTAAAGTTAGCTTTAGTGAATACAGATGTAGTTATAGAAAATCCTACAGAAAATCCTAAACAATGGATAATTCAAGGAAATCCGCTTGAATCTAATATAGTAAAACATAGTTCGCGTTACGGAGTATCTATTGTAGATTTGAAAAAGAAAATTAAGTATAGAAAAACTTTAGAATTTTCTTCTAGGTATAAATTTTCCGCAAGTTTCATAGAACGTACCGATGAATTTGAATGGGATCACTTGAAGGGCACAAATTTTATTGCGGTTCTTGGAGCTCCGGATATTCTTTTGGATAGGTCCAAGTTAGATAAGGATAGTTATATAAAAATAAAGGAATCCATAGAGAAACTATCAGATAGCGGAATGCGCGTTGTGGGGGTTGCCGCTAAAATAGTATCTCACGATAAAGAAATTAAAACATCAAGTTCCGATGACCTGAAGGATCTTCAGTTTGCTGGCGTTATTTCATTTTATGACCCAATCCGTCCGGAAGTGGTGGATGCCATGAAAAAGGTACAGGGATTTGGTTTGCATGTTGCTATGGTAACAGGGGATTTAAGTGGAACGGCAGTAAGTGTTGCCCGCGAACTTGGATGGGAGATTACTGAAAGCAACATAATGACTGGTCAAGATTTAAAACAGACTACCGATGAAGAACTTTTGCGTAAGTTGAAAAGTATAAGGATTTTTGCCCGAGTTAGTCCAGAAGATAAAATGCGCGTGGCCAGACTTTTTAAACATTCTGGCGAAGTTGTAGCAATGACCGGCGATGGTGTAAATGATGCGCCCGTGTTAAAAACCGTTGATATTGGAATTGCGATAGGTAGTGGGACAGATGTTGCCAAAGAGGTAGCAGATTTAGTGCTTTTGGATGATAATTTTCAGACGATAGTTGCCGCAATTGAGGAAGGTCGGCGTGTATTAAGCAATATTAAAAAAACAATTGTGTATTTATTAAGCGATGCTTTAGATGAGGTACTTTTAATAGGGGGTAGTTTGTTATTGGGATTGCCGTTACCGATAAACGCGCTTCAGATTTTGTGGGTCAATTTTTTTTCAGACAGTATACCTGCGTTTGCGTTTGCGTTTGAAGAAAATTTTGAAAATCATTTAAGTAAAAAAAGAAACAAAGTTTTAGATAGCGAGGTTTTATTTATGATTTTAGTATTGGGAGTTGCAACAAGCGCACTGTTGTTTAGTTTTTATTGGTATTTAATGCGTCAGGGATACGATGAGGGTGTTGTACGAAGTTTTACATTTGCGGCATTTGGAATTTACACATTATTTTTAGCATGGCCCCTTCGCAGTTTGAAAAAAAGCATATTTCAATTCAACCCGTTCAGTAACAGGTGGATATTGATAGGAATTGGAATAGGACTTATCTTAATGGCTTTTGCGATATATTTGCCATTCTTACAAAACATTTTAGATACGCAGGCGCTGACGTTACCGTGGGTTGGAATTCTTGTGATATGGCTTGTAGTTAATATCACGTTAGTCGAAGTGACCAAATGGTTTTTCCGCAAGTCATAATACATAAAGCAATACACACTTAGTAAATATTTAAATTTATGAAGTTAAACATACAGGTAGTGTCGGGCGCTAGAAAGGTGCTTGTAGAGAAATTAGATGAGATAACATATAAAGTTAAGGTGGATGCTCCCGCGCACGAGGGGCAAGCCAATAGAAGATTGCGTGAGATATTAGCTAAATACTTCAAAGTGCGAAGGGGAGATGTTAATATAATTGCAGGGGAGCGCTCAAAGGTTAAAATAATAGAAATTATAAATAATAAAATATGAAAAAAACATTTTTGGTTCTCTTGGTAGTTTTTGTGGCCATAGCAGCATTTGCATTATTTGCAAATAAAAGTAGTAACAATAATCAGGTAGATGATACAAATCAGATAGATGATACAAACGATAGCGTGCAATTGCAGGAGGTCAACGAAGATAACGAATCCCCAAATGACGCCGTCAATACAGAGGATATAGAAAGTCCACAAAGCATAACTGTTACTTATACGGATTCTGGATACTCATCTGCTACTGTTAAAATTTCAGCAGGAGATGCGATAACCTTTGTTAATGATAGTTCAAATACTATGTGGACAGCGTCAAATCTACATCCCACACACACCTTATATCCGAGTTCGGATATAAGTAAATGCAGTACCGCTTTGGCAGGGGAATTATTTGACACATGCAAGGGCGTTGCACCAGGAGAAAGCTGGTCTTTTACGTTTGCTCAAAAAGGTAATTGGGGTTATCACAACCATTTACAGATAGGCCATGGCGGAATAATTATAGTTGAATAACATAAAAAAGAAAGTAATTTTTATGGACACAATTTACAGGGATAAAAATAAATATATTTTTCGTTTGGATAAGGGCGAGGAGTTTATAAACTCAATACAAAATTTTTGTGAAAAAGAGAACATTAAAGCTGGCTGGTTGCAGGCAATTGGTTCTCTGGCGGATTTAGATTTAGCGTATTTTGATACGAAGATAAAAGAATATGAGATTAAAAATTTTAAAGAGTTTTTAGAAATCGCAAGCATAACAGGTAACATCGCGTTGAAGGAAGGTAAGGTATTTTGCCACGCGCATGGTTTATTTAGCAGGGAAGATATGGATGTTGTTGGCGGACATATTCATCGTTGTGTTGTTTCTTCTACTTGCGAGGTTGTTATATTTACAGGAGAAGGAGAGCTTAAGCGAGAATTTAACGACGAAGTTGGTTTGCATTTATTAAATTAGCACTCTTTGGGGGTGATTGCTAATTGTTTATATATATGCTATACTGTATTTAAGTACAGTATGGGTAAATAGTTTTTAGTTTTCTATAATCTAAAACCTATAACCCAAAACCTAGTGTGAATAACTTTACTCAATACGCTCAAGAGGCATTGCAAACAGCTCAAGAGATAAGCCAAACAAAAAGTCACCAGCAAGTGTCTGATTTGCATTTGCTTGCGGCTTTGCTTGATCAGGATGGAAGTATTGTAAGAACTCTTTTAGATAAATTTGGGATGGATTTGGGTAGTTTGCAGAAAAGCGTTGATCATGAGTTGGACAAACTTCCTCGTATAATAAATCCAATGGGACCCTCAGTAGGTACTCTTCCATTTGGGCAACTTTATGTTACTCAAGATTTAGCAAAAATTTTAGCTCGTAGTCGCGAAGAATCCCGCAAGCTTTCTGATGAGTTTATAAGTGTAGAACATATGTTTTTGGCTATTATAGATAGTCCGACGAAGGCTCAAATGCTTTTGCAAGAAGCCAATATGATAGCAAGTTCTGTTATGGGACATGGTAAATCAAAAGAGTTGAATTACGAAAATGTCTTGGTGGCATTAAGCGAGTTGCGTGGCGGCGTCCGCATCACCGACCCTCATCCAGAGGATAAATTTCAGGCCCTTGAAAAATATGCGCGCAACTTAACTGAAATGGCGCGAAATGAAAAACTAGATCCGATTATTGGTCGGGAGGATGAGATAAGGCGTGTTATGCAGGTTTTAAGCCGAAGAACAAAAAATAACCCCGTACTTATTGGTGAGGCAGGCGTAGGAAAAACTGCCATAGCAGAGGGACTTGCCCAACGGATTGTGGCTGGGGATGTTCCAGAAAGTTTAAAAAATAAAGAACTTTTAGCGCTAGATATTGGATCTATTGTTGCTGGAACAAAGTATAGAGGAGAATTTGAAGATAGATTAAAAGCATTGTTAAAAGAAATTCAACAAGCATCGGGTTCGGTTTTATTATTTATAGATGAATTACATACAATTGTAGGTGCTGGAGCCGCAGAAGGTTCCATAGATGCTTCAAATTTATTAAAACCCGCGCTAGCTAGAGGTGAACTTCATGCGATTGGAGCAACAACAACCAAGGAATATCAAAAATATATAGAAAAAGATCCGGCGCTTGAGAGGCGCTTTCAGCCGATTTTAGTTGTGGAACCCAACACAGACGACGCGATATCTGTGTTGCGCGGAATAAAAGATAAATACGAAGTACATCATGGTGTGAGAATTACAGATGCGGCTCTTATTGCCTCTGTAAAACTTTCCCAAAGGTATTTACCCGGACGCTATCTGCCCGATAAGGCGGTTGACTTGATGGATGAGGCTGCTTCTGCTCTTAGGTTAACCATAGAAAGCCAGCCGGAAGAGCTAGATAAACTGCAAAGGGATGTGAGAAGGTTAGAGATTGAAAAGCAGGCTTTGAAAGGCGAAAAAGATAAAAGATCACGTGATAATTTGAAAAAAATAAATCAAGAACTTGCTGATATCAAGGAACGCTCAAGGGCGCTTGAGCGCAGATGGCGGAATGAAAAAGACGTAATTAGTACAATTCATGAACTTAGAAAAGAGATTGACGAAAAACGCCAAGAAGCTGAAATTGCCGAGCGTTCCGGCGATTTGGAGCGTGTTGCTGAAATTCGATATGGCACAATACCGCGCAATGAGCAAGAACTTAAAGAACAAGAAAAGGAATTAGCGCGATTACAAAAAGATAGCAGAATAATGCGCGAAGAAATTACCGAGGAAGATATTGCGCGCGTTATTTCACGATGGACGGGAATTCCTGCAAGCCGTATGTTACAAGAAGAGGTGCAACGATTGGCAGATATGGAAGAGGGATTGCGTAAAAGAGTTGTCGGACAGAAAGAGGCGATTGAATCTGTATCAAACGCAATTCGAAGAAATAGGACGGGGGTTAGCGATGCCTCTCGTCCAATTGGCTCGTTTATATTTTTAGGCCCTAGCGGTGTAGGAAAAACAGAACTCGCCCGCGCGCTTGCAGAGTTTATGTTTGATGATGAGAATGCGATAGTGCGTCTTGATATGAGTGAATATATGGAACGACATTCCGTGAGTCGTATGATCGGTTCACCCCCCGGATATATTGGATATGAGGAAGGCGGTCAGTTAACAGAGCGAATAAAAATACGTCCCTACAGTGTTGTGTTGTTCGATGAAATAGAAAAAGCTCATCCTGAGGTATTTAATGCTCTTCTTCAAATTTTAGATGATGGACATTTGACAGATTCAAAGGGAAGAAAAGTTGATTTTAAAAATACGGTTATCATTATGACCTCAAACATCGGAAGCAGTTATATAAAGGATATGGGTCCTCTTGGTTTTGCAACAGATGCTAAAAAGGACGATAGTGCAAAGGAACAGGAAATGCGTGAACGGATAGAAAAAGAACTACGCAATAACTTTAAACCAGAGTTTTTAAACAGGTTAGATGAAGTTATTATATTTCATTCTTTAAATAAAGAAATTTTGGCAGAAATAGTAGAAATCCAATTAAAGCGTACTCAGAAACAACTTGCCGAGCGCGAGATTGAGTTAAAAGTAGGTAAGGGTGTTAAGGAGTTTATCGCAGGGCACGGATATGATTCAAATTTTGGAGCGCGTCCGCTCAAGCGCGCGATACAAAAATATATTTTAGACCCTTTAGCAAAAGAACTGATAGAAAAAGGAATTCGTGGTTCTGCGCGGGTGTCTATAACAGAACAAAAAGGCAAATTATTAATAAAAATTCTTAACTAAAAAATCCTTGCGGTTGCAAGGATTTTTTAGTTAAGTGGTGTAGTTTCTGTAATAAATATCCTATATTCCGTGTCTAACCTTTTTTAGTCCATGTTTGCGGAAAAATTTCCAGGCGCTTGCCATATGCACTCTTGTATATTTATTAAATAATGCTTTAAAAATATTACGCGATCTGGATGCTGCTCCATGAAAGTGATACATGGTGGCGTATGGGTAATATATAACTTTAAGTCCGCTTTCCCAGAACCTTCTGCACAAATCTACATCTTCCATATACATAAAATATCTTTCATCAAAAAACCCCAGTTTGTCTAGATGTTCTTTTTTTGTTAATAACGCAGACCCCATAATCCAGTCAACCTCGTGCGGTTTGTGTAGTAAATTTTTAACGTCATTTAGCATAAAGTTATTTAGTATGGCTTTTCCCCATTTGGTTTTTCCCAGAGGAGTTCTGCGCGCCACCATAGTTGCTGGCGTATAGTAACGAAACGCAGAAGATTGATGTGTCTCGTCAAAGTTTTTAAGAGAGGGGCCAACTATGCCCACATCCTTATTACCCTCCAGGTATTCAATCATTTTATTTAGGTCCTCTGGTTTTGGAATAATTAAATCTGCGTTTACTATAAAAATAAATTTCCCTGTAACCTTTTTGAGAGCATTGTTTATTGATTTGCCAAATCCTATGTTGTTTTTTTCTTCTATAAAGTGAATGTCTTGAAATTTATCTTGCATTAGAAGCTTTGTTTCAAAAGTGGTTTGGGAATCTGTTACGATTATCTCTGCCTTTTTTCCATCTTTTTCAAATTCTTTTTGCCAAATCTTAAGATGGCCTAAGCTAAGCTTAAGCATCTCGGATGATTTATAATGATTTACCACTACTGATATATCCATATTTATAGTGCTATTATCGAATTTTCAGATACAACAAGCCTATTTCCAGCTGGCGTATCGTGTTCTGCCTCGCTTATTGTTGTGTTTTCTCCAATTAAACTATCTACAATTTTTTTGGAAGTATTAATACTCGTCCCCGAATATATAATAGAATGGTCTATGTGTCCGTTGTGTATTTCCACCTTGTTTCCTATTGATGTGTAGGGGCCTATGTAGGAGTTTTTTATCAGACAGTGTTCTCCTATAATAACTGGACCTCTTATAACAGTGCGTCCTCCGATTTTTGTATTTTTTCCTATATTTACTGCGCCCCGTATTGAAACCGAGGGTTCTACGTTCCCAAGGTTATTTGCTTTCAACTTATTTAAAACCATGGCGTTGCCCTCTAAAAGATCTAGAGGATGTCCGCGGTCTTTCCACCAGTTTTTTATTTCAAGATACTGGACAGAGTATCCATTTTTTGCAAGCCAAGTATGAAGGTCTGATATTTCATAAATACCGCGGAAACTGGGTTTTATGTGAGGGAACGCTTTATGAACGTTTTTATCGTAAAAATAAATTCCAGATACAGCATAGGGACTTTTGGGTTTTATTGGACGCTCTTGGATTCCAATTATTTTTCCTTGTCGATCAAATTCTGGCACGCCAAACCTTTCCGGTTTTGGTATTTTTGCAAGTGCTAGCAAACAATTAGCGCCGCTATTTTCAAAATTTATACGCATAGCTAGTATATCCTCATCAAATATGTTGTCTCCCAGATATACCATAAATTTTTCCTCTCCCAAAAATTCTCTAGCGCAATATACAGCATGAGCCAACCCCAAAGGTCCGCCCTTTTGGTGTATATAGGTTATATTTAATCCAAAGTTACCGCCGTTTTTGACGGCTTTTTCTATGTATTGAGTGCCATCTTCTACTATAATTCCAACATCTTTTATGCCGGATTTGGCAACCTGTTCTAGCGCATGAAAAATAAGTGGTGTATTACCAAGTTCAATTAGGTGTTTATTTTGAATGTAGTTTATCGGTTTTGGCGGCGAACTTTTACCGGCTGTAATTATTGCTTTCATGAATTTATCTATGTTATTCCGTGCTGTTTTAAAATTTCTACAGCGCCAGGAATCTCTTCAATTTTTGGTTTGCCATAATCTTGCGCGTCGTAGCCAGTGTTACCCGTTACAAAAATAACAGCATCGTCGTCTGTTAATGGCCAAAATGCGTGATATATTTTAGGCGATATACTTATTTGTGCTAGCTGACCTTCGCCAATGTAATAAGTTTCTAGATTTGTATTTGGTTTTTCTTTGCCGTCTCCCAAAATTAGCGCGTATGTTTTGCCATAGGTTGGGGAGTCTTCATTGAAGTCATGCATTATAAATAAGGAAGTTCCGTTCAACACATAAAAATTTTCTGTTAATTTATAATGGTAGTGCTCTCCACGCGCAATATGCTTTGTAGTAGCGATAGAGGCGTGTAGGTGCTTTACGTCTTTGAAGAGGGGGTTGTCTGTTTCCGCTAAATCAAGAAAATGCCCTCTGTTGTCGGAGGCCACTTTGTTGAGTAGTATTTTTACCCCGTTTATTGGGGTATCTATTTCTTGATAGGATTTCATATTTTGGAAATTAATTCGTAGATTCGCATAATTATTCGTTGATTCGCATCATACCGTAAGTCTTTAAATATATTTTGAAAACTCTTTATCCCTTTCTCTTATTGCATCAACCCAGCTTATATTATTTTCATACCACTGAACAGTTAAGGCTATTCCTTCTTCAAAACTTACTGTTGTATCCCAACCCAATTCTTTTTTAATTTTTTGGGGACTTATAGAATAACGCAAGTCATTTCCCGGCCTGTCGTCAACCAACGTTATTAAGTGTTCTGGTTTTCCTAAGTATTTGAGAACTGTGCGTGCAATTTCGTGAGTATTTTTTTCTACATCTGCTCCTACATTATAAACATGTCCGGGTTTTCCTTTATGTAAAATTAAATCTAGTGCTTCGCAGTGATCTCTAACGAATATCCAATCCCTAACATGTTGCCCATTTCCGTGTAACGTGATTGGTTGGTTTCTCAATGCTCTAAACAGAGCGTTTGGTATTAATTTTTCTGGATGTTGAAACGGTCCGTAGTTATTAGAACAGTGAGTTACTATAACAGGTATTTTATATGAATTATGGTAGGATCGACACAGCATATCGCCCCCAGCTTTTGCTGCAGCATATGGTACATTTGGCTGAAATGCAGTGTCTTCCGTAAAACTATCTTGGCTATCAAGATCTAGGCTTCCGTAGACTTCATCTGTTGATACGTGTACAAAAATCTCTACTTGTGGGTTTCTTTTTACCACCTCAAGCAAAGAGTGAACACCTAGAACGTTTGTTCTTAAAAATTCGTCAGCCCGTAAGAGTAAACTGCGTGTTACATGAGTTTCTGCGGCAAAGTTTATAATGTAATTTATTTTTTCATTTTGGACAAGTTTTTCTATGGTTTCTGTATCTGCAATGTCTCCTTTTATAAATTTATATCTAGGGCTTTTTTCTACATTACGTAAATTTTCCAAGTTTCCAGCATAGGTTAATTTATCGTAATTTATGACGCTGTAGTAGGGGTATTTTTCAAGAATATGATGTATAAAATTACTGCCGATAAACCCCGCACCGCCACAAACAAGTACGCGCTTTCGCGGCAAAACTCCACTTTGTTCAAAAAATTTCTCCAGCGTATCTGGAGTTTCGCCTGAAATATGCGAAGCTTCCTCAATATCAATATGCCCATCGTTAAACAGGCGAGTTGCAAGCAGAACCCTAGGATGTTGTGGATCTGGGGACGGCACAAATATAGGGGTACCTGTTTCTAGCGGTTTTATCTCTATTGTCATACAGTATATTCTATACTACTTTTTGAAAAAAATGCAATCTTTACTAACTGTAGATTAATTATATAATATACAAATATGAAAACATTGCTTTTGGGGTCAGAGGGGCTTTTGGGATCTGATTTAGAAAAAATTTTTTCTTCAGATTACAACGTAACTTCATTTGTGCGCAAGAACTTGGATATTACTGACGAAAAAGAGGTTTTACAAAAAATTGAGGAGATAAAACCCCGTATAATTATAAATGCCGCAGGTTATACCGCAGTGGATAACGCAGAGAACGAAAAAGACTTAGCCATGGCAGTAAACGGGCACGCTGTTGGATATTTAGCAAAAGCCGCCCGCGAAGTAAATGCTCTTTTGGTGCATTATTCAACTGACTATGTTTTTTCGGGCGATAAAGAAGAGGGGTATCTAGAAGATGATGCGCCGGCGGAAGTTCCATCTACCGTATATGGGCAGTCAAAATTATTGGGGGAACAAGAGTTACAAAAAAATATAGATAAGTACTATTTAATAAGAACTTCGTGGGTTTTTGGGTCTGGCGGAAAGGACTTTATAGATACAATGATTCGCCTTGCTTCAGAGCGAGACGAACTCAAGGTAGTAAATGATCAGCACGGTAAGCCCACGTATGCGCCCGACTTAGCAAAAGCAACCCAGAATTTGATTGAATCTGATTCTCCGTTTGGGATTTATCATTTAACAAATGAAGACGACATAACTTGGTACGAATACGCAAAAAAGATAGTAGGTAAATATGGAAGTATCAAAGGATGGGGCAAAAAAGAATTTCCACACATTATTCCCGTAACATCGGGCGAGTTTCCAACTCCTGCAAAAAGACCAAACTGGTCTATTTTACTTAACACTAAATTCTCGCACCTTCGTCCGTGGTCCGAAGCATTGGATGAGTATTTAAATTTGCTTTGATTTAAGAATTTAAACAACTTAAGTTTTTAACGTAAGTTAAAGTATTGTCTATACGCTCATCTACGGCCGTAGATGAGCGTATAGACAATACGTGGTAGATAATGTAACCTATGAACTATCATAAGGGATGTACAAAAAAGTGCGTTGCAAAAAACAAATCCTATTTCAATTTTTAATTTTTAATGTTTATTTATTATGTCGAAACCAACCCATTATGAAAAACCACTTCAAGGGCGACATGGTGTCGTGGCTAAAAAAATTCTTTTAGCTCTTTCAACTCCTTTGGTTGTTGCTACCACACCATTTTCTACAACCACCAATTGGGCAAAAAATGCTGAAGATAATTTAGATGCTTTGGAAGATTTTTTATTTCCACCAGACGAAGAAATAGATGAAAACAAAATTCGTCGAAGTTTATATAGTTTAAAAAATAGGGAATATATAAAATATATTTACTCCAAAGATAAAACAGAGATACGTTTTGAGCTAACAAAAAAAGGAAAAGAAATAGTGCAAGGTTATCAAGTTGATGATTTAAGGATATCTAAGAAACAAAAATGGGATGGTAAATGGCGTTTTATAGTATTTGATATACCGGAAAAGCAAAGATATTGCCGTGATGCTCTGCGGGGCAAGTTGGAAACTTTAGAATTTTTTAGAATTCAACAAAGCGTATATCTATTTCCTTATTCTTGCGAAAAGGAAATAGATCTTTTATGCGAATATTTTGAGATTAGGCGCCACGTTCTGATTTTTACAGGAAATATCAATAGAGATTTTGGAGTAAAAAGACATTTTCAAAAATTGGGATTTTTTTTAAGAATAAAATAGTTGTGAGTAAAGAGAAATAAGCACAAACTAAAGATTTAGTTTTTATTTTATACGTCTATACGCTCACCCACGGCCGTGGGTGAGCGTATAGGGAGTAATTTGTGTTGTTTTATGTGCACACTCCTCCATTTGTGTATATTGCGCTATTATAGATATTTAGTTTTATCATTTTTTAAGTTTTAAAATGTATCCTATCATATGAACCAGTACAACGCTTGACAGATTTTTAGATTTGCGATAGGGTGGTTTTGTGATTTTAAAGTTAGTTTTACCCTATTTTGTAAATAAAATAGGGTAATTGATCAGCTGAATAAAACGATAGGACGCTATATTGTGGGTTGTTTATTATGTTTAAAATTAAATATAATATAGGGCGCTGTAGTTGTATTAGTATTTTATGAAGGAAAAAAGTCAAAAAATTGAGGGACGGAGTTCGCAATTAAATAAGTTAGTAAAAAAATTCAGAGTTGATTGGCTGGGATGGACAGTTTTTGTGGCGGCCGTGGTTATTGCGGGCGTTTTTTTGTTAAACAGAATGGACGGAACTTTGTTTGAAGTAGGTGTACGCGAAAGCCAGAGCCAAGGTATTAGTGATCAGGTTTTTTATCTTTATAATGTGCAATTTGGCGATTCTACTCCGCAAAAAACATATGAAGAAGCGCGTCAGGCGCTTTTGAACAACGACTTAGAAGGAGTGCTTGCGACTATTCATCCTGATTACTTGCGGAAGTATGAGGAAGGTTTAAGAAAGGCTGCTCAAGAAGGTGTATTCTATGAAGCTGCAGGGAGAATGACTCCGCTTACAAAAAAAATCTACGACGATGGTCAGGGCACTGTAGTTTATGAAATGGAACCTATCCCTGGAAACGATAGCCCCAATCCGCTCGAGGGATATAGTGAAGCCGTAGAATTTATTCGTGACAAAAAGGGAGTTTGGAAAATAAGCAGTATTTAAAGCACATAACATGGAACACATAACATAGAATATGGAATACAAAAGACACATAACATGAAACATAAAATATCAAAAGTATTTTTAATAATATTGATAGGAGGGGGAATATTTTTCTCCTCTTTTTTCTATGTGATTGCTTATAGTCCATATACCACGCACTCTCCTTTAACAGAGCGCGCCGTAGATTTATATAATCAATTTTATTCTGACGACAGTTTAACTAGCCAACAAAAGCAATGGATAGCGCAAGGTTCTGCTCAAGAGGATAGCCCACTTACTCGTCCGCTTTATCATTTTTACGACCCTATAAACAATAAGGGATTGAGCGGCTATCAAAGTTCTAAAGAATGGGCGCGTAGAAAAGATTTGCAGGCAAGTATGGGTATTTATACTTGGGAAGAAGCAATCGGGGCATACAATCGGGGCAATTACGAATATGCTTATAAAACGCTTGGGCATATTTTGCATTTAATTCAGGATGCGACAGTGCCGGCCCATACCAGAAACGATCCTCACCCTCATGAGTTGTATGGCGGAGCTGACCCTTACGAGCAAGGTGTTAAAGAATTTAGCGCGCCAAATATGGCAGGTATGAATCCTATTTTGTATGATAATTTAGATATTTATTTTGATATGGTTGCGCAATATACAAATACTCAATTTTTAAGCAAAGACAGTTTGGGTTTTTATAAAAAACCTGATTTGGTAAGAGTTGATAACAATTATGTTTACGCGAGAGACGGCCGTGGAGAATATAAATTACTAAAAATACGTAGGACAGGAACAAAACTTTATGACTCTAGTTTTGAAATTTATGCAGATGCCTTTTCCGACCCTCTCGTCCTCCGCGACTACTGGAACCGTCTTGCTCCCACTGCCATAGAAAATACAGCAGGCATCATAAAATTGTTTAAGGATACTGTCAAAGATTTACCACAGCAAGAAATGCAAGGTAAAAGTGGTTTTTGGGGAGGTTTAAAAAATGCGTTTGCGAAAATTGGAAATGTTATAGCATCCGGCGGTCGCTATCTTTACAATTTAAGTTCTTTTGTTTTTCAACGTCATGGCTTAGACCTTGAAACATTTCCAGTAGCAGTTCTACAGACCGGAGCGCCTTCCGTAAGTGGCGACAATACCACAATTGGGAACCGGCAAAGCGCTTTAGAGAAAAAGGCGGGCGAAAGCTTTGCTCAACAAATTAGTTTTTTATCACAAGACTTTCAAACCGTCACAGACGAGCAGGCGCCCCCTACCCTTGTGGAGATTGAGCAAGAACTAGCAGAGCCAGAGCAAACACCGACAGAAACAGAACTACAACTGTTACCGCCGCAAGTTAAAAAATCTCATACAGTTACCCGTGTTATAGACGGGGACACGATAGAATTAGAAAACGGACAAAGAGTTAGATACATTGGCATTGACGCGCCGGAATTGCCAGATGGATGTTTTGCGCAAGAAGCAAAACATCAAAATGAGCAACTGGTATTAAATAAACAGGTAGTTTTGGAGTCGGGCCCAGATGATAAAGATAGTTACGACAGGTTATTAAGATATGTTTGGGATGGCAATAATTTAATAAATAAAAACTTAGTTGACACAGGGCATGCGTACGCTTTTGATTTTGGTTTTACGCATAAATTTTCTAGTCTTTTTGAAAAAATAGAGAATGTGGCAAAGGAAAACAGGTACGGACTGTGGGGAGGTACTTGTCACCCGGAATTGACAAAAGTAGAGGAATATAAAAAATCGGAAGAAGAATTTAGCAGCGCGGTGGTTTATCCGCCTTCGCTTATTAATACAAACATTGTAATAAATGAAGTTTCCGTGGACGGGGGAGAGTTTGTGGAGTTGTATAATGACAGCCCCGAAATTACGTACTTAAGCAATTATTATTTTAGTTATTATCCCTCCAGCAAAGTTAACTGGAACGATCCGTATCGAAATAAAAATTTTCCGCAAGCTTTTAAAATAAATCCATTTAGTTTTTTTGTTGTAGCGTTAGGCGGCTATAGCGGAGCTTACGATTGGCAGGCATATAGTTCTAACCAACTTTCAAATAGCGCCGGAACGGTTGGATTATTTTTTGGCGATCCGGAGTCAGGCGGACAAATAATTGATGGTTTTGGGTGGAATGAGGTCAACTTATACGAGGGACAACCGTACGATGGCGAGTTATTAGAAACCGCTAGCTCAAGTCGTGATGAAAATCATACAGATACAAATAATAATTACAACGATTTTGTATTGGTAGAAACTCCTACCCCAGGGTCAAATTATGTAGTGGTTGTTGACGACGATGACCAAGAAGAGGATCAAAATGATGACGAAAACGAAGATGAACAAAATGAAGAAGACGGCGATGAAAATCAGGATAATGACGAGGATGATGAAGAAGACGAGGAAGATAACGATGATGGCGACGAAGATAACGATGATGGCGAGGAAGATAACGATGATGGCGACGAAGATGAAGAAGAAGAAGATGATAATGATAATGAGGAGGACAACGAAGCGCCAAGTAGTATTACAAATCTTGTAGCACAAAGTGGCGACGAGAGAGGAAGTGTCAAATTAAATTGGGATGCGGTGATAGACAACGAGGGAGTTGTAAAATATATAGTTAAATATTTCGGTGAGGTTATACGTCAAGATAATTGGGATGCTGCCACCGAGTATGACCAAGATACTACACCCCAAACCGAAGGAGGGGAAGAGATTTTAGTTATTGATGATTTAGTGCTGGGGAATTTATATTATTTTGGAATTAAAGCGGAAGATGAAGCAGGGAATCAGTCTGAAATTTCTAATATCGCAACAGCTTATCCTAATGCAACGCCAAATAGTTTAATAATAAACGAAGTACAAGTCCAAGACAGTGAATTTATAGAGTTATATAATCCGACGGAAGACGAGATAGATTTGTCTGATTACTATTTCAGTTATTACTCTTCTGGTAAAGTTGAGTGGGGTGACCCATATCGCAACAAATCATTTTCAGAAGCCGAAAATACCACTATTTTTGCAGGAGGGTATTATCTAATAGGATTGGAAGGCTATTCAACTGCAAATAGCAATCCGAATGCAGATTGGCAGCCATATTCCTCTGCGCAACTCTCAAATTCTAAAGGGACTATTGCTATGTTTAGCGAAGATCCAAAAGAAGCAGACAGCCCAACACCAACGGACGCTGTTGCGTGGGGCGACGACGAAGACGTAACTCTAAAAGAAACAAGAACTACTGAAACGCCAGATGATAACGAAAGCGTAAATCGCAGCAGTCAACATTGGGATTCGGATAATAATTTTATTGATTTTACAATTGGTGATGCTACGCCCACAAATAGTCAAAGCGAGCAAAATTCTGAAAGTTTTTCTGCCGATCCGATATGGTCTTCTTGGCAAAATTTGTATACAAATAGCGGCCTAAGTAAATTTACAGGTCCAACAATAGAGCCTACGATTATTTGGAGTGAAGAACTGGAAGCGCCAGTTTCGTTAGTAGAACAGCCAGTAGTGGATTCAGACGGGAATATATATGTAAGCGCTAACGAAAAAAGTTATTCTTATTCGGCTGACGGCGAAGAAAGGTGGAGTTATACAGACAATAGTTATATGGTGTTGTCCCAGGATAGTCAAAAAATCTATTTAATTGATAATAAGTTTACGGCTTTAAATAGTGTTGATGGGGGTTTTATTTCCAGCACGAATTTATTGGGAGACCCAGCCAATCCAGTTGTAGATTCAGATGGCAACATTTACATTGTTACAAAATCTAAGATTTACTCATTTAGCGCGGATGGAAACTTAAATTGGGAAAAAGACTGGTTGATTATTGATTGGGCAAGTATTTTTGATAACGGATTTACGGCTAGCTCTATCAACGATTTGTACGATCCTATTTTGTATAATGAAAAATTGTATGTTGTTGTTAAGCCAGATAGCGACCCTGTAAGCTGGCACTTGTTAGAGATAGATACCAGTACCGGCTTATTAAATTGGCAGACACAAATGGAGGTGAGCGCCATTACAGATGTGACAGGTTCTCCAAGTGTTAATACAGATGGATTATTATTTGTGGGGTATAAACAATTTAAAAATAAATTTGGCATTGCGGCATACGATTTGAACAGTGAAGGCGCATTGCAATGGAAGAAACAGTTTGCGTCGAAAGATATTGTACAACCTCCGGCTATAGATAATGATGGCGCTGTTTATAGTTACGAAGATGGTAAAACTATTATATATAGATTAACAGTGCAAGATGAGGTAAGCATGAATTATTTGTATGCAACTGAAGACGGTATTACAACGTCGATAGTTATTGATAACGCTAATAATGTCTATTTTGGGGGTGAGGATGGATTACTGTATTCTGTAAAATCTACATCCACCACGGCGAATCCCCAATTAAACTGGTCATATCAGTTGGGTGGAGAAATTGTACACATAGTATTAGGTGATGGCGTGTTATACGCTATTACAGATGAGTTAAAAATTTACGTTTTAGAGTAATTTTTAATAGCTACTATAGGGCTGCCTGGCAACCCTATAGTAGCTGGGCAACCCTATAGTAGCTTGGCAACCCTATAGTAGCTAAGTTTTTATTTTGGTAGCGCCATGTGGCTTGTAGTTATTTTGTGTAGTGGTACTATAGTTTTAGTTTTGCAATAGGCAAGGAAGAAAATGCTAATGAAGATAGGTGCTGCGCTTAAGGCATTTTTTATGACGTTAATAGCATTTACATTTATCTTTTTCCTAGCATTTGTGATAGACCTTTTTGTTTTTGGAGCAGTTCCTGGCAACACTTCACCAACCGACAGCACCTACCTTTATTTTGTAGGTTTTGCAGTTATAACCCCTTTTGTACTGATTATCGCTTTTATAATGCTTTTTCGCGACTTTTATATAGGAACACTAAACCGCATTAAATAGCGGTTTTTTTTATTTTATTGTATTTTGTTTTCGGTTAAGAAATTTTTTAGATCTCATCCAAAAGCAGGACCAGGTCCTGCTTTTGGATGCACATGTGCTGGACAAGTACAACCCGTTAGTAGAGAGTATTGTTTTGGGGAGAATTTTTGTTATAGTAAAAACAGTTATTAGTACAAGAAAGGGGGTGCTAGCGAGGTGAGATATTTTGGCAAAACAAGTGAAGATGAAGAATCTTTTTTCTTATATACAAATGTTTACCTTGGAGATTCGAAAAAGAAAGACGGCCATAGCCATATTTATGAATTGTATAAATTATTTAAGGACTTCGCCGCTTTAGGTGTTGGTTCTCTTGTAGTGGTGCGCGTGAATCCGTTGGTTTTTGTATTTAGAAGGAAACAAGAGGATGATAAAAATTGGAATGACCTACTACAAGATATTCTTATTGTATTTCAAATGCACATGGATCAGCAGGATTTAAGCGGTGTATTGATTGAAGATGGTACCTTGCCGAGCATGACAGAGATACCGCAAGAAGTAGGCAAAGCATTTATATTTGATTTATCCAACTACAGATATGATTACAGGATATCAGACGACGAGGACGACATCTTCTTTGAGTACTACGTCTTTATAAGGCATCACTTTAAGGAAGGACAGATGCGCGGCGCAACACACATGCTTATTGTAGATGAAACAGAAAAAGAAACCTTTTCTGTGATTTATGTTTCTGCGGGCGAAGATCCACTGGAGATGTTTTTAGCTTTTGATGACGAAGATGATGGCCTCAACATCGCAGATGTTTACTTTTTACATAAATCACTGGAAGACCAGTTGCCCGAGGAGTAATGTGGTCGTGAAAGTTAAAAACCCTGCTTGTTGTAGGGTTTTTTTGTATTTGTTATAATGAAAGTATTATAATTTATTTATTTTAGGCATATGAAAAATTTTTCAAAAGGTTTAAGTTTATTTTTGATATTTGGTTTACTGTTTAACTTTGGTTTGGGTTCTGTTTTTGCTTATAGTCATGATGATAGCGAAAAATCAGATAGGCTGGAGGTTACAAAAGAACGCGTGGAAAAAAAGATAATAAACGTACGAGGCGAAACTAAAACCGAAACAGATGAAAGAAAGGAGGATTTGCAAGAAAAGAGAGAAGAAAAAAAGGAAACAGTTGAGCAAAAGAGAGAAGAGGCAAAGGAAAGAGCTACGGAAAAGTTGGAAGAAAGAAAATTGGAAATTAAGGAGAAGTTAGACCAGCGCTTGCAAGAAAGAATGGAGAAGTTGGTTGATATGTTGAATGCAAAAAATGACCACTTGACTAGTGTGTATTTGAAGCACCTAGAAAGAATAGAGGAAATTTTAGATAAGGTCTTAACTCGTGCGGATAAAGCACTTGAGCCTGATCAGTATGATGCTTTGGTGGTTTTGGCAGAAGCTTTGAGGGCAGAGATCGATGTTACAGTAGACTTGGTGCTTTCACAAAAAGAAAAAGTATACACGATTAGCGCAGAAACAAAAGAAGAGTTCGGCGAGGCGTTCAGAACTGTCATGGGTGAGTTTAAGGATGATCACCAAATAATAAGAACATCGCTTAGGGGTGTTCGCGACGAGCTGCACGATTTTTTTGAGGAGGTAAAAGAAGCCATAAAAGCGGCTACGCCCGCTGATAGGGAAGAACAAGAAGAAGAAAATGAAGGAGTTTAATTTTATACTTAATATATAAATTAAAATAAAATGAATAAAAAAATAAAAAATAAAACCGTATTAACATGGGTTTTTGTATTGGCGTTGCTGGTTGTTGTAGCTTGGTATTTTTATTGGGGTCCGGGTCGTGACATAAACTTTCTACGGGAGCAACAAGAGCAAGATTTAACCACTGGCGACAGCGAACAGGAAATTACCCAAGACTTACAGATAATTGAGCAAGATTTGGGAGATTTGGAAAGCGAATTAGGTGATGTAGAAGAAGAATTAACACAGTTGGAGGGGGAATTATAGTTCTAGAAAAGAGAAGATAGCTTTACATAAACTAAGCTAGTTTATAATCGGCTCAATCCGCCAGCTGGCGGATTGAGCCGATTAGGTAGACGAAAGGTGGTCACAAGCTGATGTAAAATAAAAAATAGTACAATTTATTCCACGCTGCCATTCGCTACGCTCATTCCCGCTTACGACGGAATAAACTGTACTATTTTTTATTGAAATTTTATGTTCTAAAACTCATGTTTTGCTTTACAAAACAGATTTTTTGCGGTTTAATATAGCTAGTTCACAGAATCACAAAGGGGGTCGTAACGTTGCGCAGAATATGGAAACATATAAAGGAAAATACACTGGTTGGTGTTTTTATTTTGGTTAGGCCCGCGTTTCTAGTATTTATAGGATTTCAGTTTTTGCAATTTATAACAAAATTTGTTGTTAACTACGAACCCAAGTTTTGGAATTTAATTGCAGACATTGTGCCTATCAATGCGCGCATTACACGCTCAGTTTTTGCAGGACTTATGCTTATTTTCCCGTACATATTTGGAGTGGTTTCTCTTAAGGGAATAATCGGAAAACAGAGACGCTTGAGAGCAAAAAAGTTAAAAATATTTGTAGGTGGCGGACATAAAAGAATACTCTATAGATTTCATGGTCCCCAAACAGCGCTCATTCCCGGAGTTGCGGTAAGCAGAAGCATGAACAATGAAGATGAAATGCTTTCTGTGGTGTTAATACAGTTTGCGATACCCAACCCGCAATTGATTGAGAGAAAGTATACATTGATAGTGGACGATAGCTTTAAAGCTGTTTGGAGGTATGTAACTTCTTTTGGCACAATTTCAATGAAAAACTGGAAAGCTAGAAAATGGACAGATGAAGAGTATTACGCAATTCCGCACGAAGAAGATTTAGTATAATAGGATCAGTTTGCACATGCAAACTGATTTTTTATAAAGATTTACAAAAGTTAAAATCGATATTACTATATTGGTAATATGGCAAAAAAGGTTAGAAAGGCAATTATACCTGTAGCGGGTTTTGGGACCCGTTTTTTACCTGCGACAAAAGTGCAGTCAAAAGAAATGCTACCAATTGTTGATAAACCAGTTATAGAATTTTTAGTTGAGGAAGCAGTTGCAAGCGGGATAACAGATATTTTATTTATTACTCATCCTAGTCGTTTAAATGTTATTCAACATTTTAGTCGCGATGAGGGTTTGGAGAGGTTTTTAGAAAAAAAAGGTAAGCTTGATTTACTAAAAAAGATAGCGCATTTGCATAAGCAGGCAAATTTCAGTTTTGTGCACCAAGAGGAACCGATTGGAAATGGAGACGCGATATTGCGAGGCAGGGAATTTGTTGGAGATGAACCTTTCGCAGTTTTTTACGCCGATGACGTTATTGTTTCCAAAACAGAACCAGCGCTTAGGCAACTCATAGATGTCTATGATAAGTATGGAGTTTCGGTTATGGGTCTTATGGAAATTGCAATTGAGCAAATAAGTAAATATAGTTCAATAGAAGGTAAAGAAATAGAGAGTGGAGTATATGAAATTAAGGGTGTTGTAGAAAAACCTCAATCGCACGAAGCTCCCTCTAACCTAACCAGCATCGGAAGAATGGTTTTAGATTCAAAAGTTTTTGAATATATACAAAAACAACCCAAAAAGAATGGGGAAGTATATCTTTCAGAAGCCGTGGGTAAATTGGCCGTTGAAGGTGAGGTTTATGGTAAAAAATTGGAAGGAATTTGGCATGATTGTGGCAGCGCGTTTGGTTTTTGGAGAGCAAATTTAGAGATTGGGCTTGAGCATCCGGAAATAAAAGATCAAGCTAAAGAATTTTTAAAAAAATTTAATGAGGAAAATTAAAAAAATAACATATGCGGCAATAATTTTATTGTTTGCTGTTTCATTTGTAGCCCCCTTTTTTTCACAGGCGCAAATTAACGACCCTGTTTATTTTTTTGTAAATCCTGAATATGAGACAGACGGCCATAAAAATGAACAAATAACTTTTTTATATAGTTCAGCGAAAGCGCATTTTTACATAGAAAAGGACTATTTAAACAGTCTTTCCGACCAAAGCAAAATAGATTTGAACACGGCAGTACAAAATACGGGAAATTTGTTTGATACTCAAATATACGACAGGGTTCGCAGTATCTTTGGATCGGAATGGAATCCGGGTATAGATAACGATCCCAAAATCACTATTTATTTTACAGATATGCCTTCTGAGTTTAATGGATATGTGAGATCGGAAGATGAAAGTACCTCTCAATTTGCGGTAAACTCAAACAAGCGAGAGATGCTTTATATTAATGCAAAGTTGGTAGGGGATATAATTTTGCCCGCCGTTTTGGCTCATGAATTTCAACATCTTATAAACTATAATCAAAAAGAAAGAATAACCGGCGTTAAAGAAGAAAGATGGTTAAATGAGGCGTTGAGCGAATATGCTTCTACAGTGGTAGCTGATGATGGATCTGAAAGTTATTTAAGTCGCAGACTAAGTATTTTTAAAAACAGCCCAAATGACTCGCTCGTCGTATGGGACAACGAAATTAAGGATTACGCCTCTGTGTCCATGTTTATACACTACCTAGCAGATATATATGGCGACACCCTAGTTTACCATGTAGCGCATAGCTCTTTTGTGGGAAGCGCAGCGATAACAGATGCTCTAAATAAACTTGGGGTAAATAGAGATTTTTCTCAAGTATATACAGACTGGACCACAGCTTTATTTTTAAATCAGAATTTTGATGATACTAAAATATACGCATATAAAAATCCCCTATTAAGTTTTTTAAATTTTAGAGTAAACGCAAAAAACACCTTTAGCGTTGGTGACACGAATTTAATAAAAATTAGCGTGGCTTTACAGGATTTTTCTCCTCAGTGGTATAGGTTTATACCGTTAAAATATGACTTAGGGAACCCAAACTTTTTGAATATTAAATTTGAAACCTTAAACAAACAAGACGTTTTTGAAGTAGCAGTAATTATAACAACCATAGCTGGCGATATCACGACAGACGTTCACACTGTACGCGGTGGTGGTAGCATGTTAAGTGTCCCTGACTTTAATCAGGATATTAGTTCGGTTGTTTTGGTACTGTCAAGCCATACTAAGCTTAGTAATTTTGATAATATGGAAAATAAATTTAGGACAATTTCCATAGAGGCCTCTATGAGTTCTGGTGCGTACGATATAAAAAATGGAGATTTATTGAGAACAAAAGGTGATGATAGGGTTTATGTTATAAAAGATGGCTACCGCCGTTGGATACCTTCGCCAGAAGTTTTTAACGGTTATGGGCATTTAAAGTGGGAAAACATATTAGAAGTAGACGAGGAGATTTTAAATAATTATAAAGAGTCGTACTTAGTTCAATTCATAGGGGATTATAAGGTTTATGAAATAGGGATGGGTGGTAGTACGAAAAACTGGCTTAATATAACGCCAAGCCAGTTTGAAGCAAGTAGTAGAAAATGGACATCAATCTATGAGATTAATCAAAAGGAATACGACTTTTATAGAGAAGGTGTCCCTACCTTGTAGTTATCAGTAATGGGGGATGTTGCCTAAATAAAATCCCGTTTGAGCGGGATTTTTTTATTGAGTTATTTTAAACTAGCGTTGTCTCTGAAAATATGAAACTGCAGTGCCATAATGAATATCCAAACACCGAAGAAAATACCAGTTAATAGATTAGATTTCCAAGTCAAGAATAACCAGACTAGGCCGGTGGATACTATTGAGGGTAGTAATGCTGTTAAGTAAAACTCTAATCTAGAATTTACTCTACTGCGACGTGGAAGTATTGTCATAAGAAATACAAACAAAGAAATCGCGATGATTATGTCATTCCAAAAAACTGAAATGGAAATTGCATATGCTAATTTTATTGCAAATATTCCCCATCCAAAGAAAAGCGCTATGCCCAAGGCACTGAAGAGTTTGGCTAAATTAGCTGGTCTGCGTTCAGTAATTTGTATTTTTTCCAGGAATTTTTTCGGTCCTTGCGGCGACATTTTTAGTCCCTCATTTTTGGTTTGTTACTGTATTTATAATACCAGTTAATGTTGGTAAATAAATATTACCCTGTGGATAAGTTTTGTCGTTCGCCCAAATTAATCTTTGGGTTTTGATTGTTGAAAATTTAAGATAATAATGTAGTATATAATAGAAATAATGATATGTCCGAAAATAACGAAAACGACCTAAATGGAAGGCGTAGAAATTTAAACGTACTTGTTTCGGCCATTTATAGGGTCACGGAAAGATTCCCTACAGATGAAATATTAAGAAGCAGGTTAAGAGAACAAGCTTTAAATATATTAAATCATGCAGAGCATGCGTATTTTGGCGACGAAGAGCATTTTAATAAGTTTGTAGCTTCGGTTAGGACATTGGTCAACTACTGTGAACTTGCAGAACAACAAAATTGGGTAGATAGGAAAAATTTTATGATTTTGAAAAATTCTTTTTTTAATTTTTTAAATACATTTGCATTTCAACCTTCGCCACAGCCAGTAGCTAAAAATCCAGCTAAATTTTCTTTACCAAGCAGGAACGAGTCAAAAGTGGATAGTGATAAGTTTACAGGTAGACAGAACAATATACTAAATCACATAAGACAAAATAGCAATTCACACGTGGCAGAACTGGCAAGCATGTTCCCTGATGTGTCTCAAAGAACAATAAGACGAGATTTGGATGGGCTTATTACCGCGGGATTAATAATAAAAAAGGGCAAAACGAATGGTACAGTGTATGAAAGTATATAGATTTCGGACATTAGGACAAAATTGTGTATTCTTTTTGGACATATCAATGTCCGTATTAAAATAAGGGTATAATGTCAAAAAATAATAAAAAAAACATAAAGAAAAATTTTATTAGTTTGTACGATAAATATCATGAGAGTATTTATCGTTTTTTACGATTTAGAGTGTCGGAAGATGAAATAGCGCAGGATTTAACCTCCGAAACCTTTACAAAAGCATGGGATTCTGTAGCAACCTCTGATACGCAATATCCAAGTAACGAAAGGGCATATTTATATAAAATTGCCAATAATCTGCTTATTGATTACTACCGTAGCGCGCAGAAAAATAGGGAGGTAAATATTGATAACGCGGATGTGTTTGTTCAATTAGCTTCGACACAGACAAAAGATGTGGAACAGAGTGTGGGAGATCGTTTGGACATTTCTAAGAATATGGACAGCGTATTTATGATGCTACAAGGCCTGTCCGAATTAACAGTGCAAGCCATAACCTTAAAATATGTTGAAGATATGTCTAACGCTGAAATCGCGCAGATTTTGGGCAAATCAGAGGGCGCTGTAAGGACTATAATATCCCGAGGACTGGCGGAGTTACGTAATAAGCTTGATACCGCGGATTAATGCGGATTTTAGCGGATTTATACCGGAACTATTGATTTTTTTGAAAGGTTTGTTATACTTGTGGTTAGTTAAAACAATGCCTTAAATAACGGCATTTTTTGTTGCCTTTACGTCCAAGTACTAAAACCAACGAAAACTGTAACAAAAACGCGTCTATTTCGTCATAATTAGTGAAGGACAGTTTGTTTAAAATGTTTAAAATGAAAGAAAAAGAGCTTATAAAACAACTTAGCGAATTACGAAATATAAAACCCAACGACGAGTGGGCTGTTTCTGCACGTGCCGATATCGTCCGAATGGTTAATGAGGATACGATATCGAGCACCCGCCATAGCTCTGAAGGAGCGAAGGCGGGTTTCTCTTTTCTATTCTCACCTCTTCCAAGATTAAGTTTTAGCTTGGTTCCAATTTTTGCCTTACTGTTGATACTATCCATTGGTTTATTTCCCGCTCGTAACCTTGACTTTGGGGGCCTAGCGTTAAAAAACGAGCCGTCAAATGTCGCACCACTAAACATTGGTTTTTTGGATGGCCGAACATTAGAACAAGATGAAGCATTAGAACAAGATGAGGCGTCCATTAATATTAAAAAAACACCCTCCGACACTTTGGCTTCACTTATGATATACGATCAGGACATCGCCGTGGCATTTAAGGCAATGCTGGTAGAAAGAATAAATAGAATCACAGTTTTAGGCGAGGAATCAAAAGATTTTTATGTTATGAATTTAGCCGCGCAAGCGCAGGAAATGTATGAATTAGGCGATTACGATTCTGCTTTGAGGATATTAATATATACAGAAAATCTTCTTGGGTTATAGGAATTTTGTGAATTGTGGATAGGATTAATTGTTAGATAGGAGTTCTTAAAATATAATAAATATGGAAACCAAAATGTTTTAGGGTACGGAGTTCGAACTAAAATCAGATTTAGAAGTTAAAAAATACATTGGATGCAAGGAATGACGAGGAAGAAGTAGTTTTATCTACTTCGAGGAGGAATGACGAAGCAGACGATGTATTTTTTAACTTCCTGATAGGCGGGTCAATTTTATCCATATTCTGCGTTGTTTGTCGCTCACGATGCTTCGGCATCGCATCGCTCCTCCCGCCTTGAATATGAACAAAATTGATTCCGCTAAATTGATTCTAGTTCGAACTCCGCACCCTTAGGTCGACTCGCACATCGGCCACTTAGTGAGCATTTTGGGAGTTTTATTTTAAAAAATAATCTCCTCCTCCCAATTAAGCTTTGAAAACCAAAGTTTAATTGGGAGGAGGAATGGGTCTTCAGCCTTTTTAAAAAGGCTGGTCGGCGTTGGCTCTTAACAAATGGTCACCAAGCATATGAACTATATTTAGTAAATAATTAGTTTATATGCTTGGTGGCCGAATTTCATCCGCCTAAGCATAAAGCTTAGCGCGTGATGCTATCCGCCTAAGCATAAAGCTTAGCGCGTGATACTATCATCTGTTTATTTGGTGCACAAATAAGTAGATGAAACCAAGTTAACTATATTTTAAATAACAATATGGTTAACTAAAAAATTATAAAAATGACATACACACTAACAGGTGTAAATAAAGTTATAGCAGTGTTAACAGCGCTAGTAACTATTATTTCACTTTCAGGAGTTGTGTACTTAGCAACAGCTTTACAAGCAAACGCCGCAACATTTGTTGATGGTGATGTTGCAAAAACAGCTGACAACCCAGATGTCTACATTCTAAAGTATGTAGGAGCAAAGATGTTTAAGAGGTTAATTCTTAACCCGGACATTTTTAACTCTTACGGACATCTATCATGGGGCGCAATCAAGACTGCTACACAAGCAGAACTTGATATGTACACAAACACAAACTTGGTATTAGAAGTGAACGCAGACGGATCAACAGCTGATCCAAAAGTTTACGCAGTCACTTCAGCCGCAGGTTCAGACACAGGTGAGCGTCGTCACTTAAATGTGACAGCCGCCGAGTTTGAAGCGGCAGGTCTTGATTGGGATTCACTTTACAAAGTGAACCACACAGAAGCTTCACCAAGTTTCTACCCAACAATGACAGCGTTGACCGCAACAGACAACTTAGTCACATGGTCAACAAATGTTAATGGTGGCGGAACGACAGTTCCAGCAGGAGCAGGAGTTTCCGTATCATTAGCAGCAGACTCACCAGGCGCGCAAGGAGTTGCTCAATCAGCAACTGATGTCGTGTTTGGTAAGTTCAATTTCGCAGGCGGAGCAAACACAACCGTTTCAAGCCTTGTAGTAACAAGGAGCGGGCTTGCTTCCGACAACGATATCGCAAACATCAAGCTTTGGGATGGCGCAACACAACTTGGAGGAATCCAAGCTTTGAACACGACAACCCACAAGGCAACATTTACAGGTTTGAACTGGGTAGTGCCAGCCGGCATGACCAAAGTTCTTACCGTAACTGCAAGCTTGAACTCAACATCTTCATCTCCAGCGGCAACAGTTGGTAACGCTCCACGATTGGGTGTTGCTTCAGCCGCGGATGTTACAGCAACAACAACCGTATCTGGAAGTTTTCCAGTTTATGGTAGTGCTATGACAGTTGCGGGTATCGCAGTGGGTCAATTTGATGTTGACGTACGAAGCACACCGGCAGCAGCTGATGTTGTATCGGGCGCTACAGACGTGGAAATAGCATCTTGGGCATTTGACGCTGATTCAGTAGAAGGTTTCAGTGTATCAAGAATTGCCTTAACAGAAGTAGGTTCTTCTGTTTCAAGCGATGTAGCAAACATGAAGCTTAAAATAAATGGCGTTCAGGTAGGTCCTACCGTTGCTGCCTTAGATGGCAGTGACCGTGTAGTATTTGACCTATCAAGCAGCCCAATTGTAATTGATGCTGGAACAGCAAAAAATGTTTACGCGCATGCAGACATCGCTTCGGGTGTTACAACCTCAAGAATAGTTGCTTTTGAAATTACAGAAGCAACAGATGTTACGGCATTTGGTGGAAACTCAGGAGGTTCAGTAACGATTACATATTCAAACAATACAACCTTTATCGCGCAAACTGGTGCAAACCAGACAATTAGCCAAGGCACATTGCCTACAATAGCGGTTAATGGCGCAACAAACCCTTCAGCGCAAGATTTCGTGAATGGAACACCACAACAACTATTCTCTGCTTGGAGACTTTCTGTAGGTTCAGAGGAGGATGTTCGTATTCCACGAATGAAACTTAACCTATTGGGTACTGGCGCTGGCGCAGTGGACATATCAAACGTAACATTGTATCGATACGACGAAGCTACAGGTACCGAAACACAAATAGGAACACCAACTAGCTTTTCAGGTACAGTTGCCACATTTGGCGCAAACGCCTCTGGGCTTGACTCACCAGGACTCTTTGACATTGCAAAGAGCGGTAACGCCGTGATTCACGTGCGTGCCGACATTTCATCTTCAGCAAGCTGGACAACAATAGAAATTGGAGTTAATGAAATTCGCGTTGACGGTATTCAGTCAGGTGGCGATATTGGCGCGGTTGTTGTTACTGGTGTTGACGCATTGGGCGAAACAGTAACTCACAACGCCAACGACACAGTTGGAACCATAACAATGGTTGCAAGCACCACAAACCCAATAGCTCAAGATGTTGTACCGGGAACTGCCGGACATAAATTCTTAAGCGTTGATTTTACAGCAAGTGGTGAAGATATGACTCTTTCCTCTTTGACAGTTAACCTTTGTGAGGCCGCAGCATGTTCTGAAGATGGAACTCCAGATGCCGACTCAGGTGACTTTTCAAATGTAAAGTTATTCAAAGCAGACGGAACACAATTGGGTTCAACTTCAGCATCGCCAACGACTACATCAAGTTTTAGCTTTAACTTGACCCTTGTAAAAGATGTAAAGCAAACATTGTATGTAACAGCGGATATACCAACAGATGCTACAACAGATTGGGGTTCAGATATTGGTGCTTTCCAAATTGACCAAGATATAACAGCTACAGGTGTTGCATCAGGAGCAACAGTAGTTGACCCAACTGACGAGGTTGAAGGTACGGCGCAAACAGCGGTTGCCGAAACATTAACCGTTGCATTTTCACCGGTACCATACGCAACATTAGTTGTTGGTGGAGCTCAAGCAGTGATTTCCAAAGCAGTTTTGACAGCCGGAACTTCAGGTGACGTCCGCGTAACATCTATGTCATTTGACGGAGATGATGCGACAGCACTTGATGGAGACGGAGATGCCCTAACGGGCGACCTAAACAACCTACAGCTATATGTAGATGGCGTACAAATTGGTACAACTAAATCAGCCATGACAGATGGAACGCCTGACAGCGTAACATTTACTGGTCTAGCTTTGCTTGTTCCAAAGAACACATCTAAAGTTGTAGAACTTAGGGCAAACGTTATAGGCGCAAACACCACCATCTTTATAGGTATGGATGATCTAACAGGAACAACCGACGTAGTTGCAACAGGTCTTTCAAGCAACACTACAATTTATGGAACAGGAACCGACGCTGACGATTCAGGCTCAATGACCTTCTCAGCAGAGGGAACCTTAACTGTAGCTGTAGATGCTGGAACTCCTCTTGCGCGAAACGTTGCGGTAGGCGCAACGGGAACAACAAGCGTTGAATTCTCACGTGCTAAGTTCACTTCAACAGATGAAGCAATTGACCTTCTAAGGTTGCAAGTAGCTCTTGATGCTGATGGATCAAACAACGAAGTAGGTAACTTTGCGGGCGTATATGTTCAGAAGAAAGTAGGTGATGCCTGGACAACAGTTTCAGGCCCACTATATTTCTCTGGCACTAACGCATCAGCAGATGTAACCTTAAACTTCGCCTTTACTTCAGGAACAGCAGTTGTTCCAAAGGATGGGGACTTGATAATGCGAGTAATTGCAGACCTTAACGGTACAAGCAATGGCGCAACATCAGTACATACTCCAACCCTTTACATTCAGGATGTAGCAGGTGATACAGATTTCTCTGCATCAGATGTTGATGCAAGAGGTGTGGATTCAGGCGCGATTGTTACTTCAGCCGCGGGTACTCCAACACCAATAACCGCTACAAACTTCAATGCACCAACAATTGCAAAGACAAAGCCAGTATTTGCTCTATGTACAGCAAGCTGTGCAGGTGGAGCTTCTCCATCAGGCACATTAGTTGCCGCTACAATGACAGTGCTTCGCTTTACAATTACAGCTGATGCCGCGGGAGACGTTATCTTTGATGGTACCAACCACAACCTTGAGTTTACGGTTGCAGGTACACAAAGCGATGACGATGCTTCAGCCGGTGATACCATTACTGTTTACAAGTATGGTGTGGCAACAGCAGTTGGTTCATTAGGTTCAACTAACTTAGACCCAACTGATACCACGGATGTAGTAAATATGAACACTACTATTTCTGCAGGTACAACAGTTGAGTTCTATGTAACTGCGACCTTAACTGACTACGAAACAGACGGTGACACCTTCCAGTTGAGAATTGCAAATGCCGCAAACGACATTTCTTGGGACGACGACACGACAGCAGGCGCGGACATTGCAAACACCTTGACAGAAGGCTTCCCTCTAGACGGTGGATTCTTCGTAAATCCTTCCTAGTAGTCTAAGTGAAGTTATCAGTTTGGACGTTTCTCGATACGCGTAAATCGTAAACAAAAATCCCCGAAAGGGGATTTTTGTTTTGCCTAAATTAGTTAATTTTTTTCGGACACTTTTTAAAAGTATAATCTTGTTTAAAATAGTTTAAATGTGGAAAACTTATCTTCAAATTTATATTGCTTTCAATAACACGTATGTTATATTAAATTAGAGTTTAAAACTCTAAACAAAAATGAATTTGTCTTCTGAAAAAATAAAACAAGAGGACAGAAAGGTCGAGTGTATATCCACCCGTAATTTATATTTGGGTGGGAACTTCTTTTTTAAATAAAGAAGTATAACATTATGTAGGATATATTTTCTGTCCTGCATTGAAAGAAAAAACGATAAAATAAATAAAAATTAAAAGGTCTTTTTCAATTATGTTTTAGAAATGTAATTGAAAGTTCAGAGATGTATATTGTTTATTGATGCATAATAAATAATATATACATAAAATTAAACAAAAAATTATGAGTAAATTATTAAGCTTAAATACGAGGCAGTGGGTAGCGATAGCAGTAGCTGTCGTTGCATCTGTCTTTATAGCAGCTTTAACATTTGGTGCCGTAACTATAAACACAAATGTTCAATTGGGTGCTGGCACTCCAGGTCTTACGCTTAACGGCGATGACCTATATGTAACAGGAACCCTTGAAGTAGATGGTATTGCAAACTTGGCTGGAGTTACAACCCACGGAGGTAATGTTGTAAGCGACACTGATTCAACAGATGACTTGGGAACAACAACTGTTCGCTGGGCAAATGTTTTCGCAGATGGTTTTACAGGTAATACAATTAGATTAGACGGCGCAACGACTGTAAACACTTTGACGTTAACAACCAACTTGGCAGACGCCTTGTCTGTATTGGATTCAGCAGGCGACTTGATGGTGTTTGACACAACTACCGGCGCACAGCGTCTAACCATTACACCGCCAGTTACAATTACCGGTGTGGTAACCCACGGAGGTAATGTTGTAAGCGACACTGATTCAACCGATAGTTTGGGACTTACTGGTACAAGATGG
>MHOK01000019.1 GCA_001820055.1 Candidatus Spechtbacteria bacterium RIFCSPLOWO2_12_FULL_38_22 | reverse complement strand
GATGTACAGCGATTGGCACAGGAGATGTTTACTAATTCGAATTTGCACCTTGTTGTCGTGGGACAGCACACACCGCAGGAAGAAGAAAAATTAGAAAGAGCAATTACATTTTAATTTTTGACCGATTTTATAAAGAGGTTAAAACGCTTTAACATAGCGCTTGAGAGTTTCAAACAAAAAGAGGCACAAAGCCTCTTTTTTTATATTGTGTACAGTAGAATTGATTTTGTATTAAAAAGTGTGTATAATAAATTTTATCGTGAAACAGCAAGATCTAATTATAAGGGGCGCGAAAACTCATAATTTAAAAAATGTTTCTTTAAGTATTCCAAAAAATAAATTGGTTGTATTTACTGGTGTTTCCGGTTCCGGCAAAAGTTCACTTGTTTTTGACACTATTTATTCCGAAGGTCAGCGCAGATACGTTGAAAGCTTAAGCAGTTACGCGCGGCAATTTTTGGGAATGATGGACAAACCGGACGTCGAGGCGATAGAGGGTATTTCTCCAGCAATCGCGATAGACCAAAGAAGTGTATCAAAAAATCCAAGAAGTACTGTGGGCACAATTACAGAGGTTTACGATTATTTGCGGCTTTTATTCGCGCACACTGGAGAACCGCATTGTCCGGATTGTGATTTAAAAATAGAAAGCTCCAGCGCTCAAGATATTTTAGAAAATGTAAAACGCATACAAGGAGAAGTTGTTTTTTTGGCGCCTTTAATTTCTGGAAAAAAGGGAGAACATAGAAATGTTTTATCAGAGGTAGAAAACGGCGGATTTTTGCGCGTACGGCTTGACGGAATCCTAATGACTCTAGACGAAGCGCTAGAAACTGAACTGGATCCACAAAAAAAACACTCCGTTGATGTTTATATAGATAAATTACTAATAGATAAGGACTTGGATAGCGTGCGTTTATTGGATTCTTTGGAAACAGCTTTAAAAATAGGTAAGGGAACTATTTTTGTTTTACATAAAATAAACCAAGATGAAGAATATCGTGAGCGCGTATTTTCTGATAAATTTGCGTGCCATAATTGTGGTTTTTCTCTTTCGGAAATTGAACCCCGAACTTTTTCCTTTAATAGTCCTTATGGCGCATGCCCGGATTGTAGCGGGCTTGGAACAAAAATGGAAGTGGATTCCGAACTTGTGATACCAAATAAAAAATTGACTTTGGCAGAGGGCGCAATAAAACCGTGGATGACTGCATCTCACAGAGTGGGAAGACAAGGATGGTATTGGGCGATATTGCAACGCTTAAGCCAAAAGTACGACATAGACATGAATAAACCGATTGAAGATTTACCACGCGTAAAAGTTGGAATTATTTTAACCGGCGACAATGAACTTGAGGGAGTAATCCCCAACTTAGAGCGTCGTTACAAGGAAACCGATAGCGACTTTACTCGCAGTGAAATAGAAAAATATATGAACATCCGAGACTGTCCCAGTTGCGCGGGCAAAAGATTAAGACCGGAGGCATTGGGGGTAAAGTTATTTAGCAAGGATACTATCCACGATATAGTTACACGCAGTATAGACGATACATATAGTTTTTTTAACGAATTCAAAACAATGGATAAGTCTAAATCGGAAATTGCGGGGCCAATTATAAAGGAAATTCAAAATAGATTATCATTTTTACAAAAAGTCGGGCTTGGATATTTAACACTCGCGAGACAAGCAAATACATTAAGTGGTGGCGAGGCGCAAAGAATACGCCTTGCGACACAGCTTGGTTCTAAATTATCTGGAGTTTTTTATATTTTAGATGAGCCCTCCATTGGTCTTCATCCTCGTGATCAACAACGGCTTGTAGATACTATGAAAGAACTTCGTGATTTAGGAAACAGTGTTTTGGTAGTTGAACATGATCCTTTAACGATACAGGCTGCAGACTATATCGTAGACATTGGTCCGGGCGCTGGTAAACATGGTGGTAAGGTTTTGTTTAAGGGAACACCTGCGGAGCTTAAAAAAAGTGGAACCTTAACTGGAGATTATTTACATGGGAGAAAAAAAATAGATGGGAAGGTTACAAATAGCAAATCTAAAGCAATAAATGCTAAAGCAAATAAATCTACCGTTATCAATCAGAAGCATCTTATAATAAGAGGTGCAAAACACAATAACCTGAAAGATATAGACGTTAAATTTCCACTGGGAAAACTTGTTTGTATAACAGGCGTTTCCGGTTCCGGTAAAAGTTCTCTTATAAATGACACTCTTGCCAAAGCGCTTGTGCGCGAATATCACAATGCTCAGTCTATTCCGGGAGAGCATAAAAAAATAGAAGGACTAAGCCACTTAAATAAAACAATTTTAGTAGACCAAAGTCCCATTGGCCGCACCCCTCGAAGCAACCCTGCAACTTATACGGGTATATTTTCTGCTGTTCGTGACATATTTACTCAAACTCAAGACGCAAAATCGCGTGGATGGAAGGCGGGTCGTTTTAGTTTTAATGTTAAGGGAGGGCGTTGCGCAAAATGCAGAGGTGGGGGAGTAAATAGGGTAGAAATGTTTTTTATGCCCGATATTTATGTTGAGTGTGACGTATGTAGCGGGAAGCGTTACAATAGCGAGGTTTTAGAAATAAAATACAGAGGAAGAAATATTTCAGATGTGCTTCACATGACGATTGAGGAAGCCGCCGAATTTTTTAAAAACATTCCTCCGATTAAAGATAAGCTGGAAGTGCTTGTTCAAGTGGGGTTAGGTTATATGGAATTAGGCCAGCAAGCTCCCTCATTGTCTGGAGGAGAAGCGCAACGAGTAAAATTAGCGACAGAACTTTCCCGTCGCGCTACGGGGCGTACTTTATATATTTTAGACGAACCCACAACCGGCCTTCATTCCGACGATATTAATAAGTTACTAAGTGTTTTAAAAGATTTAGTGGCGCAAGGAAATTCGGTTTTTATCATAGAACACAACTTAGACATCGTGCTTAACGCAGATTGGATAATAGATTTAGGACCAGAAGGAGGCAATGGTGGGGGATATGTTGTGGCCAGCGGAACACCGCGTCAGGTTTCAAAAATAAAAGAAAGTTACACTGGGAAATATCTAAAGCGATTGCTTATAAAAAAATAAAAAGTAGAAAGTATTATGCTTGGAGTTGAGACGGATTAACAAAAGAGTTTGTATAATTTATTTCACGCTGCCATTCGCTACGCTCATTCCCGCCTGCCTACCGCAGGCAGGCTTACGACGAAATAAATTATATAAACTCTTTTTTTTAACAAACAGTGCGTTTTATTCCACACTACCACTTTGTTCCCGCCTGCCTGTCTACCTGCACGTTGTGCGTAGGCAGGCGGTAGGCAGGCTTACGACGAAATAAATTATAATATTCTTTGTTTTATTAGAAGTGCGGCACTTACTTGTTGAGCTTAGTACAGTGGCTATTGACAGCTTTTAGTTAGTATGCTATAATACAGCCGTGCAGTAAAGATTTTTAAAATAACAGTAAAAGCCATTGACAAGTTTTAGTAAATATGCTATAATATAGTTACAGAATACAGTAGATAGTGAATAGATACGAGGTCCCTTAGTAACAAACAATTCAGATATAAAATGACTTTCCGGGCCCTCATATCAGTTCATTATAAAAATTGAATAAATAAAAACTTTTGGGAGAGAGTTGCCGTACATATGCGGCGTAAAGTAATTACTCAATTACTTTAAACAAAAACTCTCTTCTGCGCATAAGAGAGTTTTTGTTTAAGGGGAGCCAGTTGAATTATAGATTCCAGTGAAAGACTAGAAAGGAGAGGGCAGGGAAAAAGTTATAAACTAGCCCTATAGCCCTCCCGTTTCTAGTTTTTCACACAATCTACTGTTTGGAAGGAGAGGGAGGCACAAAGTAATAAAATACAAGCCCACACCCTCTCGTTCTAAGCAGTAGATAAATAATAGATATTGGGAATAGATATTGGGGGGGAGAGACCAGCACATGCAGGGATTAAATAATATGAGCCCCCTAATTAACAACTGCAATACACTTTAGAAGTATAAAAATGAATTGGATATTAGGCATTGCGACGAAGGAGTAGTTCTACTACTTCGAGGAACAATAACAAAGTAGACAATTCATTTTTATACTTCCCCTTGGGCGGGTGTATATTCTTCATATTCTTTGTTGCTCGTCGTTCACGATACTAAAGCATCGCATCACTCCTCGACGCCTAGAATATAAAGAATATACACTCCGCTAAATGAATTGCAGTTGTTAGTTAGGAGGCTTAATTGCCCTCAAGCATCTGCTGAGATTCATCCTCCAATATCTGTTCTTTATGAAGTTCTTTTTTCAATTCCACTATCTAGAAGGAGGGAGAGGCAAAAAAATATATATAGGCCTACTCCCTCGCTCTAGATAGTGGAGAGAGTGCTCTGGACTTTCTGGGTCCAGAATAGTATTTTAGATTGGAATATTGTTCTGGGGCTAGAGAAAGGAAAAATGCTCCATGTATATGTCCGCGTCCCTTTTGGGGCTGGTCGTGTGGATCGTTCTGGTTGCCGTAGTGATTACGACATTCGTCTGTATTTTGTTCAGAGCCGGCGGTCCTACCGACCCCAACTCTTACTAGCCAACGGAGGGGCTTTATACCTCTGGAGACGAAGTTTGCACAACTTCGTCTCCCATACTCAGTTTGTGATGATTCGTGGATTGAGTATGGATTCTCCTGAACAAGGAAGGGGGCGAGGATTCATGCAGGAGTTAATTGTTCTTTTGTTGGTCTTGTTCGTTATCGGTTATGGATTTGCCCACATGTTCGGGGGCAAGACCACAGCAGATCACTACGCGCGTTGGTGCAAGCGTCAACTGCGTGGGGTGTTTCTGTGGATTATGCGACTTATCGGTCGTGGTCTCCAAAGGTTGGGACGCTGGATTGTCCGCAAGGCCACTCCTCGTCGCAGGGATGGAAATCCCCCCAAAACCGCCGGCAATCCATAGCCAACGGAGGGGCTTTGTACCTCTGAGGACGAAGTTTGCATAACTTCGTCCTCCATACCCAGTTTGTGATAATTCGTAAATTGAGTATGGATTCTCCTGAACAACAAAGAAGGGAAGAGTCTAGGAGTTCTTTACAAAAGGGTTCTTCGAACCCCAGCAAAAATAATGATATAAAAAAAGCAGGACCAGGTCCCGCTTTTCTAAGGTTTTACAAAGTACAATAAATTGTTATTTTTGTTGGGGGCTCGAAGAAAAGTAGAGCCTATGAGTTGGAGGCACGTAATGGCCAAAGTATGTTTTGAGAGGGGTTGTGTTAAGAAGCGCATTCCTGCGCAGTACGTCCAGTCGCACGCCGATTGGCATGCGCGCGGACAGACCACACGTGGCTCGCGCAACGCACGGCTCGCGCGGGCTGAAGCTCGTGCGCTCCAGCAGGTATGGGCGGATGCCGATCCGATTGCGGTCGTCGCCGAGACGCCTCGCAAGGGTTTCCTCGACCGTATGAAGAACTTCTTTCGCCGCTAGTTCAACCCAAAGGTTACTTAGTTGTCCTTGTTTACACAACTAAGAAAAGCCGTTTCCCCAAGGAGACGGTTTTTTGTATTTTTTGCTTTACTGTAAGATAATATGATAAAATAAATTAGCAATTATGAAAGCGTTTAAAAATTTTTATGGCAAATATATAAAAGCTTCAGTATATGCTGCTAACGACGGAATCGTGACTACTTTTGCAGTTGTAGCTTCTGTTGTTGGGGCAGATTTGAGCGCTTTTGTTATTTTAATTTTAGGATTTGCAAATCTCATAGCCGATGGATTTTCTATGGCCACGGGAGATTATTTGGGAACTAAATCTGAAAGTGACCACTTTCGTCGCGAGAGGGAGTTGGAGGAACAATTATTTGAGCAATCTCAAGAAAGTGCTCGCAAAGAAGTTGAGCAAGTTTTAGAAAATAAAGGATACAGCAAACAAGATTCCCAAAACTTGGCCGAGTATGTATCAAAAAATAAAAAGTTTTTTTTGGATTTTATTATATTTGAACGCCTTGGCTATATTCCAACATCCCATCAGGACGCAATAAAGAGCAGTTTGGTAACGTTTATGTCGTTTATGGTCGCTGGATCAATGCCCCTGCTCCCTTACATTTTTTGGAGACACATGAATGTTTCAGACATTTTTATCTGGGCCAGCTTATTTGTAGGATTTACCCTTTTTGTTATTGGAGCTGTTCGAACATTTTTTACAGATAAAAAATGGTGGGTTGGAGGATTGGAAATGCTGGGTGCGGGAGGGTCTGCGGTATTGCTTGCTTTTATTATAGGGGCAACTCTCAAGAGAGTAATTGGTTTGGCATAGAATTTTAATAAATAAATTTAAACCCAGCTTGTCCTCCTTGCGCCACCGCTAAAGCTAAGGCGGCACACGGTCGCCGAAGGCTTCGGAAGGACGCGGTAGCTTATAGCGTCGGGGATTAGATAAAAATAATAAATTAATTAGTAACGTAGCATTGTTGGTAGGAAAAATTTGTGAGGGACACTCATTTTTCTGACTACTCACTTTGCTCGTAGAGAAAAATGGTGAAGGTGGCAATAAATGGTTTTGGTAGAATAGGTAGAACCGCGTTTAAACAAGCGTTGGAACTACCTAAAGAAATAAACATCGTCGCGATAAACGATTTGACAACGCCAGAAAATTTGGCGTATTTATTACGCTACGATTCTGTTTATGGTCCTTATAAAAAAACAGTTGAGATGGAAACAAAAGGGGACCAGAATTATTTAGTTGTAGACGGCAAAAAGTATTTATATTTGAGCGAAAAAGACCCGCGCCAGCTCCCTTGGGAGCGATTAGGTGTTGATGTGGTTATAGAATCGACGGGAGCATTTACCACAAGTGAAAAAGCAAAGGCGCATTTAGACACAGGAGCTAAACGTGTTGTGATTTCTGCGCCCGTGAAAGATGAAGAAACGCCCCATGTTTTAGTTGGTACAAACGAGAAAGAATTAAACGATAAAAATTTAGCTCGCATTACATCCGATGCTTCCTGCACCACAAACGCGGTAGTTCCGCTTGCTCAAATATTTTTGAACGATCCAGGGATTTTAAAAAGTATGATGACAACAGTGCATGGATATACCGCTAGCCAGAGCTTGGTAGATGGGCCCAATTCAAAAGATTCGCTTCGCGGACGCGCCGCAGCTCTAAACATCGTACCTTCTAGCACGGGAGCCGCAATCGCGGCGCAAAAATCCATACCCGATTTGGAAAATAAGTTTGATGCAGTTGCAATTCGCGTTCCTGTAATCAGCGGATCTATTGTAGATTTTACCTTTGTCGCAGAACATAAAACTTCAGTTGAACAAGTAAATGAGATAATGCGTAAAGCCACAAAAGAAAAAAGATGGCAGGGTGTGTTTCGCGTGACAGAAGAACCGCTTGTATCAACGGATATATTGGGAGACCCACATGCGTCCATTGCAGACCTTAGCTTCACACGCGTAGTGGACGGAGATTTGGTAAAGGTACTAGCTTGGTATGATAACGAGTGGGGATATACAGCTACACTAATTAAACATGTTATCGCGGTGGGGAAACTTATTTAGGTTTTCCTCCTTCGCATGAAGCTTCGGACGGATGCGGGATATTGTCAAGTGTTTTTTAAAGATTATGGTATTTGCAAACGAATTAAAAAAATTAGTTAAAGGCGAAGTATTTACTGACGAGGAAACACTCAACAAGTATTCAACCGATACCAGTTTATTTAAAGTTATGCCACATGCGGTCATTTTTCCCAAAGACGCCCAAGACATAAAAAACATTGTAGAATTCATAAATTCTAAGACAATTCCTGGGGGTTCAACCCCCAGGAATTTATCTGTCACAGCGCGTAGCGGAGGAACTGATATGAGTGGCGGTCCGCTCAACGAGGGAATAATTTTGGATTGTACAAAATATATGAATACCTTTGCTGTAAGAGATATGGAAGCCACGGTGCAACCCGGTGTTTTTTATAGAGACTTTGAAGTAGAAACTCAAAAAGCAGGAGTGCTTTTGCCTAGTTATCCTGCGAGTAAATCCATCGCCGCTTTAGGCGGAATGATTGCCAATAATTCCGGGGGAGAAAAAACTTTGCGTTACGGACAAACGAAGAAGTATGTAAAAGAATTGAAAGTAGTTTTAAGCGATGGTAACGAATATATTTTCAGTAAACTAAACAAAGAAGAATTAGAGAAAAAAAAGCACCAGCAGGATTTTGAGGGAGAAATTTATAGAAAAATGTATGACCTTTTGGAAAATAATTACGACATTATACAAAGAGCGCGCCCGCAGGTTTCTAAAAATTCAGCGGGATACTTTTTGTGGGATGTTTATAATAGAGAAAATTTTGATTTAACGCAGTTATTTAGCGGTTCGCAGGGCACATTGGGAATTATTACAGAGGCAAAGTTGAGTTTAGTTAAAGAAAAAAAATACACGAGGTTGGGAATATTATATTTACGCAAACTAGATTCGTTACCGCAAATAGTTGACAGAGTCTTACCGCTTGAACCCGAAAGCCTTGAAACTTTTGACGACTCTACTTTGGCTTTAGCTTTGCGTTTTTTTCCTGCAATTGCAAAAAAAGCAAAAGGCCTGCCTGAGCGGAGTTCGCAGTCAGGCCTGCCTGCCGAAGCCTCGGCGCAGTCAGGCCTGCCTGCCGAAGCCTCGGCGCAGTCAGGCCTGCCTGCCGAAGCCTCGGCGCAGGCAGGTGGTAACTTATTTAAATTTGCTTTGCAATTTTTGCCCGACGCTTGGGCGCAACTAAAGTTAATGGCTATTGCAGATATTGTGGTACTTGTTGAATTTGCGCAAGATACAGAAAAAGAAGCAGAAGACAAAATAAATGAGCTTGAAAGAGTTTTAAAAGATATGCATGGCGTTACAATGCATTTGTTGCACGAAGAGGGAAAGGCAGAAAAGTACTGGACCATAAGGCGGGAAAGTTTTGCTTTACTTCGCAAAAGTGTTGGTGGTAAAAGAACCGCGCCCTTTGTGGATGATTTGATTGTAAAACCAGAAAAATTACCTCGCGTTTTACCGCAGGTTTATAAGATATTAAAAAAATATGGTATTAAAGCAACTTTGGCGGGGCATGCAGGCAGTGGAAATTTTCATATAATTCCGCTTATGGACTTAACAAAAAAAAGCGAGAGAGAAAAAATTCCAAAAGTCTCTGATGAAATTTATGATCTAGTAATTAAAGAAGGCGGTTCAATAACAGCAGAGCATAATGACGGTCTTATGAGAAGTCCATATTTAGAAAAAATGTATGGCAAAGAAGTGTATAATTTATTTAAGAGAACAAAAGAGATTTTTGACCCAAATAATATATTTAATCCGGGTAAGAAAGTTGGTGCTTCCATGGAATACGCGATGGAACATATAAATTCGAATAAATAGCTATGCTTTAACAAAATTACCACATAACTAAATTACAATATTACATCAAGAGTTATCTAGTAATATAGTTATGTAGTTACTGTTATTTTATGAACAAAGTAAATAAAATTTTTCTAGGCAGTGATCATAATGGTTTTGAGCTAAAAGAAAAAATAAAAACTTGGCTTACTGATTGGGAATGTGAGTTTGAGGATATGGGAGCATATAAGTTAAATCCTCAAGACGATTATCCAGATTTTATTAAACCAGTCGCGCAAGCGGTAAGCGAAAATCCAAAAGAAAGTAGGGGAATAGTTTTAGGTTTTAGCGGGCAAGGAGAAGCAGTTGTTGCAAATAGATACAGAGGAGTTCGCGCTGCTGTATTCTACGGAGAGCCACAGGGCGTTTCAGAAGTTGGACAAAAAAGGACGGATAAACCAAAGAATATGATTGTCCTTTCTCGTGAAGACGACGATGCAAATGTCCTTGCGATTGCTGCAGGTTTTATTTCAGACAATCAAGCCAAAGAGGCGTTGAAATTGTGGTTGGAAGCGCCGTTTAGGGGAGAGGAGCGACACGAAAGAAGAATAAAAAAAATTGACTTGTAAAAAATTAATAGTGTACAATATGCATATGACAGAAGATTATTCAGAATTAATTTCATATTTAGATAAGCGTTTTTCTAGTATAGAAACTGTGCTTGAAAAAAAGGCGGATAAGTCAGATATCCGCGAGCTTATCAATGCTATTGATGGCCTTTCAAAACAGCTTGAGACTTATTTTCATGAAATGCGCTCAATGCAACTAAGGATGGATAGAATAGAAAAAACAATTGCGCAACTCGCAGATCATACGGGTTTTGGTCTAGATTTATAAAGCTTTAAAAAATACAGAACCACACATGGTTCTGTATTTTTTAAGGATGATATAATAACTTAAGATGAAACAAATAGAAATTATTCCTTCAATTTTGGTTAACTCTCTTGAGGAATTTGATGAAAGAGTGCGCGCTGTTGAGCCTTATGTAAAATGGGTGCAGTTGGATGTTGCGGATGGAGATTTTGCTCCAAATAAAACATGGGGTGACCCTTCGCAGTTACGCGATTATAACACGGAGGTTTTAATTGAGGCGCATTTAATGGTTAGTGAACCCGAAAAAATAATTGATGAGTGGCTGATTGTAAGAAGCGTACGTAGAATTTATTTTCATTACGAGGCGACAAACCAGCATAAAGAGATTATTAAAAAAATTAAAGACGCTGGGAAAGAGGTAGGTGTTGGATTGTTGTTAGAAACGTCCATTACAGTTTTGAACGATTTTATAGAAGATTTGGATGCGGTTTTATTATTTGACGGGGCACTTGGTTTTTATGGAGGGAAATTTGATGAAGAAAAATTATTACCTAAGATAAATGCTCTGCGTAAATTAGCCCCCAATGTTATAATAGAGATAGATGGCGGAATGAACCCCCAAAATGCAAAAAAAGCAGTTGAAGCGGGGGTAAATGCAATAGTAAGCGGAAGTTTTATTTGGCAACACAAGGGAGGCGCTAAAGAGGCGATTGGTGAATTGAATAAAGTAGTAACAAGTAACGGGTAACTAGTAACAAGTAATAAATAACTGACAATAAAAATAAAAAGCGCCGAAGGCATTACTGATTACTGATTACTTATTACTTATTACTATCTTGTGAGCGTAGCGAACAAAATTATGAGTATTCATAGTGAAAAAATTAAAGTTTTAGAAAAAAAGGCGAATGAGATTCGTATAGATTTAATGAAGATGCTGGAAGAAGCTGGAAGCGGACATAGCGGCGGACCTTTGGGTATGGCAGATATATTTACCGCGTTTTATTTTCATATTTTAAACCATAGGCCGCGTGAACCGCGCTGGGAAAAGCGAGATCGCTTAATTTTGTCTAATGGTCATATTGTGCCAGTTCGTTATGTAACTATGCATCATGCTGGATACGATATTACAAAAGAAGAACTAATGACTTTACGTAAAATAGGTTCACGGTTGGAAGGACACCCTAATATCCACAGAATCCCGGCGCTTGAAACCACAAGTGGTCCCCTCGGAGAAGGGTTAAGCCAGGCATGCGGAATGGCTATGGCGCGAAGATTCAGAAACCAAGAACATGAATATACAATTTATTGTTTTATGAGCGATGGCGAACAGCAGGAAGGAATGACATTGGAAGCGGTAATGTTTGCGGGAAAACAAAAATTTGATAATTTCATTGGATTAATAGATAGAAACAATATTCAAATAGACGGTTTTACGGAAGATATAATGCCTCTTGAACCGCTTCGAGAGAAATACGAAGCATTTGGTTGGCATGTTATGGAAATGAATGCGCACAATATAGCAGAAATCGTATCCACAGTGGAGGAAGCAAAGGCGGTGCATCAAAAACCGGTTTTAATAATCGCGCATACAATTCCGGGAAAGGGAGTTGATTTTATGGAGGACGATTACCGCTGGCACGGCGTTCCTCCGGGAGCAGGACCAGAGGACGAAGTTAAAAGGAAAGACCAGCTAAAAGAAGCGTTGAGGGAATTGCGTACTCTTGGAGGGAAAATTGAACATGGGGAATAAGCTCGAACTTTGTTCTCGCAGTAACAAGTAATCAGTAATTGGTAACAAGTAAAAGTCCCGACGTGTCGGGGCAAGAGACATTCCGCCGAAGGTGGATAAAAATTACTAGTTACTTGTTAAATGTTACTAGTTACTGGTTTTGTGAGTTTGCGAAGCAAAAATTATGGATTATAAATTTCAAAAAAATTATTTAGATGAAAAAAGTATAGAATGGAAAGCTATGCGCAATGGCGCAGGTATCGGTATGGCTGAGCTTGGTGCAGAAAAAGAGAATATGGTCGTTTTGGGCGCAGACACGACAGAATCGTCTCGCGCGCATTATTTTGCAGAAAAATTTCCAGAAAGATTTATACAAGTTGGTGTCGCAGAGCAAAATCTAATTGGAATTTCTGCGGGACTGGCATACGAAGGCATGGTTCCATACGCTGTAACATACGCTCCATTTTTAATTGGTAGGGCGTGGGAGCCAATTCGTACAACCATTGCATATCCAAATAACCATGTAATTTTTGTATCTTCTCATGCGGGCCTTGCGACAGGTCCTGACGGCCCTACGCATCAAATGACAGAAGATGTAACTCTCACAAGGACTTTGCCTAATTTTACAGTTATTTGTCCTGCAGATTACGAACAGGCGCGGCTTGCGGTAAAAGCGGCGTATGATTTAAAGGGTCCTGTATATGTTCGTAACGCGCGCGAAAACACTCCCGTATTTACAACTGAAAAAACTCCATTTGAGGTAGGTAAAGCGCAAGTTTTACGCGAAGGAAAAGATATAACTGCGATGGGACATGGATATATGGTTTATTGGTTGCTCCAAATTGCAGAAGAATTAAAAAAAGAAGTTTCAATTGAAGTAATAAATTTACACACCATAAAACCTTTGGATGAAATAACGATTTTAAAAAGTATTAAAAAGACAGGTCGTGTATTTTTCGCGGAAGATCACAACATAGTTGGTGGGGGAGGGAGCGCGGTTTGTGAATTTTTAAGCCAAAATTATCCGGTGCCAATAAAACTGCACGGAGTTATGGATGAATTTACAGAGTCGGGATCGGTTAAAGATTTATGGAAAAAGTATAAACTAGATAAAGAAGGGGTAAAAGAAATTTTGTGGAAGTTTCTCAGTAATATGTAATTAGTACTTAGTAACTAGTAATTTAAAGCCCTAAAAGCAAGCGAAGCTCTTGCTTTTTTTAGTTAGGTATGGTATAATGTATGTAATCCAGAAGGAGGATGCAAGATGGCGTTTCCCACTGAACCCCGTGAGCAACTTGCTCGTTTGGGGTATCCATCAGACTGGCGAGTTCCAACGGCGAACCTGGAGTTCGTGTTGGACACGTACAGGCGGGCATGCCGTGCCGACCTCATGGTCGTGCACGGAAAGCCATGGCACGTCGGATGTTTTGCCCCCGGCACGACCGGAGCGTTGCAACTGCGTCGTCAGTTGGCTGTGCTCGCCGGATTGGATCTTGACGATCGGGCTATTCGCAAGGGCTTCGACGAAGCCTTGAAGGACAAGCTTGGAACGTCCCGCCCGATGTTGTGCAAGCCGCACTTCGGTGCGCTTCGCAACATGGGCGTGATTCAGGCCTAGAGCTCGATCAAGACAAACAGGATTCCCGCGGCGCTGTGTTGCACACACAGCGCCGCGGGACCTCATATTCAACAAAAAACCATTTAAGAATACAAGTTACACTTGCGCTCTCAAATGGTTTTTTATTTTGCCCAAAATGTATTAGAATAAAGTAACAGGAGATAATTACTTGTTACATGTTACGTGTTACAAGTTTTATGTTTTATGTACGACATTATAACAATTGGTTCTGCGACACGCGATGTATACTTAGAAAGTAGCGCTCTTAAGGTTGTGGAGGATAAAAAATTTGAAACAGGTAAGGGAATTTGCGTATCAGAAGGTTCTAAGGTGGAGGTAGAAAATTTGTTTTTTACAACAGGAGGAGACGCTGTTAATAACGCAGTTACATTCGCGCAACAGGGATTTAATACAGGTATTATCTGTAAAGTGGGAGAAGATTTTGGGGGGGAAATGATAGAGCAAAGACTAAACGATGTGGGAGTTTCAGCAGAGTTTATAGTTGCAGACCAAATACATAAAACCGCGTACTCAACTGTTATACATTCGCCCAGCGGAGAGCGAAGTATTTTTGTATATAGAGGCGCAACATCGTATTTAACTGATAAGGATATTAATTTAGATTTTTTGAGAAAGACCAAGTGGATTTATTTAACGCATTTAGGACAAGAGAGTGCAAAATTATTTGAACCCATACTCAAGGAAGCAAAAAAGCACGGGGTAAAAATTGCGTTTAATCCGGGAAGTACCCAATTAGAAATGGGGCATAAGTTAGTTCCATTTTTAAAGCATGTTGATATATTATTTTTAAATCAGGAAGAGGCGTCCTATTTAACAGGTGTTGATTTTAAAAAAGAAGATAAGTTATTTGAGAAGCTGGATGACTGGGTTTTTGGTATTGCGGTTATGACAAAAGGCCCCGAAGGTGTTATTGTATCCGATGGTAAAACACGGTGGGAGGCTGGAATAGTTAAGGAACCGAAGTTTGTTGATAGAACAGGAGCAGGAGATGCATTCGGTTCTGGTTTTACCTGCGCTATTATGCGAGGTTTAAGTGTGGAGGATGCGATACAGCTTGGGACTACTAATTCGGCAAGTGTTTTGGGGGAGTGGGGTGCGAACATGGGCGTTTTAACTCGTCAAGATTCTATAGATAAATTTGGAAAAGTAAGTATTATAAAGACTAGGTTGGTCTAATTTGGTACACCTATAAGAATAAGCCATGAAAGATATTAAATTACACGATATTTTACGCGTTGAGGAAAGTGTTTTAGAAAATTTAGAAAACGATATGGAAGAAATCCTTAGTAAGGGGGGTATTGTTGCGGAAGTGCAAAACGATATGCACAACGCAATTGAAAAACGGTTAGAATTGTTGGGTTTGAATAAAGATTCTAACGCAGAGAAAATTGTTTATGCTTTAACCGAACACATAGGAAAAGATGAACAAGGGTTGTATGCTTGTGTAAGTGGAAACCGAGAAGATTTTGAAGATATAAAAAAAGCAAAGAAACTATTTGAAAAATTGAGAGAGTTAGCATTTGAAATTTTATCGGATAAGGAAGGTTATTTTTTAAAAAAAGAAAAAGCACAGGAAATCTTACTCAAATATCCTCCGGTAGGGACAATTGAATATCTAAAATATAAAGATGTTTGGGAGTTGTTAGAAAAAGAAGATATAACGGAGGTGATGAGCGCATTGCGTTTTACAGAGACAAACGAATGGATGCATAAGGCTTTCGATGTTGCTTATGGCAGTTTTAGCGCTGACGATTTTGAAAAGCGTCAAATAGAACTTCGCATGCTCGGTCCGCAGTGGTACGATATTGGCAAGAAATTTGTTGAGAAAAAGCATCATAATGTGAGCCATTTGAAAGAGTTTGGTATTATATTTTTAAATCCAATAAATCAGCATTTGCAGGGAGCTTTATTTCGTGATTTTGCTTTATTTTTCCACTATTTTCACGAAATTAGTTTTTACAGTAAACTATTTGAAAAAAATTTTGCAAGCGAAAATTTTGCTGAACATTTAAAAGCTCTTTTGCGTGGCGACGTGCTTGAAAAAAATAGCGTAACAAAGGGAGAGTGGTTAATAGTGCAAAGATATTTATGGAAGGAAAATCATAAAGACCCAAGGTTATCTTTGCCTCGTGTAAATCCTGAAGCTCTTCATTGGCATAAAGGTGAACAAGATTTGGTTGAATTTGGAAAAAAAAGAGAAGAAATATCTTTTGAATTTTGGAATAATATGGACTGGGTCGCTGGTTACTTTAAAAATAAAGAAGGACAAGATAGTTTAATAAGTTTTGACCTAGAAGATAACGCAATGAGTTTTGTATCTGCTTCCCATGAAGGCGATGAGTATGTAAAATATCATCAACAGGAAGCTCTTTGGAATGAGCTATTTAGGCGTTACGTTGGAACCGAGGAGAGAGACAAATTGCTTATGGATAATTTTAGCAAAGGAATAATTAATTTGTTAGACATTTAGGGATAAAAACATGGAAACATTAACACAGTTGCACAAGCGCGCAATTAAAGAAAAATGGGCTATGCCACATTTTAATTTTTCTTCGCTGGAACAATTGGAAGGTATTATAGATGCTCTTCGAGAAACAAAGTCCCCAGCGCTTGTGGGCACAAGCGAAGGAGAAAGGGACGCTATGGGATTAAAACAAGTTGTGGCTCTAGTTGAAAGTTTTCGCAAAGAGGGTATAGTTGTATTTTTAAACGCGGATCATTCTCACAGTGTAGATGCCGCAAAAAAAGCAGTTGAGGCAGGATATGATTCTATTCATATAGATTTATCCAAAAAATCTTTTAAAGAAAATGTTGAAGGTACACGCGAAGTTGTAAAGTATTCAAAAAAGATAAATTCTAAAGTAGAAGTTGAGGGTGAGTTAGGGTATTTGGTTACAGATTCATCAAAGATTTATAAAGAAAAAATAAAAATTCCAGAAGAAAGTTATACAAAAGTAGATGAGGCCGTTGAATTTGTTAAAGAAACAGGCGTTGATCGTTTTGCGCCGGCGATTGGTAATTTACATGGAATCGCCGCCAATAAACCAGTAGTTCATTTTAAATTGGTACAAGAACTCAGGAAATCGTTGCCAGACGATTTAACACTTGTTTTACATGGTGGTAGCGGAATAAACGATGAAGATATAAAGCGTTTGGTAAGTATGGGAGTAAATAACATACATTTTTCTACAGAACTACGGGTGGCCTACACTGAAGCTTTGCGTGAAGAGTTAAAAGAAAAACCAGAAGAGACGGCGCCTTATAAATATTTAGACGATCCTCGCAAAGCAACAGTGGAAATTGTAAAACAGAAGATTGCGCTGTTTGGTTCTGCGGGCAGGGTATAGGTGCTTGATTTTAGTTTTATTTTATAGTACATTAGATATTGTGTTCAAATTAGTTGGTTGATTTTCCTACCAACTACAAACCACTAACTACCTGCCTACCGCCTGCCTGTCGCCTGCCTACGCACAACGTGCAGGTAGGCAGGCAGGGCAGGCAGGCTCACTAATTTTATGTTACATCTACCCGTAAAAACTAGAAACAAAAACAAAAAAGCAAAACATTTATTACAGGAAGAGGTAATTCCTGCGGTCGTGTATGGACCAAAAAATCCACCCAAATCTTTATCGGTGGGTTATAAAAGTTTTTATAATACTTACAAAGAAGCTGGAGAAACAACTCTTATTGCTTTGGATATTGATAAGGGTGATAGCAAAGAAAACAAGGAAGGCGAGGAAGTCACGCAAGAAGTTCTGTCACAAGCAAATAACGTTGTCTTAATTAGAGAAGTACAGGTACATCCAGTTAGCGGAAAATTTATGCACATAGATTTTTATCAACTTCCGCTTGATAAAGAGATTGAACTTTCTATTCCCGTTGAATCTAGTGGAGAAGCGCCAGCGGTGAAAGAACTTGGAGGTATTTTAGTACAGAACTTGCACGAAGTTAATATAAAAGCCTTACCCACAAATCTTATTCATGAAATTACAGTTGATTTGAGCGGGTTAAAAGAAATGGGTAACTCCATTTTGGTTAAAGATTTAATTATACCTTCTAATATAGAAATTTTAGCTGATATGGAGCAAACAGTCTTTACGGTGGAGCAACCTCGTGAAGAGGAAGAGGAACCAGTTGTAGAGACCACAGAAGGCGAAGCGATTGAGTCAATAAAGACAGAGGGTGAAGAAGAGCGTGAGGCAAGAGAAAAAGAAGAACAGGCAAAAAGTGAAGAGTAAAGATGCGGGATGGTCAATAACAGAAAAGCGGATTTATTTCCGCTTTTCTGTTAATGGAGAAGCTAACTCTGGTTCAAATCTTGCTCCCTTAGTATAATATTAAGTATAAGCATGAAAAATATAAAAATCCTTATATTTTTGTTTTTTTACTTTGTAAGCCCGTTATTTTTTAGCGCAAGTATATACGCGCAAGAGGGTGATCCAGTGCAGAAATTACAAGAAGATGTGGCCGTAAAAGAACAAGAAAAACAAAAGTTACGCGAGCAGTTGCAAGCGTTGGAACAAGAACTGCAAAAAATTCAAGAAGAGGTTAATGCTCACAAACAAGAAGCGGATGGTTACGATAGGGATATATCCATACTGAAAGCGGAAATACGTGGGATTGAGATAAAAATAGAACGTAATCAGTTGGTCATTAACCAAACCGATTTTGCCATCGGGCAAAATGAAGAAACCGTCGTTTTTTTAGAGGAAAAAGCGGATAAACAAAAGGAGCTTTTGGGTAAGATTATTTTAAGTATCTATAAACTAGACGACGTTTCTTCTGTAGAGATTATTTTGACAAGCAATACAATTTCTGAATTTTTTAATGACATAAATCATATAAAAACGTTGCAAGAGTCCATGAAAGATACTTTAGAAAAGGTAAACGTCATAAAAAGTGATATTGAAAAGGAGCAGGTGGCGCTTGAGAGTAGAATTAATGGACAACTTAAGTTGATACAAGTGCAAGAACTAGAGCAAGCGCAAATTGAACAAAAAGCCCAAGAAGTAAAAGTCTTGTTACAATCAAGCCGTTCTAAAGAATATGCTTTTCGTGAGGTAGCTCAAACAAAACAGAAGACAATTTCTGAAGTTCGCAATCAATTGTTTGTGCTGGAAGGCGCAGGAGTTGCTACTTCTTTTGGTGAAGCCTATGAGTACGCAAAAGTTGCCTCATCCATAACTGGTGTAAGACCCGCCTTTTTACTAGCTGTTTTAAAACGCGAGAGCTCTTGGGGGCAAAATGTTGGGCTTTGTTATTTAGTTGACGTAAACACAGGAAGCGGGAAGGGTAAAAATACGGGAACAGCTTATAGTAGAGTTATGAAACCGTCTCGTGACGTGGGGCCGTTTTTGGAGATTACTTCAGCGCTTGGATTAGATCCTTTTGCGACTGCTGTTTCTTGTCCTCATCCCAGATATGGTTACGGAGGAGCTATGGGTCCTGCGCAGTTTATTCCATCAACATGGATGGCATATAGAGAAAGGGTATCGGCTATTTTAGGTCGTGAGGCAAATCCATGGCTCATACAGGATGCCTTTATAGCTTCTGCTGTAAAACTAGCAGATGCAGGAGCTTCAGCGCAAACATACGCCTTGGAACGCAAAGCAGCCTTAGTATATTATGCTGGAGGAGGGTGGAATAACCCAGCTTATTGGGCTTACACAGATGCTACAGGGGTAGGAATAATGGATTTAGCAGTTCAGTATCAAGGAGATATAGATGTATTGGAAGGTAGATAAAAAACAAAACCTCCCGATTAAATCGGGAGGTTTTGTTTAGTTAAGATATTTTGAAAGATTTTGAATTTGCCGGTCTGTAAGTGTTGTTGCTTGGTTGATTGCTTCTCGTATGTCAATCGTAGAAAAATTAATTTCCTGGCCAACTTCCAAGCCGTAACTTCCAGTTAAGTTCTGTAGATAATCTTCTGCGTATATAATTTGTTCAGCGTTTAGGTTTAACCCGTTAGTTTTTAAATACGCATTAATTACGCTACGAGCTAAGTGCGTAATGCCATTTCCGTACGAAGCAACTACGGTGATACTTTCTGCAGAGTTACCCAAAATTGTTGGCTGTGTGTTAGTTGTAGAGTCTAACATAGGCAAGGTCTCTTGCACGGTTATTGTGTTTGAAATGGGGGTTTGAGCCTCGTTATTTCCTACGATTACGAGGCCCCCGACCGTCAAAATAGCAAGCGCTAAAATTATCAGTGGTACTTGACGATTGGTATTAGACCAATGTTTGATTTTTGCTCCCCATCCAGTATTTTTTATTTTTTCTGTAGTTTCAAATATACTTTGTTGGAATTTCGGACCGCTGTTTATCATGTCGCTGTGAATAGGATTTGGCAGAGATATTTTTTCTTGCATAGTATTTTATATTCCGCTTGTAGGCTCAATCTTTGTGAGATTGAGCCTAATTGGAAGCAGAACAAATAGTTAATAGTATTAATTGTTTGCTTCTCAAAGTAGAAATTTGTAAAAGAGCTAAAAAAGAACTAATTAGCTAATTAGTTAACTAGCTAATTTTATACTTTACAGTTGTTTATCCACTTCGTCAAATATTGGATTAAGCGCGCCGTTCATTATAGCATTTATTCCGTGCCAGCTTTTATTTACCCTGTGGTCCGTGATTCTGTCTTGGGGGAAGTTATAAGTTCTTATTTTTTCACTTCTATCCCCAGAACCAATTTGTTCCTTGCGTTCTGTTTTTAGTTTTTTTTCCTCTTCATCTCGTTTCGTTTGTAATAGACGACTTCGCAAAAGGGTCATTGCGATTTCTCTATTTTTTGCTTGGCTTTTTGAAGATTGGGAGGCAACATAAAGACCTGTCGGCAAATAGGTAATACGCACGGCTGTAGATACTTTGTTAACATTTTGGCCTCCCGGACCCGATGATCTAAATGTTTCCAGTTTAATATCGCTGGGTTTTATGTCTATATCTATATCCTTAGCTTTTGGTAGTACTGCTACGGAACTGCTTGAGGTATGGAGTCGTCCGCTTTTTTCAGTTTCCGGAATTCTTTGGACTCTATGGACACCACTTTCATTTTTTAATTTTTTGTATACATCCTTTCCTTTTATTTCTATGATAATTTCTTTTATGCCCTTAAGTTCGCTTTTACTTTCTTCAAGGACGGTTACTTTCCAATTTTGTAGTTCTGCGTAACGCGCGTACATACGGAATAAGTCTTGCGCAAATAAAGTTGCTTCATCTCCGCCAACCCCCGCGCGAATTTCTACTATGGCTTCGTTTATATTTGTTCCAGATGAGGGATTCAGCACGTTGTCCAATTCCTGTTCAAGTTTGGACTTTTCTTTTTGAAGTTTGTTTAATTCTTCCTGCGCCATTTCTAACATTTCTGTATTCTGTTCTTGGGATAGTATAGATTCATTGTCGGATATATCTTGAGTTAGTTTTTCTATTTTAGTTTTTAAGTTAATAATTTCTCTTAATTTAGAGTGTCTTTTTGAAATTTCTTGAAGTCTTTTATAATCAGAAATAACCTCTGTTTTTGTGAGTTCTTGGGAAAGATCATCGTATTCTTTTTTTAGCGTATCAATATCAGACACTTTTAAAATCTACTTACTTAAGGGAACAGGATTCAAACCAAAATTAAGTTTAGAAGCTAGAAAATGTATTGGATGTAAGGAATGACGACGAAGAAGTAGTTTTATCTACTTTGAGGAGAAATGACGAAACATACGATACATTTTTTAGCTTCCCTTTAGGGCGGGTCAATTTTATCCATACTCTTTGTTACTCGTCGCTCACGATACTACCAGTATCGTTTCGCTCCTCGTGCCTAGAATATGAACAAAATTGATTCCGCTAAATAAACTCTGGTTTGAATCCTGTTCCCTTAACCCGAGTCTGTTTAGTGGGCTCAGAATTCTCTCTTTTTCTAGCTTTTTTTATAGATTTTTTTTGGTAAACTTGTTTTTTTTCTAGTTTTGCTTGGAATTTTTCTATTCGTCCACCCTTAACCGCTCCACGTTCCTGTCCGGTATAAAATGGGTGGCATTGGCTACAAACTTCAGTTTCTATTTCTTTTTGTGTTGAACCAATTAAAAATTCGTTGCCGCAAGCGCATTTTACTTTTGTTTTTGTATAATATTGTGGATGTATATCGCGAGCCATATTGTTGCTATTATATACGAAGATTTTATTTTTGTAAACCTTGATTATTTTTGCTGTAGTATAGTACGGAGATTATATATACCATAAGAATCCCCATAAATAAAAGTTGGCCTAAAATAAGATAGAAGTCTTTTATGATAAAAAATTTTAATGTAAATATTGCCGCGCCAAATAGTCTAACTAAGGTTCCCTTTATTGAAATATCCAAAGAGGATTTCCTTTTGTGAATACGACTTATCTGAAACATAAGATCTACAGAAATCGTTAAAAAAGCTATTAGTGTAGCGTAGTTAATAAGTATTTGCAACATTGTGTATAGTTTATCATAATAATTTGTGAATGGGAACATATGTAATTCGTTTTTTGTTGGAATAAGGGGTTGCTTTTTTTTTGTTTTTTAGTTATACTTTTAACACAGACGATTTATTTGCCAATAGGCAAATCTTTTTTATGCCAGAAACAAAAGACAAGAAGAAAGATAAAGATATAGAAATTCCAGCGGAGCTTCAGGAGTTTATAGAAGCTGGAGTGCATTTTGGGCACAAAAAATCCGTTGTTCATCCCGGAATGTTTCCCTATATTTTTGGAGTTAGAAACAACATACATATAATAGATGTGGAACATACACAGAAACAGCTGGTCAAAGTTGTAGAATTCGTACAGGGTATTGTTCAAGAGGGGAAAGTAGTATTATTTGTCGGTACAAAAGTTCCGATGCGCCGTTTAGTAAAAGCTTTGGCAGAGGCAACCGAAATGCCCTACGTTATCAATAGGTGGTTTGGCGGGACAATAACCAACTGGGAAACCATTTCTGAAAGAATTCAATATTTAAAGGATTTAAGAGAAAAAACCAAATCCGAAGAGTGGAAAAAATATACAAAACATGAAAGGTTAAAAATGAAACGCGAGCTTGAGAAGTTAGAGGTAAACCTAGGAGGGATAGAAAATATGAAAAAGTTGCCAAATGTCATTTTTGTTGCAGATGCTAAAGAAAACGCCTTGGCTGTAAAAGAAGCGAACGCAAAAGGTATTCCGGTAATAGGAATAATAGATACAAACGTAAATCCAAAGAACATAACTTATCCTATTCCTGCCAACGACGATTCTATAACTTCTGTTGAATTGATTCTGAGTAAAGTAAAAGATGCAATGTTAAAGAACGTAAAACATGAAGTAAAACCTGAAAAACAACTTAATGAAATTAAAAAAACAAGCAAAGACAATAAGGCCGTAGGTAAGAAAAAAGGAGGGTTGCTACCAAAGTTGAAAGTTAGCCTTCGACGCCCTGAACTCAAGTCGAGGGAAAGTTAGAAATTTTATGACAGACGATATTCAAAAATTAAGGAAAGAAACAGGGGCGGGCATTATGGATGTTAAAAACGCTCTTTTGGAAGCCAAAGGGGATTATCAAAATGCAAAAGATGTTCTTAGAAAAAGGGGCGCAGCTATCGCTTTAAAAAAAATGGCCCGAGAAGCAAAAGAGGGTGTTATTGTTTCTTATATACATTCGGGTGGAAAAGTTGGCGTTTTGTTGAAATTGTATTGCGAAACTGATTTTGTTGCACGCACTCAAGAATTTCAAGATTTGGCTCGCGATATTGCGATGCATGTTGCGGCTATGGACCCTTCTTATATAAGTCGCGAGGATATACCTAAAGATGTTTTGGATAAAGAAAAAGAAATTTATAAAGAACAAATTAAGGATTCCGGCAAATCGGCTGATATCACTAGTAAAATAATAGACGGCAAAATAGATAGGTTTGTTTCAGAAGTTTCTCTGCTTGGTCAGGTATTTATAAAGGATCAAGATAAAACAATAGCTAAGCTTATAGAAGAGGGTATAGCAAAACTAGGAGAAAATATACAAGTAGGGGAGTTCATAAGGTACGAATTATAAGCTCGCGCTTTTTGCTCGCAGTAACAGGTAATCAGTAACTAGTAACAAGTAAAAGTTCTGATCTGTTGGAATAAAAGATATTCCGCCGAAGGTGGAATAAAAATTACTAGTTACTTGGTACCTGCCTACCCGCAGGCAGGCGTGTTACTAGGTACTAGTTTTGTGAACGAAGTGAACAAAAATCTATGGTTTACATTTTTATTATACTTATCGCTCTTTCTTTGGGCGGTATCATTTTCTTAGGGTTTAGAAAACTTAGCTTAAAAGAGCTTTCAAGTAAGGTGTGGGCGGTTTTTATGCGTAAAAAACAAAGAAAAAATCAAGTGGATTTAGCGTCTTTTGTAAAAAATGAAGATTATTGGATCGAACTTATAAGTTCTGATCCTATGAATGTTCAGCATTATAAAAAATTAGGTGAATGGTATGTGTACAATAACAAGGTCGTCTATGCTATAAAGACATTAGAATACGCAAGCAAGTTAGACCCCAAAGATAAGAAAATTCTAAAACACTTAGAAAATTTAAAAAGGCAGGAAGTGTAGGTTGTGGGGGGGTGCAACATCGAGAGTCTTTGATATTCTTATAAAATTTTGCCAGCGTAGCTCAGTTGGCAGAGCACGTCCATGGTAAGGACGGGGTCCGCGGTTCAATTCCGCGCGCTGGCTCATAAGTAAAATTTTGAGAATATCGGGATAAGGAATAGGTCGAGAGTTGAACTCTCGCAGTCGGCTCTAGTAATTTTAATACCTAAAGTATATGCGACCAAGTTTTGAAAGACATTTAAGAGAATACGGCAAGCTCATAAAAGACCAAATGAGCGCTGAAGATAGCGAGGCTTTAGAAAAGCTGGAAACAGTTATTGAGTATCACGTGGAACGCGCAGCAAAAACTCAAGAAACAACAATAGTGGGGCAAGAAAAGATTTTTGAAATTCAAAAAGAAAAACAGCGTATTATGGAACGCTTACATGAAAATTTACGCTGTTTGGATGATGAAAATTGCACGCCCGAAAGGCCCGAAAGTAGTAGGTTGGTTACATTTAACGAAAAAGAAAATAAATTTTTTGTTGAAATGCCCAACGGTTCACAGGAGACGGCAACTTTAGGAGACATTCTAACAGATGGTGACTGGGGATTGATGTATTATTTAGATTCGCAAACCATGCCTCGCATGGCGCAGAAGAAGTTTTTTGTGGAAAGCGCAAAAAGAGAGTTGCGGAATTTGTTAGATGAGCAGTTGTCAGAACAAGATTTGGATTCATTCAAGATTCCAGGACAACCAAGAGGAAGTTTAAGGGGGATTGTAGGTTCTCGTAAGATGGTAAATAAAAGCGGAGGTTTTAATTTAGAGAAGAGACCCGAGTATGTAGGCTTCGTTGCAGAAGTAATTGTCAAAAATCTTTTTCAACAGTTACGATTTGATGGTGTACTCGATGTTAGAGTAGTTGAGGGAGATGTGTACCAAGATGCGGTAGAAAAAATAGATTTTATTATTCATACTAAACAACATAAGCGTGGAGTTGACGTTGAGGTAGACGAAGTAGTATCGCATATTGCAGTGCAATTTACGACAGAGCGACGTAATGAGAGGTTAAGAAAAAAAATTTTACAACTTGAAGAAGTTAGAGCAAGTCTTATTGAGTCAGGCCTTGTTGATGATATAATTTTAGTGCGAGTTCCGATGAAAGGTTTAGTGGAACATTACACAAACTGGATAAAAGGTGATATGCCACCGGGAGGGCCAATTACATACATACCACCAAGTGTAAGAAAGATGTTATTGCAGGAGGTTTTAAAAGGCATTCCAAATTTTAATGAAGTAGAAAATGTAGATGAAATTGAAGAAAACATGATATTTCGAATAAACGAGAGGGGTGAAACAGGCCAAAAAATATCTAACAGAGAACTTATTAAAAAATACCTCAAGGATTTTTATCAACATTCTTCATATACTACAAAAGTATTACAGGAAGAACAATTAGAAGATGGAAGAATCAAAGCAAGGGTTGGTTTGTATATTGGTGGTGAGTTTTTAGCAGAAGGAGAGGGAATAGCTAAAGAACCAGGGGGTAAACCCGAAAAGAGTTCAAAAATGAGAAGTTCTGCCATAAGTAGGGCAAAAGGTAATGCAAGAAGGAAGTTGGTTAAAAAAATAAAAAATGATGCTAGGGTAAGGATTTCTTAGTAATGATTGATTTTATCGTTCGTTTGTAGTATAATATAGCTTGTATGCAGGGTTATCTGAGCGGTCAAAAGAGCGTGGCTGTAAACCACGTGGCCTTGCGCCTACGGGGGTTCGAATCCCTCACCCTGCACAAAAATTTTCTTTGGAAATTTTTGAAAGGGTAACAAGGCAAATTTCTTTGCCTTGTGCGAGGATTCGAAAGCCGCAAGCCATGTGCCGAAGGCACGGGCGAGGCCGGGCAGGAAGCACTTAGCGAGTCCGATGAACATCGGACGAGCTTAGTGACTTGACGTCGAATCCCTCACCCTGCACACTTTCGCTTAGTTCAACATAAACATACACGCGCGCTTAGCTCAGCTGGCTAGAGCGCCTCGTTTACACCGAGGAGGTCGGGGGTTCGAGTCCCTCAGCGCGCACCCACATTGTCAAGATTTTTAATTTTTTTATTCGCCGCCTTAGCTCAGCTGGCCAGAGCAACGGTTTTGTAAACCGTAGGTCCTCGGTTCGAATCCGAGAGGCGGCTCCATTTCTAAACGCCTCAACGGGCGTTGAGGCGTTTAGAAAATAAAATATGTCCCAAGATAATTTAGTAAAACTACAATGTTCTAAATGCGGTAATACGAACTATTGGACTTCTAAAAACAAAAAGAAAGTGGAGCGTAGTTTAGAGTTCAATAAGTTTTGTAGAAGTTGTACAAGCCGTACGTCGCATAAAGAAGGCAGAAAGAAAAAGAAAAAATAAAAACAAAGAGCTTCTTAGCTAATTAGCTTTTTAGCTAATTAGGAAAGAACAATGGAAATTAGGGGGTGTGGTGTTAATGGCTAACACAATGCTCTCCAAAAGCATTACTCTCGGTTCGAATCCGAGCACCCCTGCTAAAAATTTAAAACCCCCCTTTTTTCTCACCGTTCCTGCCAGAACCAAAACCCTCTTTCAAGAATGATTTTGGCTTATTCTCGTTCTTTACTTTATTTATGGCATATGTTATAAAGTGCATAGTTATTACAGGAGATTCATATGCAAATGTATGTACTTCATGGCATAAGGTCTACGGGAAGTCGTGGTTTATTTGCTGCTATTTTTGAGCCAGCCATTATTGAGTTTTTTGCGGAAAATGACGAAGAAGCTAAAAGAAAAGTACAAGAAAATTATAGCCACATTATAAATAGTAGGTTGTTTAGGCAAATCAGTTAAATTATTAAAGCGGCATTAGCCGCTTTTTTTTAAAAATTTAAAATCCTAGGATTTATCCTAGGATTTTAATATACATAAAAATAGACATTGCCATCAAGAAGAGTATACCTAGAAGCTTGAGCCACTTGGGCATAGATTCTCTTTTTGACTGCAGTGACTGGTAAAGTTTTTTTTTCTCAATCCATTTGTGAAAGCGTGGCGAACCTTTTGCTATGAAGCCCATTGAAAAAATTATGAGCACGATACCGGGAAGTACTGGGAGAAACAAACCCGCGACACCAATAACTAACAAAACAAATCCCACAACTAAGTAAAAAAAGTTTAGGATTTTGTAGGGAACTTTTTTGAGGTTATGCACGCCACCTCTCTTTCGTAAAAACTATTATCACTATAGCATATAAAACTTCTAAGTCAAGTTTAAAAAAATTATTGTTGGCTTTTCTTGTGTGCGAAGATTGTATCTGTTATAATTCACTCGGTACTTAAAAGGCAAGGTGAAAATATGGATGAGGAATTAGCTCGAGAGCTTGCAAATATTCGCACAGCACTAACTTTTGACGATATAAGTATTTATCCAAAGGAAGAGTCTGACATACCATCTCGTAGAGATCCCGAAATTAGTTTGTTCAGCCAGATTTCGCCGCATATTACATTGAAACTCCCGATTATTGCTTCTTACATGGATACGGTTTGTGAGAGCAGGATGGCCATTGAGTGCGCGCGCAACGGTGGAATGGGAATTATTCATAGACACCTAGGCATAGAAGAGCAGGTTGAGGAAGTTGGATTGGTAAAAAGAGCAGAAAGTTTAATTATTCCAAATCCCTATACCGTTTCTTTGGACACTTCGCTAGAGATGATAAAACAGGAATCTAAAGAGAGAGGAGTTGGCGGGTTTTTGGTTGTAGATGAAAGCGGAAAATTGATAGGCGTTGTTTCAGAGCACGATGTAGATTTATGGCGAATAAAGAGCAGAGAGCGGTTAACTGCAAAAGATGTGATGACGCCGTTGGACAGATTGATTACAGGTTCTTTATCCACAAGTATGGAAGAAGCAGTTGAGTTAATGTTGCGCCATCGTATTAAAAAGATTCCGCTTGTAGACGATCGGAATCAGGTTACCGGTTTAATCAGTAAAAAAAGCATTTTGCGTATTCAGAACAAGCTTGCGGTTCGCGATACAGAAGGTCGTTTAGTAGTTGGAGCGGCAATAGGACTTGGCAAAGGTATGATGGAAAGGGCTGGCGCTCTGGTTGATGCAGGAGCCGATATGCTGGTGCTCGCGATTGCAAATGGGTATTTGAAAGTGGCTCTAGAAGCATTAAGAGATTTAAAGAACGATTATCCGAATGTTGATTTAGCCGCAGGCGTTGTGGCGGAAGAAAACGGAACAGCTCGTTTGTTTGACGCAGGCGCAGATACAGCACTTGTGGGCGTAGGGCCCGGGTCTATCTGTGAGACACGCGTAGTTGCAGGTGTTGGAATTCCGTTATTTACCTCTTTGCGCATGAGTCAAGGTGTTGCTCGCAAGCAGGGTAAATTTATACTTAGCGATGGGGGAGTAAGTAGACCGCATCATTTGAATAAGGCGCTTTTTGCTGGGGCATCGGCTGTAGTTTTGGGTAAGGTTCTTGCAGGAACAGACGAAAGTCCACCTGAGGTAAAAAAAATTAATGGTAGATTAGTTAAATATCACAGAGGTCTTGCATCTGATGACGCAAAACGTAAATTTGATAGAATCCAAGGCAAGCTTTCAGACGTGGACCCAGAATCAAGATGGGAATACGTATATAATAATGTGCACGCAGAGGGTGTTGAAACTGGATTTGTTGATTATACGGGAAGCGCCAAAGACGCAATTCGGGAAATTACGGGTGGTTTGCGCAGTTGTATGACGTATTTGGGAGTACGTACTATTGAAGAGCTTTGGGAAGCTTGTAACGCTGGGCAGTATGTAAGAGTTACAAATGCTGGGAATCGTGAAGGTAACCCGCATGATCTTTCAAGTTTTACTACATAAAGTTTTAATCCGCACAATCTGTGCGGATTTTTTATAAATTATAAAGTTAAGTAAAAATAGTGGGGTCAGACCCCACTATTTTTACTTAGCGAAGCGTAAAAGATAGACATTATTTTCTTCGTGATACTAAAGGGTGTTACGAAGGTCATGATATATTACGCAGGGTTTACAAATCTAAAAAAATGGTATATATTGAAGGCAGTTCCTTCCCAACCCAAACGAGGAGGAAGAGATGACAGCACGACATAAACAAAGAGTGGGATTTTTATCCCGAATAGATTACTTAAGTCAGGGTTTTAGAAAGGGATTACTGGAAGCTGCGGCGAAAGTTTTTAAATATGAACAAGTTGATTTTATTGTAATTGCCGGCGGGCTTGTTTCTATGCGTGATTTTCGCAAACGCAATAAAAAACTTGTAGATGAATTGATAGAAAAAAATAAGAGCAAGAGAGTTGCGCAGGCAGGAAAGAAGTCTGAAGAGCGCGAACATGTTCTAACACGGCAAGAGATATTGGAAGATACACACAAAGCCCTAGTTGAAGATATTGCCAAAGAACTTGCAGATCTTATTCCTGTTTTTAAGAATGACCAAGGTAAAGCTTTAAAGATTTACCTTGTAATTTCTTCTGTTCCGGCATACGACGGTGCTATTGGATACGAAATTGCAGTCAGGTTGCATGAGCTTAGGACAGACATTAGATTCTGGGATGAGACTAGCGGCCGTTTCCCGATTAAGGGTACGAATCAGGACTTTTGGGTAGTACTTCCAGAGAAAGCTCCTTGGAGGAGTAAGTATTTCTCTACAGCCCCGGATAGACTTGTGGAAGATAAAGAGATACAGTCAGATAAGGGCTTGCCAAGCCTTTGGGTCGCAGATTGCGGTGCTGTAAGCGTTTATCGTCCTGCTGGTGAACTTTCGAGGCCAAGGGTTACGCCTCCTGGTCTACACAAGTTACAGGAAGTTACGAAGTTCGAAAATCAGATTGGCGTTATGATTGTTGAGTTTAATGGGGATTCCAATTCTCAGCCCCGTGTTACTATATACAGTTTTAAAGATTTAACATCCAAAGAAAGAAGTCATTTTCCTATTCCTGAAAAAGCTACTGAAAGACAAAGAGAAATCTTGCGGGTTGTGCAAAATAGACCAGTAACTATCGGTATGCTGGAAGATGCATTACCGTTTGGCAGAGATACTATTGAGAAGGAAATAAAGGCATATGAGGAAAGCGGGCTACAGCCAGCAATTACTCAAGACAGGGTCGGCGGGAAGGGCAAATACGATATTGAATCTAGATGGCTACAAAGAAAGTTGAGATTCGGACTTCCATCGCTGGAAGGGCTTAAAGAAGATTCGGTTTTGGCATTTGGGTGCCTTCATGCAGGGTACAGAAAAACTCAATATGATTTTTTTGCTAACAGGGTTCCCCAGCTCATACTCGAAAACGATATTAAATGCTTAGTCGGCGCTGGAGATTTTATTGCAGGACTTAAACACAACCTTCATTTGAGGGGTGAAGTTTATGCTGGTTTTAACTACAATATTCAAGAAGAATTAGCAGCAGACTTAGTTGCAAGCGTGATACTTAAGGTATTCCGCGCTAGGCTTGAAAAGAAGATTAGTAGTCTTGGTAAAAAACCTACACCACAGGCAATTGAGAGGTTGGTAAGAGACGCTCTCTTGCTATTTTACTATATTGAAGGCAACCACGATAAATGGGTTTTGGACCTCGGGATGGAACCATTGAGTATCTTTATTCTTCACCTCAAGAGGGAATTAGAAAATGGAATATACGGAGAGCTTGCTAAATATAAATTGACGTTTGGCAATGTTCAGGAGGTTGTCTCTGCGCATATTATTTATGGAAGAGAAAGCACTTTGCCATCTGGTATTACGCTAAGTATGAGACATCCAGAAATGGGAAGAATGACGACATCTTCTGGTCGTGCACAACAAACTCTTGCTGACACGAACGGAAAAGTTCTTATATTTGCAAACTTCCATGTTGGTATTCAGGTACTGCAGTGGGAAGAAGAGAAGGGCCAGCGTCTAGCTCTTCAGGCAGGTACGCTGGTTTCAGGAACCGACTTTGAAGACGGTAAGAATAAAACTGTTGATACAGGAGTTGTTGTAGCTAAGATTTATTCTCATGAAGGTAGAATTTTTAAAACATCAGTGTTCTTTGATAATGCGCCAGAAGATGGGCTTACAGAACTTCCTGATGGCTCAAGCATCAAAGGAGAGTTGTTAAAATCGCTTTCCATATAATAATTACGACATAATAGTTACAACCCCGCGCAAGGCACGGGGTTTTTTATTTTAGACCCCCTGTCAGTAGGTATAAGATATGTTATTATGATAGCAGTTATCAAAAGAGGTCTGCATGGCAAACAGGGGTCCCGAAAGAAAAATATGTACTTGTGGTAAATTTAAAACTAAAGGCAACAAGTGTAAAAGTTGTAACTCCCATCATACGCGCCCAAGAAGTCGTGGTGGGGATGACGGTTTTCCAAACGAGGTAGATAGGAACATACAAGAGGAACATGCTCCTTGGCATGGATTGCATGGCAACATGCGAGTTGGAGAGGTTGCCCGCCTTGCACTATTTGATTGGGAAGTCTTTAATCCACACCACGAAATAAAAGAACAAGACACACACAGAGGGAGAATAGAAAAAAGGACATCAAGTTGGAATACTTTATATGGTAAAAAAGCTACCAAAAGAACAGTTATGGAGGTGGTCATTAAGAAATTTACTCGCAGAAATCACGATAGAAAACATATAAGGCGCGTATTGGATGAAGCCTTAATCATGAAAAAAGTTGGAAAACGTGATTACGACCAATTAGTCAGACTTTTAGACGAAAGAATAAAAGAATAGTTAGCAGTACCTCCTAGCGCAGTAGAATACTAGGAGGTTTTTAATTATGCGATTTTTTAAAAATATATTTTTAGTGTTAATAATTTTAGGTTTTTTTATAACCTCTATTTTGGGTTTTTTAGTCTATCAAGCGCATAAACACAATGGGGAGTTTGGCACAAAAATAGTTATTATAGAGCAGGGAACTAGTTTAAGCGGTATAGCTAACTTATTTAAAAAAGAGGAACTTATTTTAAATAGAGGACTTTTTATAGTTTATGCGTTTTTAAATGGGAAAGCATCTAAAATGCAGGCGGGGGTTTATGAGATAGATACACCTGTAAGTATTGCTGATCTAATCACAGTAGTCAGCGGAGGGGATATAAACGGCTTTGCGCTGGTTACAATTCCGGAAGGTTTTACAAGCGAGCAGATTGCGCAAAAACTAGAAGCAGAAGAAGTGCTGGAAAGTAAGATTGAATTTTTGAATCAGGCGTCTTTATCTACAGCGTCAGCTTATGATATTTATAAATATGAATTTTTAAACAAGATCTCGGCAAGTTCGCTGGAAGGATTTTTATTTCCAGATACGTATGAGTTCAGAAAAGGGGAGAGCGCGGTAGAAGTTTTGGATAAGTTTTTAAAAAACTTTGATAAAAAAGCGTGGGTTTTTCTACGCTCCGCTGCTGGTGAAGCTACGGACGGGCAAGCAAAAAAGTTTACTTCGTACGAATATTTGATTATTGCTTCTTTGCTTGAGCGAGAGGTACAAACAGAGCAAGACATGAAACTTGTAGCTGGAGTGTTGGCTAACCGCCTTAACTTGGACATGCTTCTACAGGTTGATGCAACGCTGGCTTATATAACAAACAAACAGACAGGGCAAATAACAAACCAAGACAAACTTATAAATTCATTGTTCAATACTTATAAATATTCAGGACTGCCGCCCGCTCCGATCGCAAATTCAGGGTTAAGAGCAATAAATGCGGCATTAAATCCGCAAGCCAATAATTATTTATATTATTTAAGTGATAAAAATAATATTACCCATTTTGCAGAAACCTTGGAAGAACATATTAGAAATAAAGCAACATATTTAAAATAGCAGGGGGGTTGACTTATTATTCGGGTTTTGCTAAACTGGATAATACCGTAGACAGTGGGCGATCATAAGCCCCACCGAGGTAAGTAGTAATTATTTAATAATTACACCTACTTTCTTTGCGGTTAAATTCCGCATTTTTTATTTTTACTTTGTCATTTTAAATTTTTAATTTTGAATTTTAAATTTGACTGAGCAAAGCGAAGGAACATGGCAATTACAAAACAAAAAAAAGGCGAAGTTATAGAAGAATTAAACAGAGCTTTTGACAGTGCTCGAGTTGTTGTATTTACGGATTATAAAGGTATAAATGTTAACTCTTTAACACGGTTGCGCAATAAGGTTAGACAAAGTGGCGGACAGTATTATGTCGCAAAAAAAACACTTATAAAAAAATCGTTGGATGAAAGAAAAATGGAAGGTCTAAATCCTTTGGAAATGGATGGGCAAATAGGTATTGCCT
>MHOK01000018.1 GCA_001820055.1 Candidatus Spechtbacteria bacterium RIFCSPLOWO2_12_FULL_38_22 | reverse complement strand
TTCTAGAGTATTCGTTATTCGGTTATTGAGTCAAATGGGAACAAAAGCAGGACCAGGTCCTGCTTTTGTTTTATGTGTTCCATGTTATGTGTTCTCTGTTTCCTAATTATTTTTTAAACCACATAATTTCTTTTTCCTGTATTAATTACTCCCTCTATAACAGCATCTTGTATAAGTTGGGCGCAAAGATTTACGGTTTTTTCCATTTTTTGTTTATCTGCGCCCATGAGTTTTTTGGTAACCAGTTTGTTCATTATGGATTTTGGTCGTTTGCGTGGCCTTTTAACGGTGGGCATCGTGCCAATGCGAAAACGATAAAACTCCTTTGTCTTAAGCGCGCGTATTATATCTTCTACTCCTTTGTGCCCAGCGCTCCCGGAGTTATAACTTAGGCGGATAGAACCCATTGGCAGATCGGCATCATCGTGGACAAGGATAAAGTTTTTTGCGTTCAACTTGTGTTTTTCGTTTAGTTCGCGAATTGCGTTTCCGGATTTATTCATAAAGGTTAACGGTCTTCCTAAAATCACTCTTCGGCTTTTTGTTTTTCCGTCATATAACGCAAGCTTTTTGGTTTGCGTTTCTTTAAACTCAACTTTTTTTTCTTCAAACTTTTTTAATAAAACTTCAATAACCTCAAAACCTGCATTATGAGGAGTGCCATTGTATTCTTCTCCTGGATTACCAAGACCGACAACTAAAATTTTTTGCATAAAATTTTGTAAATTTCAATGTTCAATTATCAACGAATTTTTAATGTCCCAATTTCCAAATTAAAATAAAAAATGTGGGGTTAGTTGAAAATTAAAAAATTAAATAATTGTTTGAAAATTGTAAAATTGATAATTGAAAATTAATTCACGATTTCATTAATTAAATCCCGTATTTCCGAATAATCTTCTTCTCCTGCGCGCGGGTACAATATATAAATATCCTGATTATTGATGTTCCGATACTCCTCTTTTAGCAAGTTGTTTGTGGTGATTGTATGTAGGTTTATATTTTGAGCAATGTCCGTATCTTTTAAGGCGTTAAACAGGGTAAATATTTCTAAAATAGATACATTTGTACTTATGTTTGTTTCAAGTAACTCAAATAACTTTAAAGCATTATCCTGGTCCTTTAACAATGTATCTTGTTGTTCCAGTACTTTATTTATTATGGCAACTATTAATTTTTGTTGACGCTTCATTCTGTCAAAGTCGCTTCCGGCTCTACTTCTGTCTCTTATATAAAAGAGCGCTTGTTCTCCATTTTTGAAGCCCTCTTCGGTTTTTACTCCGCCGATGAAATCTACAATGTTTTTTATTCCATCTAAATCTATCACTGCGGTATATTGAATTTCTTGGCCTGTTATCTCTGTAACCTTTTGTTTAATTTGGCCTATATATTCTACGGTTGGTTTTTTTGTTCCACCGCTTAGTTTATATAGTTCGTTTATTTTTTTATTTGATCCGTCGTTAGTTTTGACCCACAGATCTCTTGGTATGGATATTAAACTTATTTTTTTGTTGGTAAGTCCGACGTTGGCAAGTATTATAGTATCGGTTAAATCTCCAGAAATGTAGTTTTGGCCACTGACTCCAAGCAGTAGGACATTTATCCCTCCTTCAATATCGCCTTGCAGGCCAGACTTTAAAAGATTTAGTCCAAACAAGACATCTTTGGACTCTGTCACACCTTGGTTGCCGACTCTGATATAAGTTTTGCTTATATAGTTAATGCCAAAAAAAATTCCAACCATCGCAATAACGGCTGTTATGGTTACGGTTATTATTTTAATTTGGTTACTCATATTTTAAGGGTTTGAATTCCGTTCCACTTCGTTGCAAGTGTGTTTTGGTTTTGATACACTAGGGATATGTCTATGCTTAAGGGAGTTTTTAGTTTCTTTTGGGATATAGCAAAAATCGTTATGATTTCGCTTGCTATTATAATACCAGTTCGCTACTTCATAGCACAGCCCTTTTTTGTGAGAGGAGCAAGTATGGAGCCTACCTATAGCCAGGGCGATTATTTAATAGTAGATGAACTTTCTTACAGACTCGGAGATCCTTCTCGAGGAGATGTTATTATTTTTAAATTTCCTCAAGATACGTCCCAGTTTTTTATTAAACGTATAATAGGTATGCCGTCTGAAACGATAACCATAAAGGACGGAGTAATTACAATAAAAAACTCCCAATATCCGGAAGGCTTTGTTTTAAAAGAAAATTATATAACGTTTTTTACTGATGGCGACTTGGAGGTAAGATTAGATGATAATGAGTATTTTGTCTTGGGAGACAACAGACCGTCAAGCCATGATTCAAGAAGATGGGGCACCCTTGCGGAGAGCTACGTAATAGGGAAGGTATATTTGAGAGCTTGGCCATTCAATAAATTTGAATTTATAGATGATGTAATGTATAATATTCCCTGAAATGGCAACTGCAACCAACAGAAAGAAGAAAAAAATTCAAGCACCTTCTGGGATGCATGATATATTGCCCCAAGATCAATATCTTTGGGACTATTTTTTTCGCATCTCTAGCGATACGGCAGAATTTTATAATTTTCAAAAAGTAGATACACCCATACTGGAGTTTACAGAACTTTTTGAAAAGGGGACAGGACAAGGGACAGACATAGTTCAAAAAGAAATGTATTCCCTAAAAACAAGAGGCGGAGATAAACTAACCCTAAGACCAGAAGGAACCCCATCTGTTGTCCGTTCTTACATACAACACGGGATGCATAAATGGACGTCTCCTGCAAAGTTATATTATTACGGCCCAATGTTTAGGCACGACAAGCCACAGCGCGGCAGATTTAGGCAATTTTATCAATTTGGACTGGAGACACTTGGGGAAAAAGAACCGGCTCGAGATATAGAAATAATTCACCTAACCCACACAATACTTAGCAGGCTTAGATTGGCCAATATTGTGGTTGAAATAAATTCAATAGGGTGTAAAGAGTGCAGGCCCAAATATATAAAAAATCTGAAGGAACATTACAGATATCGCTTAAAACAAACTTGCGCGGATTGTAGGGGTAGATATAAAACAAGTCCGTTGCGCTTGCTTGATTGTGAAGATGAAAAGTGTAATAGAGTAAAAAACGAAGCTCCACATATGGTAGACTTTCTGTGCTCGGATTGCAACGCTCACTTTAAAAAAGTTTTGGATAGTTTAGACTATATAAATGTTCCATACTTGTTAAATCCATACCTTGTAAGGGGGTTAGATTATTATACAAAAACTGTCTTTGAATTTTTTGAAACAGAAATGCTGGATGAGTCCAGCCACGGAAAAGATGCTTCGACCCTTCGAGAAACCTCCCAGCCTTCTCCGTCAGCTGGCGGATTCGGCGGGCAGGCAGGACAAGCAGGCTCAGCACAAATAAAAACGGAGGATAAGAAAGGTAGCGTTGAGCCAGGATTTAAAAAGCGTTTGGCTGTCGCAAGTGGAGGTCGTTATGATTCGTTGGTGAAACTTCTTGGCGGTCCACCTACCCCGGGGGTCGGCGTAGCAATTGGAGTAGACAGAATTTTACAAGTTATAAAAGAACAAAAAAAAGAACCGAAAACGCCTCAAGAACCAAGAGTTTTTCTTATTCAGTTGGGAGATAGAGCAAAAAAAAGGGTTTTTACGCTGGTTGAAGAATTTAGAAAGGCAGGAATTGGGGTACGGGAAGCATTAGGCAAGGACTCAATTAGCGCGCAGTTAAAGTTAGCAAATAAATATAATGTAGACATTGCAGTAATAGTTGGTCAAAAAGAAGCGATAGACAAGGTAGCATTGCTTCGCGATATGAAAACCGGTAGTCAAGAGGTGGTTTTAGAAGAAAAGCTTATTGATGAGATAAAAAAGAGATTGCAATAACTCGCCTCCTAAAACTTGAAACATAAAACATGAAACATTCATCAAAAATCAAGGACTTAAGGTTACAGGTTTCAAGTTTTGCGATTTTGTGGGGCGAAGCTGAACAAAATTATGGATTGTATTTTTTGTAAAATTGTAGAAGGTAAAGAACTCGCCCACAAAATTTGGGAGGATGCTGAGCATATGGCATTTTTGTCTATATTTCCCAACACCAAAGGATTTTCGGTGGTTATCACAAAAGAGCACTATCCAAGTCATTATTCGGATATGTCAGAGGAAGTATTTGCGGGTTTGTTTTTAGCAACAAGAAAGGTGGCAAAAATTTTAGATAAGAAGTTTGAAGATGTATCAAAAACAGGTATAATTATGGAAGGTTTTGGAGTTGATCACGCTCATACTAAATTATTTCCTATGCATGGAACAAGTGGTAGTTGGAAAAAAAGAATTAGTAAACTCAAAGATTCGTCTCAATATTTCAAAAAGTACGAGGGTTATATTTCGAGCCATGATTACAAAAGGGCCAACGATGAAGAGTTAAAAAAACTAGCTAAAGAATTAACTTAAAAATACGCAAAATAAAAAACTAAAAAATTTTATTATTAATGATAAATAAGTATTCGCTTCGCTAACTGGGTATTAGGTTATGGGTTTTAGGTCGCTTCGCTTCTAGGTTTCAAAAACCTAATTACCTAACACCTAAAACCTTTTTGTGAGGTGAAGCCGAATAAAATATATGGCAAAAGATTCTAAAAACTTACGTGCAGGGATAGAAGTTCGCAAAAAGGACAATGAATCAACTGGAAGCTTATCTAGGCGTTTTTTGCAAAGAGTACGACAAAGCGAAATTCTTATGGAAACGCGAGAGAGGCAATACACACGACCGATTAAAAATCGTCGCGCGCGTCGCAAGAGCGCTCTTGTAAGAAGTCAAAGAAGAGAAGAGTATAAGGTACTTCGTAAATGGGGTAGAAAGAAGTAGTAAAGCTATGAGTTTAAAAGAAAAAATTCAAGAAGACCTCAAGGTGGCCGTAAAGAGCAGAAACCAAATAACTAGTTTGGTTTTGCGTTCTTTAATTGCGGAAATAAATTCTAGGGCAATTGAGTTGAAAAAGAAAGAAGAAGGACTCAACGACGAGGAAGCAGAGCGAGTCGTATTAAAAGAAATAAAAAAACGCCAGGATGCTATAGAGCAGTATATAAAAGGTAACAGAGATGACTTGGTAAAAAACGAACAAGAAGAAATGGGCGTTTTAAACGCATATGCTCCGCAAATGATGGATGAAGCAGAGCTTCGCCATATAATAGATGATACAATAAATAAAATTGGGGCCAAAGATATCCAAGATGTGGGAAGAGTTATAGGAGAAGTTATTAAACAAACAGGTAGCAAGGCAGATGGATCTTTGGTTAGTAAATTAGTCCGAGAGAAACTCCAATAAGGTTCTTATGTTAAATATAAAAAACGAAACAAATTTTCTTATTGATAAAAAGTTAATTACAGCGTGCGTTAAAGAGACTTTAAAAATTAAAAAATCTGACAGCAGTTTAATAGTTGTATTTGTTGCCTCGGACAAGATGCGACAAATAAACAATAATTACAATAAACAAGACAAAGCTACGGATGTGTTAAGTTTTAACTCCGAAGAAGAAGGATATTTAGGTGAGATAGTTGTGTGCCCTGAGTTTATAAATAAAAAGTTTGTAAAATACGAATGGGAGCTTTGCCACTCGGTGGTTCATGGGACTTTTCACTTGTTGAACATTCACCACGAAGACGAGAAGTCTTATAAAAAAATACACAAAACTGAGCAAAAAATTATAGATAAAATATTTACTTCTTTAAAATTAAAATAGCATGTAAAAATAGGGCAACATGATTTTAGTTTTTGGGATGTAAGTGAATAGCGCCATGTCACGAGAAAATCATATTACAGCCATAGATGCTGGGTCTCATTATATAACGACGATTATCGCAGCGGTAAGCGGTGATTTACTAACGCCCCAGGTTGTTGGCATAGGTAAGTCAAGGTCTCAGGGAATTAGAAAGGGAGTCGTAGTAGATTTAGAAGACGCTATAAAATGTGTAAAAAAATCTTTTACTGATGCACAGCAGGTGGCTGGAGTTTCGGTTTCTAGCGCATATGTAAGTATAGGAGGAAATCATATTACAGCAGTACCTTCGCGTGGAGTAGTTGCCGTATCCCGAGCAGATGGTCAAATTTCAAATGACGACATTGAAAGAGTAATAACGGCATCATCCACCTTGGCCTTGCCGGCAAACCAAGAGATATTACACAACTTACCAAATGAGTACATTATAGATGGTGAGGGCGGTCTTCGGGATGTTGTGGGAATGAATGGTCTTAGGTTGGAAGCAAACACTTTAATATTGCATGGATCTTCCGCTCATTTAAAAACTATAGATAAATGTATGGAAGGTAATGATATTGAGGTTGATGGTTATGTTTTATCTCCTATTGCTGCGTCAAAAGCGGTGTTGTCTAAAAGACAAAGAGAGTTGGGTGTTGCGTGTATTGATATGGGCGGAGGTACAACTGATATTGCGGTTTATGAGGACGGCAATTTAATTCATGCTGGAATTTTGCCAATCGGCGGAGATAATATAACAAATGATTTAGCTATTGGGCTTCGAGTGGGAGTAGATATTGCTGAACGCATTAAGCGCGAGTATGGAATGGCTAGGGTTGCAGATTTGTTACAGAAAAGAGATGTTATTGATTTAAGCCAACTGGATTCCAACGAGAAGGACACTATTTTGAGGAAAGACGTTGTAGAAATTATGGAAGCCCGTCTTAACGAGATATTTGATTTGGTTAATAAGGACCTAAAGCGTATTGGGAAAGAGGCATATTTGCCCGGAGGTGTGGTTTTGGTTGGCGGAAGCGCAAAGATACCACATATTGTGGATTTATGTCGCGACAAGTTGCGTCTTGCAACTCAGATTGGATTTCCTAGGGATGTGGAAGGTATCGCTGGTTCAGTTGACGACCCCTCATTCGCGACGGTTCTGGGGCTTATATTTTGGGGAATTGAAGAAGGTAAGTACGGTAGATTTTCTTTTGGAAATTTTTCGCCAAATAATTCTGTAACCTCTATGAAAAAATGGCTTAGAAATTTGTTACCATAAAGCTATAAATTTTGTTCGCGTTAAAAGCTCATAAAATTATAAAACTTGAAACTTGTAATACCAAACTTTTAGTTTTTTGAGTGAATGTTTCATGCTTTAAGTTTTATGAAGTAAGCCAAGCGAGCGCAGGGGGTGGAGTGTGTTGATAAATATAATAGTATATGCTATTTTTATTTTAGTTACCTGAAATAAGTTGAAGGAGGTTAAAATGGGCAAAAGATATAAAACAGATTTTTTTGATGGTATAAAAATAGTTGGTAGTAAGATATTTGTTGAACATACCAAAAAAGCTTTGAGATTGTTAAAGAAGAAGACCCCTGGTACTTATAAAACTCTTGTTTTGAAGCACCTTCGTTGTATAAGGTATGCTAGAGTTAGTCAAGTGAACGATGCCGGAGAGTTTAGGGTTTCGAACATAACAGCATACCCCGATTTAGCTTGGTATGCTTCCTCCATCGTTCACGAGGCTTATCATATAGAACTTGGAGCCCGAGGACTTGTTGATTCTGGTACTTCAGCAGAACTCAAATGCATAAAGGTGCAGATACGGGCTGGTCTGCGGATAGGTTTATCCAATAAATGGATAGAGCATCTTAAAACTAGAGACGGTACTCACTGGAAGTCTTCAACTAGAGGATAGTTCCACTATAAGGATTTTTACCGCAGGGCATTGCCCAGCGGTTTTTTTTATTTTTACCCACAAACCGCCACAGGTGTGTACACATTACCAAAGACACTTGACATTTTTTGTGCAACTTTGGTAATATGGGGCAGTAACGTAAAATTAATTATAAACTAAAAACTAAAAGCTACTGCATCCTTTCGAAGCTTTGTCTGCCCATAGGCAGGCTTGGGCTAAGGAGGATAAGCTAAAAGCTAAGTACTATGGCAAAATTAAATCCGGATTTACAAACTTTTGCAAACATATTGGTCGTGGGCGTTGGCGGTTCAGGATGTAATGCGGTATCACGCATGATCGCTTCAAAAATAGAGGGCGTAAAATTTGTTGCAATCAATACCGATGCCCAAGATCTTCATCATTCAAACGCGCCAGTAAAAATTAATATCGGTAAAAACCTAACTCGAGGCCTCGGAGCAGGCATGAATCCAGAAGTTGGCCGTCAAGCGGCAGAAGAAAACATTGATGAAATAAAAGACGTTTTAAAGGGCGCTGATATGGTCTTTGTTACAGGAGGACATGGAGGGGGTACATGCACGGGAGCGTCTCCCATAGTTGCGAAAGCCTCAAAAGAATTAGGAGCACTAACTGTTGCCGTTGTGACGCGTCCATTTAGTTTTGAGGGAGCCCTTAGAGCGCGAATTGCGGAAGAGGGTTTAAATAACTTAAAAGAGCATGTTGATGCGATGGTTGTTATAAACAACGATCGTTTGTTAAGTGTTATTGACAGAAAAATGTCATTAATTGATTCATTCAAAATAGTTGATGAGGTACTGCGACAAGGAGTGCAAGGTATTTCAGACTTAGTCGTACAGCCAGGAATTGTTAATGTAGATTTTGCAGATATAAATGCAATTATGCAAGATGCGGGAAGCGCCATGATGGGAGTTGGACGCGCGAGCGGCGAAGACAGAGCTATTGAAGCAGCGCGTGCCGCAATAAATTCTCCGCTATTGGATACTTCAATCGCTGGGGCGCACGGAATTTTGTTCTCTGTAGCAGGTGGTGACGACTTGGCTATGAGTGAAATTAACGATGCTGCAAAAATTATTACAGATGAAATAAACCCCGAAGCCAAAGTAATTTTTGGCGCATATAACGACGATAAGCTCAAAAAAGGAGAAATTAAAGTAACGGTTATTGCAACAGGTTTTACAGATGTACCGGTTGCCACAACAGAAGAACTAGATTTTTCTGCAGTTGCTGGTAATGGAATAGAAGAACGTGAAAGAACGGCGGTTACTGCTGGTATAAATACAAAAATTAAATACAACAACAGTATTAAAAAAGAAAAAGAAGAAGAGGATTGGGATATACCGGCTTTTATTAGAAAGAAAATGAAATAGTAAACTTTTATAGAATATAACAAAAAGCGCTTTATAAATTAAGGCGCTTTTTGTGTAGATATAGTCGATATTGACAAAAAGCTTTTTATATTGAAAAACAATTTTGTTATAATTAAAGTACGGGCTTATCCACAGTGATTGAAATTTAAAAGCTTGTTAGAATAAACTTCCTAGTGAAACCCTTATTATAATTAATTACTCTTTATTTTGCGATCAGCAAGTACCGAAGAGAAAACAAAATCATGGCATTAAAAAAAGAATTGTTTACACATGTCCGCAAGCGCGATGGAAGACTAGTCCAGTGGGATCAAGCGCGTATTACCAATGCAATATATAAAGCCATGAAAGCCACAGGCGAGGGAGATTTAGAACACGATCCCCAGAAAATATCTGACAGGGCCACCAAATTATTGCAAAAAAAATATTCAAACAAAGAAGCTTTAAAAATAGAAGACATACAGGATGTTGTTGAGGACGCTCTTATACTGAGCGATTTTTCAGCAACTGCTAAATCTTATATTGTTTATAGACGAGAGAGGACGCAGTTACGGGATGCTCGACATGAAGTTCCACAGCACGTTAAAGAGCTTGCGCATAAAAGTAAAAAATATTTTCGCAATCCCTTAGGCGAGTTTATATTTTATCGAACATATTCTCGTTGGATAGACGAAGAAAATAGGAGGGAAACTTGGATAGAAACTGTAAGTAGGTTTATGAATTTTATGCGCGAAAATTTAAATGATGCTTTGAGCGAACAGGAATACAAAGAAGTTGAAGAGGGAATCTTAAACCACGAAGCAATGCCGTCAATGCGTCTCTTGCAATTTTCAGGCAAAGCAGCACGCGGCACTAATGTTGCAGCTTATAACTGTTCATTTATTGCTCCAAAGCGTTTGGAGGATTTTGCAGAAATAATGTACATATGTATGTGCGGAACAGGTGTGGGGTTTTCTGTAGAAAGCAGACACGTACAACAACTTCCGATTATCAAAATGCAAACAGGTGAAAAATTAAAAACGCATGTTATTGAGGATTCCAAAGAGGGTTGGTGCAATGCCTTAACGATTGGTTTAAAAACTTGGTACGACGGAAAAGATATTGATTTTGATTTTTCCCAACTGCGTTTTGCTGGTGCTAGATTAAAAACAATGGGAGGAAGATCGGCTGGCCCAGAACCGCTACGAGACATGCTTATGTTTGCGCGCAAAAAGATATTAGAGAAACAAGGAAAGCGCTTAAGCAACATAGATGTACATGACGTTATTTGTAAGATTGGCGAAATCGTAATTGCGGGCGGAGTAAGAAGAAGCGCCTTAATTTCGCTTTCGGATTTAGATGATGGGGAGATGAGAAAAGCGAAGGATGGAAAATTTTATTTATTTGAACCACAGCGATCGATGGCAAATAACTCTGCCGCGTATAATAGAAAACCATCCGCCCACGAGTTTATGGAAGAGTGGCTGTCGCTTGCAAAAAGTGGAACAGGTGAACGCGGGATATTTAATAGAGCAGGTCTTAGCAATCAACTACCAAAGCGTAGATGGGAGACGTTTGTGAACCACTGGGCAGATAGTGGCACTAATCCTTGTGGTGAAATTATACTTCGCAACAAACAATTTTGTAATTTAAGCGAGATTGTCTGTCGTTCGGAAGATACAAAGGAAAGCTTACTAAGAAAAGTTCGTTTGGCTACTATATTGGGGACATACCAGGCGACACTTACGAACTTTCCATACCTTTCCAAAGAGTGGAAAGAAAATTGTGAGGAGGAGCGTCTATTGGGAGTATCTTTGACAGGACAGTGGGACTGTCCTTCGGTTCGCGACGCACAAACACTTGGAGAGTTGAAAGAAGAAGCCATAAGAGTCAATCGTGAGTACTCAAAACGTTTAGGCATTAACGAATCCACTTGTATAACCTGCGTTAAGCCATCTGGCAACCTTTCTCAAACCGTTGATTCTTCAAGCGGCATGCATCCTCGTTGGAGCAAGTACTATATAAGACGAGTTCGTGTTGCGGCAACAGATCCAATTTTTCATATGTTAAGAGACCAAAAATTTCCCTACAAACCAGAGGTTGGAATGACAGATAAGGATGCAACGACATATGTATTAGAATTTCCAGTTATGGCGCCGGACAACATAGAAGTGTTTAAAGATGATATATCGACAATAGATCAGCTGGAGTATTGGAAGATGGTTAAAGAGAATTTTACAGAACACAACCCGTCAGTAACGATTTATGTCGGAGATGACGAATGGTTAGAATCAGCCAATTGGTTATACAATAATTGGGATCAACTGGGGGGGTTGGCATTTTTACCAAAAAACGATCATCAATATGCTCTTGCGCCGTATGAGACAATTACAAAGGAAGAGTATGAGGAATTGGTGCTTGCCCTGCCCGAAATCGATTTTAGCCATATAGTAGGATATGAAAAAGAAGATGCTACAGAAGCAAAAAAAGAACTTGCGTGTGTGGGTGGAGTATGTGAAATAGACGACATTGTAATAGAGGGCTTACCGCATGGGCATGGAAGCCGTAACTATGGTCTAGTTTAATAGTTTAAAAATAAAAACTGCCGTTTCAGAACGGCAGTTTTTTGATTTTTTATGTAATTTTGTGTAGCATACTGTAAATGCACGGAAGGATACATAATTTTTTAGTACAAATAAACTGGCTTACTGCTTCTTGTCTTGGATTTGTATTCGGGGTTGCTGTGGCTTCTTTTTTTGTGGTCCACCAAATAGTTATTTTAATAATTGTTTCAGTAACCCCGTTTATAGCAGTAGTTTTTTATAAAAATAAGCGCATAAGAATACCGATATTAATGCTGTTATTCTTTGTAGCTGGCTTTTTACGATTTAATTTAGGGAGCGATATTCCCAAAGATTCCAAGCAGTATTACGAATCACGACAAGAGGTGCAAGTTTTTTCAGAGTTACGCAATAAATTATCGCAGGGTTTAGATAATGCGCTTCTTGCGCCGCATAGTTCTTTATACAAAGCCATGGTTTTAGGAGACGAAAGCGATATAACCTATAAATTACGCCAGGATTTATCGCGCACAGGACTTATTCATATAGTTTCGGTTAGCGGAATGCACATAGCAGTACTTGGACTTATTTTATTTTGGATTTTAACACAATTTATCTCTAGGCGTTATGCCGTGGTAATTTCATTTGGAATTTTAACTTTTTATATCTTAGTGATTGGCGCCCCCATTCCTGCGATTCGAGCGGGAATAATGGCAGGCGCTTTGATGATAGCGCAGTTTATAGGTAGGCCAAACTCAATTTTGCGCGCACTGTTGTACGCAGCAACGGTAATGATTGTGATGAATCCAGTTATTATACGTTTTGATATCGGTTTTCAATTATCGTTTTTAGCAGTTTTAGGAATTTTGGTTTTTATGAAACCGCTTGATAGGATATTTCAAAAAATACCACTTTTATTTATACGAAATCCTGTTACGAAAGATAGAAAAATTGCGACCTATCTTACCGAAAACAAATTTACAGCTTTTAGTTTATTGGCAGTTACCATATCTGCACAAGCTTTAACATTTCCTTTGACAATTTATTATTTTAATATATTTTCATACGTTGCTCCTATTACAAATATTTTAGTAGCATTAACTTTGCCATTGGTTTTAATCTTGGGTTTTATCGCGGCTATTTTTGGAGCTTTAAATTTTTTACCCGTAGTTTTTGCCGCACCCGCATGGTTACTTTCTTCTTATATTTGGTGGGTTGTTTCAGTTTTTAGCTTCTAAACTTAATTCTGGTTTGAATCCTGCTCTTTAAGGATATGATAAAAATTCTTACTAAAAATCAAAAACGAATTCTTATCACTTTTTGCGTTGTTGCTATTTTATTTACGGTACTTGCATTTGCTTCTACTCCATCAAGGGCGCTGGAGGTTCATTTTTTGGATGTGGGACAGGGGGATTCTATTTTTGTTCAAACACCACATCGTACGCAGTTACTTATAGATGGCGGTTCTGGCAGTCAGGTTTTAGAAAAAGTAGGAAGCCGGATGCCTTTTTATGATAGGAACTTAGATTTTGTGATACTTACTCACATAGATAAAGATCACGCAGGAGGTCTTATAGATATTTTAGATAAATTTCAAGTGGGGGCAGTTTTGGTAAGCACTCAGGTTGTAGCGGAAACACAGGATACCGATTTGGCTCAGGAGTTTTTTGCAAAGATTGAAGAAAGCGGAGTGAGGTTAGTACGCGTTGAAGCAGGAGACAGGTTTTGGATAGATGAGGATATTTATTTTGATATTTTGTGGCCCAGTAAAGATGTGCCCAGTGGCTTAAGCGATAATGAAAAATCGTTGGTTTTAAAATTAGTTTATAAAGATGATAGTTTTCTTTTGACTGGAGATACGGAAAAATTTGCTGAATATAGTTTAGCAACTAATAATATAGATTTAGGCGCGGATGTTTTAAAGGTGGGACATCACGGGAGTAATTCTTCAAGCGCTAAATACTTTTTAGATAAAGTACAGGCAAAAATTGCCGTAATTCAAGTCGGTAAAAATTCATATGGCCACCCCCATGACGTGGTTTTAGAAAGATTACAAAATACTGGAATGCAAATTTTGCGCAATGACTTAAATGGTATAATATCAATGTATACTTACGGAAATTCATTTTAAATAAAAATATGGAAGATCCTAAACAAGAAACTACAATAGTATTAGTTAAGCCAGACTGTGTAAAAAGAGGTCTTATAGGCGAAATTTTAGAGAGGATTG
>MHOK01000017.1:17813-19606 GCA_001820055.1 Candidatus Spechtbacteria bacterium RIFCSPLOWO2_12_FULL_38_22 | reverse complement strand
TTCCACGTAAGGAATAGAGCCTGACGAGTTTATTTTATATACAACAATAGGGATAAACGGATAAATAACCACTACAATAGCGGCGGCGGCCACTATGCTCCAAACGGACACAGTCAATTTAAAGCCACCTAATTTCTTGGTAGTTTTTGTTTTGTAAAAATTGATTTCAAGAGGACTAACAGGAATTAGGTCCACATTATTAAATTTTCTGTCAAATATACGCATATTAGTATAAGAATCTTCTTATCTTCTTTAATTCTGCTCCCCAGGCGCTAAAATATATTTTTTACGAATTTGATAAGTAGCAACTCCAAATATCAACGCAGAACTAAACCAAAACAGTATTTGTAAGGGTCCTACACCAGTATCGCCCAAAACTGTCCCTTTCCTAACACCTACGGTGTAATCATCTTTAACCTGCCCGGAGTGATTCCCCGCCCAGACCGTAGCGGTGTTCATATAGTCTGCTTGCGGAGCACTATTGCCGACAACAGCTGTGTAAGAAACTTGCCATACACCACCATTTTTAACTAAAATAGGATTGGTCCATGTAAGCGAAGTAAGACCAGTATTAACTTGACTAAAGTAATCCGGGAACACGTCCTTCAATGTAAGGCTGACCGCATCTGCATCTCCAAAGTTTTTTACAGTAATTGTATATGTTACAGTACCCCCTGGATTAATAGTTTTTCTGTTGGCCGTTTTTTCAATTACAAGCTTGGGGTCAGATTGCTCACCAAGAATGCTTCCCGTAACTTGTACGATTGCGGTATCTGAAACAGACCCATGATTGCTCGCGCTTGCTGTTGCTGTGTTTGTATAAAATCCATTGACCACACCTGAAGCAACAAAAGCTGTGTAATTGACGTTTTTTGTTTCGTTTGGCACTAAATTACCCAAAGACCAAGTTCTCATATTTGAACTGTTTGTTGTATGCGTAAATCCGCTGGGTAAAATATCTGTCAAAGTTACATTTATTGCAGTCGCGTTACCAAAGTTTGTTACAGAAACAAAATAACTTACATTAGAGTTGGCATTAGTTGAAGCGTTATTCGCCACCTTGTTAATCGTTAATACTGGATTTGTTGGGGTAGTTGGAGGATTATTTACAACAACTGTTGCGGTATCTGAAACAGAACCATGGTTACTTGCACTCACGGTTGCTGTGTTTACATACGAACCGTTAGCCAGTGAACTTGAACTTTGAGCTATAAAAGTATTTGTCCAAGTTTGTCCTGGGTTTAGACTGCTTTTTGTCCAAGTGATGGTTGAGTTGCCGTTTACATTAAATCCGACTGGTAAATAATCTACCAGGTTTAAATTATTAGCTACTCCATTGCCTACATTGGTAACTGTAATTGTAAATACGGTTTGTCCTCCTGCTAAGATAAGAGTATTATTCGCTACCTTATTAATTATCAACACTGGATTTGTTGGGGTAGTTGGAGGATTATTTACAACAACTGTTGCGGTATCTGAAACAGAACCATGGTTACTTGCACTCACGGTTGCTGTGTTTACATACGAACCGTTAGCCAGTGAACTTGAACTTTGAGCTATAAAAGTATTTGTCCAAGTTTGTCCTGGGTTTAGACTGCTTTTTGTCCAAGTGATGGTTGAGTTGCCGTTTACATTAAATCCGACTGGTAAATAATCTACCAGGTTTAAATTATTAGCTACTCCATTGCCTACATTGGTAACTGTAATTGTAAATACGGTTTGTCCTCCTGCTAAGATAAGAGTATTATTCGCTACCTTATTAATTATCAACACTGGATTTGTTGGGGTAGTTG
>MHOK01000017.1:15794-17804 GCA_001820055.1 Candidatus Spechtbacteria bacterium RIFCSPLOWO2_12_FULL_38_22 | reverse complement strand
ATTTGTTGGGGTAGTTGGAGGATTATTTACAACAACTGTTGCGGTATCTGAAACAGAACCATGGTTACTTGCACTCACGGTTGCTGTGTTTACATATGACCCATTAGCCACTGAACTTGAACTTTGAGCTGTAAAAGTATTTGTCCAAGTTTGTCCTGGATTTAGACTGCTTTTTGTCCAAGTAATGGTTGAATCGCCTGTACTAAGAACAGTAAATCCCCCAGGCAAACTATCAATTAACGTTAAATTTTCTGCAACACCAGCACCAGCGTTTGTTACACTAATAGTATACTGTAGCGCTTCGCCCGACTGCAAAACGCTCTTATTGGCGATTTTGTCAATAATTAATGAAGGATTATTTTGTGGAGCGGCATTAACTTTAATTGCAAAACTTGCTTGAACTTGGGGGTAGTTAACCCAAACTCCATTTACTTTATGCTTTGCTTTAGCGGTAACAACATTTAAATAACCACCTGGTTGTATATTCGCACTAGCTGTAGCCTTGAAGCTTTTTTGAAAAGTCTGTCCTACTTCAAGCTTGTCCAATTCCCATGTTTTAGTGGTATTACCACTGGAAGTAACAGTAAAACCGTTGGGAAGCTTATCGATAATTTTTACATCATAGGCTGTTGAGTCATTGTGGCCAGCAACAAAATCTGGGTCACCAACATTAATAAGAGTAATTGTAAACTGAACAGATTCCCCAGCCTTTATAACTTCTTTATTTCCTGTCTTGGTAATTTTTAGGTCGGGGGCATGAGCAGACGCTATCATATCGCCTAGGTTTAAAGCCATAAATATGGCTACAGATACAACTACAACAGTGGCGACAAGTGCCGTATAGAAAAAAACTCTCCAAGAATTGCTTGAACTTTTAAAAACTAACAAATTACGTTTAATATGCATATGTGTTACTTTTAGTTATTATTTTACTAATCGATAATATTATACCACTTCAGTAACTCTGTGTCAATAGGTAATGCCCAACTACCTATCCAATTAAAACAAAATAATGGGGCCGACTTTAGTCAGCCCTATTTTTTGCTTTAATTAACCTGTATCATTACGGTCTTTACCACCACAAGGCCTTCTCTTTCAACTCTCACTGTCGCTGTATATTCATCTGCGTTTGCATAACCGCATATTGCACCGGTATCGTAGAAAGTTTTCGTTGTTATTTTTTCAAACTTAATTCCATTGCCGCACCAGAAAGTATAGTAAATATTGCCACTTGCCGTGCCACTTACACTGGCCTGCAAACTAACTCCGTTCAATGGCGCGTTGCCACTGTACACGCTGGATGTAAACGAAACTTCTAGCGTCAAATTGGGATGTGGCGGAACTGTAGTTGTTGTCGTCGTAGGTTCCGGTATCGTTGTAGTTGTCGTAGGTTCAGGTATCGTTGTAGTAGGTGGAGGTTCAGGTATCGTTGTAGTAGGTGGAAGTTCAGGTATCGTCGTAGTGGTAGGCGGGGGTTCGGGTACGGTTGTCGTAGTCGTGTCATCGGACGGTACGGATGTAGTGGTCGTGGGCAGGGGTTCGGGTTCGGTCGTTGTCGGTGGAGGTTCAGGTATCGTTGTGGTCGTTGAAGAATTGTGGTCTATATTTAATAAAATTATCAAAACCAAAATTATAACAGCTTCAACAAGCAACAAATAAAATATAAATTTCTTCCAGCTGATTTTTTTATCGTCTAATCTGATGTAAATAAGTTTTCTCAAAAACCGCCAAAAACCAGTCAATATAATTCCTACTCTACCCTCGCTTACCCTAATTTTCTCCCATTTTGGACAAAAATAAAAAAATCTATATGAAAGCTCATTATATCTGTGCCCTTTCAACTCCGGTTGACTAAAGGTTGCTACAAAGTTACCTTCTGTTTTTTCATATCCATTAGAAAAAAACCTCTTTTTGGTACTACCCAATTTAATCCTCCTTCTTGTGTGCTGTGAACTGCAATAACTATAAACTATTCGTGCAAAAAAGTCAACTTAAAATACCTTCTAACAC
>MHOK01000017.1:0-15783 GCA_001820055.1 Candidatus Spechtbacteria bacterium RIFCSPLOWO2_12_FULL_38_22 | reverse complement strand
AATACCTTCTAACACCCGCCATTGGTTACCTGCGCCCAACGCTAAAAAAATATTATTACTGCCTAATTTATTTTTTAAAAAATTCGTTGCGTCGTCAAAACTATCAAAATACACCGCGTTAAGAGCTTGTGCTAACCTTTTCCCGGATATATCCTCTCCACTTTCGCGAACCGAAGCATAGCTTTTTAAAACATATACTTCTTGTACCTTACTTAACACGCTTACAAAATTGCTAAATAAACTTTCGGTTCTGCTATAAGTATGCGGTTGAAATAAAACAATAATCTTTTTATCTAAAAACTTTTGTTTTACATTTCTAATTACAGCTTCTATCTCTGTTGGATGGTGAGCGTAGTCATCGTATAATTCTGCACCTTTGTAGTTCCCGTAGTATTCAAAACGCCTTGCTGTACCCTCAAAATTTTCTAATGCTTTTTTTGCGATTTCTGGGCTTATACCTAACTGTAAAGCTACCCTGTAAGCCAAATAAGCATTTTTTTGGTTATACTCACCTGACACCTTAAGATTAAAATTAACATCAATACGATCATCTAAGCCCATCACAGTAGTTTGAACAGACGGCTGGGTAGTAAATTTTTGAAAGGACTCTTTATACTGCTCTTTGGTTTTAAAATAATCTGGATGATCATAATCTATATTTGTAACTACTACTATTTTAGGCTCGTATTGTAAAAAAGCATCCCTATATTCATCTGCTTCAACAACAAAAAAATTAGAATGTCCAGCTCGCGCATTACTTCCCCATTGGTTAACACAAGTTCCTACAATAACCGTGGGGTCATACCCTGCTTGCTCTAAAAGGACACCTAGCATTGCTGTTGTTGTGCTTTTTCCATGAGATCCCGCAACTGCAATACCATAACTACTATTAAATAACTCCGCTAAAGCTTGGGGGTATGTAATAAGGGGCAATCCTAATTTTTTTACATGTTCCAGTTCCGGGTTTTGTTTATTTAAATAAGCTACTGAAGTTATAAACAAATCTACATTGGAGGGGATATTATCTACGCTAAATTTTTCTATAAATTCAATTTGAAGTTTTTTTAAAACTTCGTCCGTAAAAAATTTCTCCTGCGTATCTGAACCCTCAACTCTAACTCCCCTGCTTTGCAGGATTTGCGCCAGAGCCGTCATTCCAACACCTTTTATACCGATAAAATACGCAGTTTTTATATTTTTTAAACTTGGTATATCCATACAATACTATTTGCGTGAGATAAAAAATTACTATTTACAGTTATTAGCCAAGGTAAACCCGGCTTTTTCTGCTTCAGCAGAATTTTCAAAATATATTTTATTTTTTTCACTTATACGTTTTGCGCCACTACAATGTTCATAATGATACTTATCTGAATTTACAGACGCCACGACAGAAACTTGCAAATTCTGAACCTTTCTTGTATAATCAATAGCAGTGTTAGTTTTTTCTACAATAATGGACGGTTTTTGAAATTTTACTAAATTTGATATAAAATAACCTAAAGAAAAAACAGTTATTATCGATAAACTAATTATTGTAGCTAAAAATAGACTGTTTTTATTTCTTTCATTCATATATATTATAACAACCCGCCCAAATTTTATTTTTATAAAAACTACCGCGGGTAAAATATCCCTAAACTAAGGTTAAGTTATAACCTAATCTTAGTCAAGAAGATGCTTTATGGCACATAGGAAGGCCGGAGGGTCTACAAAATTAGGAAGAGATTCAAAAAGCAAGCGTTTAGGCGTGAAGCTTTTTGGCGGACAAAAGGTAAAACCCGGAATGGTTATAATTCGTCAACGCGGCACAAAATTCCTATATGGACAAAATGTACGCCGAGGTGCAGACGACACATTGTATGCTGCGGCTGAAGGCACAGTACATTTTAAAACTGTCCGTAAGAAAAAATTTGATGGAAGCCAACGCAAAACGAAATTAGTTGAAATAAAATAACCTTGCAACAAGCAAGGTTATTTTATTTTTTAAGCCCTCGTAAGAAGTTTTATTTCTTCTTTAAAAATTTAATACCCACTGATATTGTGAACAAGTTTAAATTACAAGTTCCTACTGGCAGTTTTTATAAATGCAACAAACAATGGATGCGGACTAAATGGCCTCGATTTAAATTCAGGGTGAAACTGCGTACCGATAAAAAATGGATGCGAGGGCAATTCTATAATCTCTACCAAATTTTTATCCAAGTTTATTCCCGAAAATACAAGACCTGCTTTTTCTAAATGTTCTCTATAGCTATTATTTAACTCATACCTATGGCGATGCCGTTCCGAAATTTGCCCTTTTTTACTATAAATTTTGTGAACTTGTGATTTTTCCTTCAAATCGCATAAGTGCGCCCCAAGACGCATCGTTGCCCCGAAATCTTTTTTTCGCAAACTAATTTTTTGATCTTCCATTATGTCTATTACCGGATGGGGCGTATCCTTATTAACTTCTGTGGTGTGGGCATTTTTAAGCCCACAGATATTACGGGCAAACTCTACCACCGCAAGTTGCATGCCATAACAAAGACCTAAAAAGGGCACTCCCTGCTTTCTACAATATTCAATTACATTTATTTTTCCTTCCACCCCACGAGAGCCAAATCCACCGGGCACTATAATGCCTGAATATTTTTTTAAACTGCTCAATTTTTTATTTGTTCCTTCGTAGTCTGAAGAATTAAGCCAGTCTATATTTACACTAACGTTGTTTTTCCATGCCGCATGTTTAATTGCTTCTATAACCGAAAGGTAGGCATCCCCTAAAACAAACTCGCCTGTTTCAAAGTATTTTCCTACTATACCCACAGTAACAGTTTGTGGCTTTTTTTTATTTTCTACATTTTCTAATTTTTTTATCCTGTCTACCAAACTCTGCCAATTATCAATCTTAACTGGGCGTTCGCGCATTCCAAATGCATTTAATATCAACTTACCCACATTCTCACGTTCAAAATTTACAGGAATTTCGTAAATACTTGTCTTAATATCCGGCGCAGATATTATATTTTCCTTTTTTATATTGCAAAAAATAGCTATTTTTTCCTTCCTCGGTTTATCTATATCTTTTTCGCTTCTGGCAATAATAATATCTGGCTGAATTCCAGCGCTATTTAAAGTACGCACCGCATATTGAGTTGGTTTAGTTTTCATTTCTCCTATCATACCCGGCATAGGAAGATATGTAACAAGCACAAATAAAACGTTGCTTGAATTTGCAAGGTGCATCATACGCGCCGCTTCCAAAAATATTAAATTCTGATACTCCCCCACAGTTCCCCCAATTTCTATTAAAACAAAATCCGCTTTTATACCCTCCCCCACTTTTTTAATTCTATTCATTATCTCATCTGTTATGTGGGGCACCACCTCTACGGTTTTGCCACCGTACTCTAAGTTTCTCTCTCTTTCAATTACAGCGCCGTATACGCGACCGGTAGTTATATAATTAATATCTGGGATATCTTTATTCAAAAAACGTTCATAGTTACCAATGTCTTGGTCTGTTTCTGTGCCTTGATCCGTAACAAAAACTTCCCCGTGTTCAATGGGGTTCATGGTGCCGGCATCTACATTCAAATATGGATCTATTTTGATAGCTGTTACATTAAAGCCCCTCGCTTGTAGAAGGGCTCCGATAGAAGAGGTTGCGACTCCTTTGCCAACTCCGCTCATAACTCCCCCTACAACAAAAATGTACTTAGCCATTTTATATTTTTTCTAATATAATTTTTACTTCCGCTTCTAAGTTATGGTCAAACTCCAAAGTAACGTTGTGTTCTCCTATCTCTTTTATGCCCTCTATTTTTACGTTACCTTTTAAAACCTTAAAACCAGCCTCGCCTAAGGCCTTTGCAATTTTAGCCGGCGTAAGAGTTGCATATAGTTTGCCTCCTTCATCTGCTTTTTCTTTTAAAATTAATTCGTAACCATCCAAAACAGAAACTAGGCTTTCAGTAGATTCTAACTCCTGCACTGCTTGTTGTTCTTTTGCCTTTTTTTTCATTTCTAAATCCAAAAGAACACTCTTGCTTGCTATAACCACAAGTTTTTTGGGAATTAAAAAATTACGCGCAAAACCGTCAGAAACATTTTTAACTTCTCCTTTTTTGCCCAAATCCTTTATGTCCTGTAATAACACAACTCTCATATCAATTTATATTACAATTTATTTAAAATTTCTTCAACTGCCCTAGCTTTTTGAGAATCAATTCCGTCTTGCGTAATTTCCACCTCAATGTCCGGTTCAATTCCAATACTATTTATATACTGACCTGATGGAGTTATCCAACGCGCTACTGTTATTTTTAAACTGGTGCCAGCCTCCAATTTTTCTAAAGATTGTACAGATCCTTTACCAAATGTTTTTTTACCAACAATTTTTGCTTTACTATAATCCCGCAAGGCTCCGGCTAAAATTTCTGACGCAGAAGCAGACCCTTCATTTGCTAATATAACAACAGGCAAATCCTTAAGAGAACCGGGTCCTAAACTCTTATGTACCCTTTTAGTCTTATTCCCTAGTTCTTCTGTAACGACAACCTCATCCTTGGGCAAAAACCATCCCGCTATATCCATGGCTACATCTAAAAATCCACCCGGGTTGTTGCGTAAATCTAAGACGATAGAATTTGCGTCTGACTCTAAAATTTCCTGCGCAACTTTCGAAAAGTCCCTCCCTGTTATCTCCAAGAATTGAGATATTTCTATATATGCTATGTTTTTTTCTAATAACTCCCAGCTTACGGACGGTACTTCAATTGTATCACGTATTATTTTTATGTTTAACTCGTCCTTTTCATTTCTTAAAACAGTTAGACTGACCGTGCTTCCTCTAGGACCCCTTATACGCGAGACGGCGTCCTCCAGCAAGGGTTCCGTAACTTTTTGGTCATCTATACCCACTATTCTATCTCCTGCCCTAATTCCAGCTTTTTGGGCGGGAGAATTTTTCAGCGGAGAAATTACTGTTAAAAAGTCATCTCTTATTCCAATTTCTATTCCTATGCCGTCAAAAGAGCCAGATATTCCCGTTAGAAACGACTCGGTCTCGTCCTTGTTGAAAAATACGGTATATGGATCATTTAATGCTTCTAGCATCCCATTTATTGCTCCGTATATTAACCCTTCTTTGTCTAGTTCCTCGGTATTTACATATTGAGTATTTATTAAATTCCATACTTTCTCTACCAAAGAAAAATTTACATCCTCTGTATTTAATATAGAACCAAAATCTATTAGTCCGGTGTCTGAATTATTATTAGCTACAATCTGACCAACGAAAAACCCCACCAAGAAAACTGACAAAACACCTACTGTCCCTAGCAATAAATATTTGCGTGTTTTTTTTTGTATAATTTTCATTTTTTCTAGTTAAAAATACCTTTAAAAAATTCCCTAATTTCAGAAAAATCAGTATCACCGGCGACAGGTAATAAAACAAAGCTCCCGTTTATAGTTTTTGATACCAAAAGTCCGTTTGGTGAAGTATCTAAGATACCTGTTTCTATAGAGATTCTATCATATTTTTGAACTAAACTTGCGTATTCCCTTACATCTCCCAAACTCATATCTGTTCTTACATTATCACCTAGAATATCTAAAACATTAAATATTTTTAGCGGGTTTCCTAAGACTCCCAAACTCAAGGTTTTATCTTTTAAAGATGCCACAACCTGTTGCTGACGTTTTATTCGGTCAAAGTCAGAACTACTAAAACGACTCCTAACATAATAAAGAGCGCTTTCTCCATCAAATATCGAAATTCCTGCCGGTACTTTAAATACCCAGCGGTTCTGGTCCAATTCAGGGCTTAAAACATCAGATTCATCTTGAATATTTTCACCCTTATCTTCAGACACCTGACGGTCGTTTGCTAATTCCCAAAAGGGACTTCCTTCAATTCCCTCTCCTTGCCATTGTTCGCTTTCTATAAATTCTGTGAATCTTTCTATCTTAACACCGCCAAGTGTATCAATTAACTTTTTAAACCCATCAAAATTTACTACGATAGCGTGATCCACATATACACCAGTTACGTACTTTACTACCTCTTTTGATAATGCTAGTCCTCCCCCGCCCCAGTGTCTTTGTTCGCCTAAAGCATAAGCAAAGTTTATCCTTTCTGGATTCGAGTGATCCGGCATTGCAACTAATAAATCCCTAGGCAAAGATAGAATTGCGGCTTTTTCCTTATTTTTATCAAAACTTACCAAAATCATTGTATCTGCCAAAAGTCCCCCATTTTCATCTTTTGCTCCCCTAATTCCTAAAATTAAAATATCCAAACGATCCTTTTCTTTGTCTAATTTAAAATCTTTATAAACACCAACATCGCCGGAAATAGTTAATATATTAGAGGTTTTATATACGCCCCATACAACCAAAAAAAGAACCATCGAAATTCCTCCAACAAAAATAAAACGCTTCCACTTACGCTTTTTATTAGATTTTATAACTTCGTCACCAGATTGATTAAATATTTCTTGTTCCATATGTTTTTTGTTGGTTCGCATCATACTGTAAGCGATAGCGAGTTTATTTAAACCATCTACGCAGTTCGCCTTTTGAAATTTTTCTACGTTTCATAATCTTTTTTCTTTTATGTAACATAAGTGGGGTTTTTTTAATAATATGCCAGTAGGCAGGAACAGTACTACGCTCCCATATTAAAAAATATACAAACAAAAACAGCTCCCGCTTTAAAAACCATGGTAAATTCATTAATATGCTAACCCCAAAATCATTTTTTATAAAGGCCAAGCGTTGATTTTCAAAGTCTAGTCTTCTTTTAAATGCAGGCACGGTGCGACGCAGTCTAATAAAATCTCTGTAGCTATGCGATAACTTATGCGTAGTTTGGCGGTCGTGGTATGCTATAACACTTGGTTCGTACCAGTTCTCCCATCCTAGCAATCGCATACGCCAACCTAAGTCTAATTCGTCTGCGTACCACACAAAATCTTCGTCCAAGTATTCGTAAGGATATTTGTCATCTTTCTTATCTTTTAATACGCTAGCGTCATCAAGCGCTTCGCGCCTAAACAGTGGCACAGCGCCTTCGTAACAAAAAATCCCTCCTGCCACGTTATACTGCCCCGTGTCTTGTTCGCCATGACCACGATTTGTAATTCTACGAGAACGAAAAATTTGTATCCCTGTTGTATCTATAATATTCGTATTTTCATTTTTTTCCCAGTCGTACCTATATATTTTTGCTTGCAGTACACCAATTTTTTTATAACGCTCCACAACATCAACTGCGCGCTCTATAAAATCGGAAGCCATAGCTACATCAACACAAAGACCTACAACGTACGGAGAGTCGCTATAGTACAAACTGCGATTAAAACCTCCTCCCAAAGAATGGTTCTTATCAAAATTTATAAGTTCTGCGCTTGGCCAAACCTCACGCAGTATAGCTATTGTATTATCAGTTGAAGCATTATTAAAAATACGAAACTTTATGTTTTCGTAAGTTTGGGCTTTTATCGCTTCCAAACAGCGACGCAAATACCTTTCGCCGTTATAAACTACTAGATGTACGGAAACTTCCGGTTTATTCATTCTTTTTATTTAAAATTGGCACCATTGTGCCCAATAAAGCCATAAACGCTAAGGACGCTCGACCATCAAATAATGCGGCATCGGTCATCAAATACGAAAAAATCCATACAAATGAAAACAAGCTTACTGCTATATATAGTGAGTATAAAGGATGTTTATTGTGTTTCAAGTATTTAATACTTTTTATTAATAAATCCCACAAAAACCACAAAAATACCAAAAGCCCAAAAACTCCTATAGTACTTGCGATGTGTAAATATAAATTATGAGCACTCGCTCCTGCGCGTGCCGCAGTTTGTAATTCATCTAACACAACCGGGTAATTGCCTGCTCCAACCCCTAAAAGCGGACTTTTACTTATGCTTTCTATAGTTTCCTTCCATATATAAATCCTTCCACTGTTTGAAGTTTCGCTAAAACTTACCAATGAACGAAGACGCGCAAATGACGCTTGCGCGCTAAAACCTGTATCTTGGAACTGACGAAAACTAACAATACCAAAATAAAAGGGAAACATAAATAGAAACAGTAACGACAAATTCGCGGTTATCTTAATAAATCTTTTTGGTATCCCCATCCTTTTAAGTATCCAAACTGCGGCCATGGTAGGTAAAATTGCTAACCAAATGCCCCGAGTTCCACTTAATATAAGAGCTAACATTAGTAAAGCAAGCCCAACTATAAAATTGGCTTGAGGAGAATTCCACTTTAAATTTTTAAACAACTTTTTATTCTCCCCCATTAAGTAGCTGTAAAAAATTTTAATTCTAGAAAATCCCAAAACCATTATACTGGGAAGCGTCATAATTACATAAATTGGAAACGAATGAGAATCCGGAAATGTAGAAAACATACGAAGGCGCAAAGTATCTCCTGAATAACTAAACCAAGTATTGCCAAAGTTGGTAACAATATTTGCCCATTGTGTTCCATACATGCCCAAACTAAAAACTTGTCCCCACCAATAATGAAATACCCCAGCTGGAGTAAAATACGCGGATATAAATTGAATATACCCCACGGCTACTGCCAATATCCCAGAGTACGCAAAATTTTTGGTAAACTCAAAAAAATTACCTTTATCCTTTGCAATTAAGTCCTTAACTACTATAAATAAAAAAACTGCATTTAGTAAATAAATAATTTGCTTTGTGCCTGCTATATAATCGTGCGCAACAAACAAAGATAAAAAACTTATACCAAAAAATAAAATTCCAAGCGCTTCAATCTTGTTTTTCTTAAGCCATATAGAAATATATTTTTTATTCAAGTCTGACTTCAATACTGTTTCCTTTTTTAACCAATTTGTTTGCGTAAATAACCATTTCAAAAATATTACTACCAAAACTATACGCCAGGTGCTAAAGTTGTCAAAATTTTGAGTAATAGGAAGCGCTATAAAAAATGGTATTGAGCGTAAAAATAAGCTTACACCCTGTCTTAGCGGAAATCTTAATATAAAACCTAATATTAAAACTAGGACTAAAAAAGCCCCGCCAAAACGGGGTATAATTCCCAAAGCAACTAATATAACTAGCGCTAAGGATGCTGAAAAAATTACATTTATAGGTTGTTTAAATATCTGCTTAAAATTCATTATTTAACACTTAACACATAACATAGAACAACTAACAATCGACATTTAACCAATTACTAGTTACCCATTACTGATTATATTTTTAACTTGACAAAATATGAAACTACGTATACACTGTATACTAGCACAAAAAACGCTGAAGGGAAAAACGTCGTGAAACACCTTAAACTTCTGGGTCTGTTTCTAACCCTGCTTATGGACGGTGGTGGTGGTGCCCATGGCCCTGGCAATTTTGAGGAAGATGTGGTACGTCGCAACTCTTGGCTACAAAAAGCTAAAGAACTCTTCCACAAGGTCAACAGTGTAACTGGAAACTTCAGCCTAGGTATATTCAAAGGCAAAGACCTCCCTCATTTAATGCGGGTCCTTGGTCAGGAATTTGAACCAGACAACGCGGAACAACAAAGAAGTGTTGAATATCTTTCGCAAAAATTCGGAATACATTAACTTCACAACAAAAGCGAGCTAAACTCGCTTTTTATTTTTGTACCAACTACTTGCCTGCCAACAGACAGGCTGATTACTAATTACTTATTACTCGTTACTGATTACTTATTACTGCGCGGTTTTACGAAAAAGCTGAAGCATTAATTCTGCGTGCCTGTCCCATGTATATTTTTCCAAAACCTCCTGCCTACCCTCAATTATTCTACGACGCTCTGCGTCATTTTTTAATGCTTGATGTAAAATAGTTGCTATGTTTTCAACCTTATTTGGGTTTTTTACAAAATACGCTTTACTTCCAAAAATCTCTCTAGTTGTTGGCGTATCTGCCACAATTGGCGTGGTACCTGCCGCTAACGCTTCAAGCGGCGGAAGACCCATTGCTTCACTACTTGAAATATAAGTAAATAATTTTGCCTCCTGATAAAGTTTTTTTAATTCTTCGTCGCCCACACCTTGCTTCCAAATTATTCTATTTTCTAATCTTTTGTTTATGTCTTCAATTAATTTTGCAATAATTGGTGGATTATATTTATCTACGCCAACCACTACAAATTCTAGACTCGAAAATTCTGGAGCAATACGCTCAAAAGCAAGCAGGGTTTCGCGCAAATGTCGACGCGAAAATGCTTGCCCTACATATAAAATATAATCTTTTTTTACAACCTCGCCTACAGGGGCGTATTCTTGCGAATCCACTCCAAGGGGCGCAACACTTATTTTTTCCCTTGGAATTTTAAAATACTTAGACACCTCATCGCAAGAAGCATTGGTTTGAGTTGTTATTTGTGTTGCGCGCCGCGCCGCCCAGTTGCTAAATAATCTGTACGCAATTTTATATTTTTTAGGTAATGAGCCCCACTTGTATTCATAATAAATATCGTTTGTAAGCAACACAATGGATTTGGTTATAAATAAAGCTGGTAACATAAAAGAGGCAAAAAAGGTTACGTCAATTCTGTCTTTTAACGCAAACAGTGGCAAAGCAATATGAAAATATATGTTAAAAGATGGCCGAAAAAACGGTAAAAAAAATGGCAGTTTGGCTACTTTGGGCACAAAAATTGAGTTAGCTAAAAACGGTATACTACTAGGTACTCTACCTTTAAAATACAAATAAAATTTAAACTCTTTTGCCAATTGCGGTCTTTTTGATATTTCCTCCAGCAACTTATACAAGTGCCTTCCCACACCTGCGCGTTGAGACCCTGTTAAATCTTCCAATTTATAACAATCTATGCCTATTTTAGTTATTTTATTCACTTTACTCATAAAAATTAGTAACAAGTAACACGTAATCCGTAACTAGTAATTGCGGTGCTCAGCACCGCTTCTATGTCACGCCTAGTATAACTTTCCCAATCACCAGTTACAAGTTACTATTTACTAGTTACTCAAAATTTTGATACTTACCAAACCTTCCTCTATAATAATCCTCTATGCCCTGCTTTATTGCTAAGGATAATTCTTTATTGTATCCGCTGATTATTTTAAGTTGTTGCTTGAAGTATGTATATACTGACCAAAAATGCATATAAATTTTTACCCAAAAAGGTCCACACCGCTTTGCCAGTAGTAAGATATTGCGCGTATTATAATACTGCAATGACGCAGAACCTAACTTTGGTAGAGTAGTCGCAGAAACCTTGTGCCAGATGCTAGAACTTGGAACCCACACCAGTTCATACCCTGCACGCATAATTTCAAAACCTAAATCAACATCTTCAAAATATAAAAAATACGGAGGATAAAAACCCTTAACCTTTTCAAGCACCTCTCTTTTTATTAACATGCATGCTCCAGTTGCAAATTTTATTTTGGACGGCAAAGAACCCTGCGGTATTTTCTTTTTAAACAGTTCTATCGTGACGGCTTTATCCATTTTACGCCACTGAATATACGTCTTACCCCCAAACCATAGTAATTCGCGTTCCCTCCTTCGCCCAAAGGCTACGGACGGGCAAGCGTCATGAAAAAAGATGCTTGGGGTAGTTAATCCTATTTTGGGATTGTGGTCAGCCACCTCGACCAATTTGTCTAAAAAATCGCGATCCACAAAAGTATCGTTATTTAAAAGTAAAACATAGTCAGATCCGTTTTTTAACGCATAGTGAATCCCTGGATTATTGCCGCCGCCAAATCCTAAGTTCTCGTTGTTTTCTAATATAACAATCTCCAACTGCGAATTGCTGGTTTTAAAATTTTTCATTCTACTTAAAGAATCGTCCACAGACCCATTATCTATAAGTATAATATTAAAATTGGGATATTTTATATTTTTCAAAGACTCCAGGCACTCCTCTGTTTCTTTCCAGTTATTCCAATTTAAAAGTAGTATAGATACTTTTGGTAACATAAACTTAGTATACATAAAAATAAATCCCTACAAAAGCAGGGATTTATTTAAGGGAGCAGAATTCTGGTTCGAATTCTGCTCCCCTATGTATCAAATTATTATTTAACCTCTTCGCCATCCGACATCAAGTCTTCTCCGCCCATACCATCGTCGTTCGCGCTATCCATTTCCACATTGTCGCTTACGTCTGACTGTGGAGCCTCGCTAACAACTGTATCGGCACCAGCATCTGTGCCTGCGTCTGAAGATTCTTCTGACATGGGCATATCTACCTTCGTTTTACTGCCTCCTGATTTCTTTTTCATGAAGAAACGCCAATACAAGACAGCGGCTAAAACAAGAACAACCAATAATACCACAAATATTAAATCCATATTGTTTTAGTTAATACTTAATTATATCCACCTTTAACAAACTAATTATAACAGACTTTTATTTTAACACAACTCACTTTGTGGAAAATGTTACAATAAGGATATGAAACCCCTAAATCCGCAACAAAAAAATACCAAAGATAAAATATACTCCGAAACCCATTACATCGCAGAACAAATGTGGGAATATTACAGCAAAAAAGAAACATTTGGTCTTTTTTTGGGGTTAGTAAAAAGAAAGGGATTAAACTGGGGTTATCAAATGCTTTCAGATATGAAAGACTACAAAAAACGCGAAAGTAAGAAAATGCCTGTCAAAATACTAATGGCGGAATCCCGCCATTAAAGAAAGTTGAAAAATATAAAAATCTATTCTACTATGTTAGCAATATGATAAAAAAAGTAATTCAAAATCCAAATCCGCTACTGTATAAAAAGACGGAAAACATAACTGACTTCAAAGACAAAAATCTCCGCCAACTAATAAAGGACATGAAAGATACTCTGCTTGAACAGGACGGTCTTGGACTTGCGGCACCCCAAATCGGAATTTCAAAAGCAGTTTTTGTAATACCTCCTGATTATGCGCCAAAGGTACGAACTTTAAGCATTCCCCTGTCTTTATTTAGCCCACTTTTCCCAACTACTTATATAAACCCGCGTATTGTAGGCTATCTCGGCGTAAAAGAAGAATGGGAAGAAGGATGTTTAAGCATAAGGGGTGTTTATTACAAAATTAGACGCTACAACGAAGTAGTTCTTGAAGCGCAAGCAGAAAATGGAAAAAAATTCTCCATAACCACGAAGGGGTTACTGGCTAAAGTATTCCAACACGAAACAGATCATCTAAACGGCACACTTATCACGAATCGCTTGCATGAAAAATAAACATCTAAAAATTATATTTTTTGGAACTCCTGAATTTTCGAATATCGTACTACAAAAACTTATAGACTCAAACTATAAGCCCTTTTTAGTCGTAACCCAACCCGACAAACCCACCGGCAGAAAAAAAGAAATCATCCCTAGTCCGGTTAAAATTCTAGCCCAAAAACACAACATACCCATAATACAACCTGAAAAGTTAAAGAACTACAAACTACCAACTACAAACTACCAACTAGGTATAGTCGCTGCTTACGGCAAAATTATCCCTACAGAAATCCTAGAAATTCCCAAATATGGTACATTAAATATTCATCCTTCTCTTTTACCGAAATACCGAGGTCCCTCGCCTATTCAAGCTACGATTTTAAATAAAGATAAAAAAACTGGAGTTACCATAATGAAAATGGATAAAACGATGGACCATGGACCAGTAATAAAAAGTAAAAAATTAAAAATTAAAAATGAAAAATTTACCTACGAAATATTAGGTAAAAAATTATTCAAAATAGGAGCAAATTTATTAATTGAAGTTTTGCCGGATTATATCTCTGGAAAGATTAAACTAAAAAAACAAGCAGATAGAAAAGCGACTTACACTAAAATCATTAAACGCGAAGACGGACTTATTAATTGGAATAAACCAGCGGACTACATAGAACGCCAACTACACGCCTATACTCCCTGGCCTAGAATATATACCTTTTTTAATGGTAAACGCCTTAAAGTCCTTAAACTAGAAATATCAGAATACACTATAGGGACACCTGGTGTCCCTATAGTGAGTGGACAGGCTATTAAATATGATGATGGTTTTGCGGTGCAAACCAGCAACGGACTTGTAATTCCAAGTATCGTACAGCTTGAGGGAAAAAACACTCAAACTGCAAAAGAATTTCTAAATGGACATCCAAAAATAATCGGCTCAACTTTAAATTAACCAATTAAAAATCGCCTCATATAAAGTTGAGGCGATTGAAAAACGGCTCATCTTTCCGCCGGCTGGCGGATTGAGGCGTTTTTTTATTTGAAATAAGTGTTATAGTAAAAAAAGTTACTAAAATAAAGGAGCTCTAGCTGAAATTCATACCAAACGCAATTTCTTCTAGTTCTGGCTTCTACATAGAACTTTACGACGAACAAATGGATCGCATGGTAGCAAAAGGAAAAACCAAAAATAACCTAGATAAAACATCGACAGGTGGCGATAAAACAATTTTACTAGGAAAAGTCCTAACCATCTTAATCCTAATTCTTTTATGGATACTGTCTCCGATGGACAAACAATCCTTGATAATATGGACCTTTCTGGCATCTATATCCCTATCAAACCTGGACGATGCAGTAGTGACTAGTGTCTTTTTTAAAGAAACGTGGCAATGGCATGGGGCAGAACATAAAATTGCATACCTATACTCTGAGGGAATAGAAAGAACAAAAGAAAATTTAAACTTAGCGCCTCTTGCGCATAAGGAGTGTGGTACTAGAATAATCGTATTTAACTTTTTACTTCTTACGCCCTTATGGATTATTTATATACTAGCTTTCCTTGTTAACACTACTTTCATACTTTACCTACTGATACTGTCTGCTGTATTTGTTATAAGTTTTTTTAAAGCTACAAAATCAGGTTTTCAATATAAAGTACTTATACTTATATCCATCTGGATACAACAACGCTTCACAACAAAGGAACCCAAAGACTGGCAAATGAAACAAGCATTTGAGTTAGCAAAAGAATTAGACGCAAAACTTGTAGAGCTTGGGTACAATATCTAAAAACGGTCCGACACAATGTCGAACCGTTTTTTCTTATTCCAAGTGTTGCTTTATCAACGTTTTTAAATCTTGTATATGCTGTTTTTTATCTACCTCCATTTTGTTCCAAAACTCTTTACATACAGAACAATTCTCTAAATCATTTAAATAGTGATTTTTTATGCGCCAAAGTGTTTTGTTTTCCTGAACTATCTGCAGTAATAAATTGTATAAATGATTTTTTAACATAGAAAATTAATTGCTTATTTTTTTGTTAATTACTCTACTGGACAAATCAAAGGATCGTTAATTTTTTTACACAAAGAATATATAGAAATTAAAATTAAAATAATTGCTACCAAGCTGAACTCCCTTCCTCCAAAAGGAAGCGCGGTTAAAATCCAAGTTGCGCCCAGTGCCGCGATAAGAGGAGTAAGAATCAAAGATCCACACGCGGCACATCCTATGCCTAAAACTCCAACAATGGTTGCTACGAAAGTGGAAAATATACTTTTGCCCTGTCTTTTAGGAGCTGAAACTGCGCTATTGCGCTTAAGCATATAAACTAACATGGCAATATTTATTCCAAATAAAACAGCAACCGTTATAATTGTTATGGCAGAAAAAACACTGATACTAGTATCTAATCCTCCGTATAAATCCAAAACGAAATTTATTTTACGGGCAACGCTGATAGCTTGGGATTTAAAAACCTTACTAATAAGTTTCAAATTTGGCGCAAAAACAGAAATGCTAAAAATAAACCAACCAACTGTAAAAGCCAGTAACGTGTAAGAAAA
>MHOK01000016.1:991-22903 GCA_001820055.1 Candidatus Spechtbacteria bacterium RIFCSPLOWO2_12_FULL_38_22 | reverse complement strand
CACTTATAAAAAAATCGTTGGATGAAAGAAAAATGGAAGGTCTAAATCCTTTGGAAATGGATGGGCAAATAGGTATTGCCTTTGGAACGCAGGATGCTGTTGCTACAAGCAAAGCGGTTTATGACATACAAAAAGAAGGGGAAATTTTAAAAATTTTGGGAGGCTTAATGGATGACAGAGTTTTAAGTTCTGAGCAAATAATACAATTAGCTAAATTGCCAACACGCAATGAACTACTTGCGTCCGTCCTTAGAAGTTTTAAAGCTCCAATAAACGGTTTTGTTAACGTGTTGCGTGGCAACTTGGGCGGTTTGTTGAATGTATTAAATGCTATTAAAGAGCAAAAAAGTTAAAATTTAAAGGTCAAATTTATCCTGTATAAAAATTATGGCAGGCCAAAATTAATATAATAAAAAAATATGACAAAAGATACTACTGAAGAAAAAAAAGAAACCACGGATGCACCCATAAGCACTAAAGAGGAAACAGTGGAGGTCCCAAAAGAATTTAAAGATTTAGTTGAAAAGATAGAAAAAATGAGCGTGTTGGAACTATCGGAATTGGTAAAAGTTCTTGAGAAAAAATTTGGTGTAAGTTCTCAAGCGCCAATGATGATGGTAGCTGGTGCGCCGGGAGCAGGTGCGGGAGCAGACGCAGACGAGGGGAGCTCGTTAGTGAATGTAGAGTTAACAGATGGAGGATCAAATAAGATTGGAGTTATTAAAGCCCTTCGTGAAGTTACAGAGCTTGGTTTGAAAGACGCAAAAGATTTAGTAGATGGGGCTCCGGCAATGGTTAAAGAAAAAGTAGCAAAAGAAGAGGCGGAAGTGATGAAGAAGAAATTAGAGGAAGCTGGTGCAAAAGTTACATTTAAATAGTTAATTCTTTTAACTACGAGTGACGAATTATAAAAAAGTAAAGCTGTAAGTAGCTTTACTTTTTTATAATAAGATGGTATATATAATCTAAATAGTTAGGGGAACAGGATTCTGGTTCGAATCAGGTTCTCGTATGGGTATGAGTCAGCAGATTTTAGAAAAATTATTTGATTCACCGACAAAACTTCGTTTATTGAAGTTGTTTTTGCGCAATCCTGGTAAAAAGTTTTCTTTGAAAGACATTCGCGAGAAAACATTATTAAAGACAGCGCAAATCAACAAGGAGTTAAAAAAGTTAGAAGACATAAAAATAATTCAAATCAGAAAACAAAGAGGAAAAAGGGATAAGCTGTTTCAGTTGAATATGGGTTTTATTTTTATAAAAGAACTGCAGAACCTTATTTTAAAATCTTCTCCCACAGATCAAGATAAAATGACGCAAAAATTAAGGGGGTTAGGGGGTATTAAGTTGGCTGTACTATCGGGAGTTTTTATAAGACACGACAACGAGGATGTTAGAGCTGATTTGCTCCTTGTCGGGGACAGAGTAAATGACAAAAGGTTGGCCGGTTTTATGAAAAATCTGGAAGCAGAAGCGGGTACTGAAATTGATTATGCAGTTTTTGATAATGAAGAATTTCAATATAGACAAAAAATGTTTGATAGATTTTTACGTGACATATTGGAAAAACCGCATAAAAAGTTGATTAATAAAATAATTAAATAACTAAATAGCTAGTTAATTCTCTTACAGTCTTGGGATTTTGTAGGGACAAGACGAAACTATTGAAGGAGGTGAGGAAGAACCAATTTGAAGAGCCGCTTTTAGCGGTTTTTTGTTATTCAAAAAAGGTATATAATATAGGTAGTTTTACTGGGAGGCATGTTCATGCGGAAAAAGGTAGATATAGCTATTGTAGGAGGAGGGGTTGTTGGATTTGCTATAGCTCGGGAATTGGCCATGAGTTATCCTGAAAAAAAAGTTTTTGTAGTTGAAAAAAACGCATATGGCGGAATGGAAACAAGCGCTAGAAATAGCGGAGTTTTGCATTCCGGCATACATCAAAATCCTAATTTTTTAAAATCTAAGCTTGCGGTAAGCGGGAGTTTAAAAGCCGTAAAATATGCAAAAGAGAAAAACATTCCACTTCTTGATTCTGGGATGCTTATCGTTGTAAGTTTTAGGGCGTTTAGAAACGGACTATACAGGGAGATATTAGATTTATTTCGCTTAATGAGAAGCGCTAGGAAGCAGGGTATAGAAATTAAATTTGTAACTCGCAGAAGCATAAAAAAATTAGCTCCAAATATAAAGGCGTTGGTAGGAATTTTTATTCCCGCTGTGTGGGTTATAAGCCAAGGAGAGTTTGTTAGGGCTTTGGAGTTAGACGCATTAAGAAACGGCGCTGTAGCTTTTTTTAATAGCGAAGTTACGAGTATTGAAAAATTGGAAGAAGTTTATGGTATTCATATGAGTGGGGGTAACATCCTTGACGCTGAAGTAGTTATAAATGCGGCTGGTTTATACGCGGATGATGTGGCGCACATGGCGGGATTTGATGGTTATACTATTTATCCATGGAGGGGCGAATATTATGAGATTGTTGGAGAAAAGAGAAATTTAGTTAGGCGTTTGGTATATCCTGCGGTATCAAAAAAATCTCCAAGCAAGGGCATTCACTTTAGCCCGAGGACCGACGGAAGATTGTTTATAGGACCAAATGCTCGCTCCGTGCCTGCTAAAGATTATTACGAAGAAGATAAAACTCCGGTGGAAGTATTTTTAAAGCATGCAATAAAATATCTGCCCTGCCTTACAAAAGACGATTTAGTCTGGGCATACTCTGGTATAAGAGCTAAAATCACGCCTGATGCTGAAGAGTCTGATTTTATTATTAATGTGGACAGCATCAGCCCGACTTTTGTAAATCTAATAGGAATAGAATCCCCGGGGCTTGCAAGTGCAATGGCTATAGCAGAATATGTACATGAATTATTAAAAACCGCTCGTTAGGGCGGTTTTATGTTTTTTTCAGGTTTGATACAAAAGATATTGACAAAATGTAATTATATAGTATACTTATATAAGTTACAGAAGGAGGTGTTTTGGAACCAGGAGATGAAAGATTTATAGCTGAATTTACAGCTGACTTAAAAAATTGTTGGAACAAGCGTTGTATAAAAAAGTTACGGCACAAGTACGCGCGTCGTTTTCTTGGAGTTCTTGAAAAGGATGCTGAATTGGATGGGATAGTTAGGGGGACTTTGGTACTAGAGGAAGAAACTTGTCGCAGGCGGGGTTGTAAATATAAAATAACATTTAGAACCTTTATATATTCTGGGAAAGTAAATTAATCGCTCATTAGAAAGAGCGATTTTTTATTATATATAGAACTATCTGATGTGGATAACTAGTGTTGCTTAGGGCAGGTTGGTGGTATAAAATGGTAGATATAGGTAAGATTGTGGATAAAAGTGGGGATAACTTGCCCAAAAAGTGGAAAACTTAGATTATTCTAGCTAGTTTAAGCAATTTTAAATATGTTTTTAGGTGAATATCAATATAATTTAGATGCAAAAAAACGTGTTGCAATTCCTGCTAAGTTTAGGAGCGATGTGGGTAAAAAAGTTGTTGTAACCCGTGGACTAGATAGTTGTCTTTTTGTATTTACACAGAATGAATGGAAAAAGTTAGCAGATAAATTAGGCGCTTTGCCTCTTGGGCAAAAGGACGCAAGGGGGTTTAGTAGATTAATGTTGGCAGGCGCAATGGAGGCGGCGGTTGATAGATTGGGAAGAATTTTGATCCCCGATTACTTAAAAGAATATGCATCTTTAAAAAAACAGGTTGTAGTTGCAGGAGTTTATAATAGGTTAGAAATTTGGGATTTCAAAAATTGGAATATTTACAAACAAAAAAGCGAGCGTGATGCCGGTAATATGGCAGAACGCTTGGGAGAGCTTGGGGTATAGCTCGGCTAATGCCTCGCTTTAGCGAGTAGTAGTAAAAAATAGTACAATTTATTCCACACTGCCACTTCGTTCCCGCCTGCCTGTCTACCTGCACGTTGTGCGTAGGCAGGCGGTAGGCAGGCTTACGACGGAATGAATTGTACTATTTTTACCACCTGTCTGATTGGCAAACAGGCTCATTATTCACTTTTTTATAAGTGTTAACGAACAAAAATGCATGACCCAGTATTACTTAAGACAATTTTATCTAATTTTTCCCCTAGTCCTGGCAATAATTTTATTGATTGTACGGCGGGTGAAGGGGGGCATACAATACCGCTTGCCAAGGCAGTAGCGCCAAACGGGAAGGTGTTGGCAATAGATGCAGATTCAGAACAGATAGCAAATTTAAAAAGCAATTTGGAAAAAGAAAAAATAGAAAATGTAGTTAGTGCGCATGGTAATTTTAAAAATTTAAAACAGATTACGGCTGAAAATAGTTTTCCTCCAGCAGATGGGATTTTATTTGATTTTGGTTTTTCTTCCTGGCACATAGAAAATAGCGGTAGGGGATTTAGTTTTCAAAAAAATGAAATTCTTGATATGCGCTATGACCCTACCGATAAAAGCATACCAACAGCGGCTGACTACCTAAATTCTGCTTCAGCGCAAGACCTAGAAAAAATAATTTTAGAATTTGGAGAAGAACGTTTTGCGCACAACATAGCTAGGGAAATTTTATATGCAAGACGAAAAAAAACAATAGAGACAACACAGGATTTGGTAAATATTGTTCTGGAAGCCACACATTCCAGGGGAAAAATAAATCCGGCAACAAAGACATTCCAAGCGCTTAGAATGGTTGTAAATAACGAACTAGAAATTATTAAATATGGTTTGTTTGCAGCTTTGGACGTTTTAAAGCCAAAAGGACTGATTGCCACAATCACATTTCATTCGCTGGAAGACAGATTGGTGAAAGGTATCTTAAAAGAATGGGCAAAGCAAAACATAGGGGAGGTGGTAAATAAAAAGGTAATAAAACCGGATTATATAGAAATTAAGCGAAATCGCAGAAGTAGAAGTGCGAAATTAAGAATATTTAGAATCTTATGAGTTTATTGTTAAAAATATTATATACACAAAAAACGTTGTCTATTGTGATACTCGCCTTAATTTTTGGTATAGTGTTAGTTGGCTATGTATTGCTTGCTACTAATAATGTAAGAGGAGAATATCGGGTTGAGGAGTTGAAAAATAAAATTATGGAAACCGAGAAATCGAATAACCAATTGCGTATTAATTTAACGTACGCCAGCTCGCTGGAATATATTTTAGAACAAAGCAGTATGCTCTTATATGCAGAAATAGAGAATGTAAAGTATTTAAAGAAATCTTCTACTTCACCTTTTGCTAGTAGATAGAGTTTTGTTATGCAAAAAAGAAGAAAGTCTTATAGGGTTTTTGAATCAAAATCAAATTCAAATAAGCGTATAACTACGCTTTTTGTGTTATTTGTGTTGGTAAGCGGCGCTATTAGCGCAAGATTGTATTATTTACAAATAATAAAAGGCGACGAATATTCAGCTTTTGCTAAGGGTATTTATATAGGGGGACAAGATTACACGCCTCCCAGAGGAGATATTTATTTTCAAGATAAGACAGGCGAAGCCACGTATTTGGTGGCTACCAACAAAGAGTCTCCGTTTATTTACGCAGATCCCAAAGAGGTTAACGACTCCCAGTATATTCTTAACGAGATATCAAAAATAGTGGAAATAAATCAGGAGGACTATTCAGTAATTTTAGATCGTTTACAAAATCAAAATTCTTCATACGCGCTTATAAAAAAACAAATATCTTTGGAAGAAAAAGATGCAATTGAAAAATTGCAGTTGCCGGGGGTATATATCAAAAATGAATTGGTGCGCGTGTACCCGGCAGGGGAGGTCGGATCAACGGTTTTAGGTTTTTTGGGGTTTAACGAAGAAGATAGAAAAGGCCAGTATGGCATAGAAGAGTATTATCAAAATTTACTTAGTGGGAGCGCTTTAGGATCAGCAAATTATGAGTTATTATCCGATAGTTCTTTAGAAGCAGCAGATATAGAGTTAACAATAGATTATGGAATTCAGTTTGTGGTAGAACGCAAACTCCAAGAATTATTGGAAAATTTAGACGCGGACTTGGCGAGTGCCATATTTATGAATCCTCGCACTGGTGAGATTTTAGCTATGGCGCAGCGGCCGGGGTTTGACCCAAACAACTACAGCGACGTGGAAAATATAAATGTTTTTAAGAACAATTTGGTGCAGTCTGTTTATGAGTTGGGTTCCGTTTTTAAACCAATAACAATGGCCGCCGCGATAGACGCAGGGGTTATTACACCTCAGACAGTATATAACGATACAGGCAGTGTAAGAATAGGCGGGTATACTATTAGCAACTTTGACGGTAAAGCTAGAAACTTACAGACCATGACCGAAGTTTTGGAGAAGTCACTAAATACAGGAGCAATATTTGCTCAACAACAACTAGGAAAGAAAAAATTTAGGGATTATTTAGAGGCTTTTCAGTTTGATAAATTAACCGGTATAGATATATTGGGAGAAGTTGCGGGGAATATGCAGAGTATAAAAACTGCAAACAGAGATATAGATTTTGCGACTTCTTCTTTTGGGCAAGGAATTAGTTTTTCCCCCTTGCGGTTTTTAACTTCAGTTGCGGCGATTGCAAACGAAGGCAAAATAATGCGGCCATTTCTGGTTAAAAAAGTGATTAAAGATGGCCAAGAAATATCAACCGAACCGAAAGTGCTCGCGCAACCCGTAACTTCTTTAACCGCATCTAGGGTCGCGGCTATGATGGTTAGCGTTGTAGATAATTCATTTGATAGAAAGGCGGCGGTACCCGGGTATAGCGTAGCGGGTAAAACCGGAACAGCGCAAATTCCAAATAAAGATAGTTCTGGATATTCTGATCAAACAATTCATTCCATTGTTGGTTTTGCTCCGGCATACGATCCGGTATTCATAGGGATAATAAAAGTTGACAACCCCCATGGTATTCGTTTTGCCGCAGATTCAGTAACGCCAACGTTTAGGGAAATTGCTTCGTTTATATTGCAGTACTATAAAGTTCCGCCTCAATAGTGGTCGGCGGTTTGTCGTTAAGGGAACTTTAATGTATAATACTTCTGATTTCAAGGGTACTGTTTTATCTGTGCTTGTTTTTAGTTTTAGATTTAAAGGTAGTTTAGGCCCTATCGTCTAGCCCGGTCTAGTCCCGATTTTCTTAAAATCCTTGCGGCTCGGCCCCATCGTCTAGTGGCCCAGGACGCATGGTTCTCATCCATGTAACACGGGTTCGACTCCCGTTGGGGCCGCAAGGATTTTATTAGAAAATCGAGGATCCTCGACATAGCAACAAAATTAAAAATTTTAGTTATGTCGGGAGACGCGTGGTTCTCATCCTGGTAACAGGGGTTCAAATCCCCTTGGGGCCGCATCACAAAAAGTCATCTTAATCAAGGATGATTTTTTTGTAAAAATATGAGATGATATAAATAGTTTCTTTGAAAAGCGAGGTGAATTAGATGAAAAAAGGTTTCAAAGCTTTAACAGCCTTCATTAAAAGAAAGCGTAAGTTAATCTCAATAATTGTTACGATTGTGTCCATCTTTGTTTTTTTGCTTTGGCTTAACAACAATGCAAAGACGACAAATAGCTCTCAAGAGCCTGAGCTTTCTAGTTTCGAGATACTAAGGGAAAGTGATCCAGGATTAGCTGATATATACGAAATAGTTGCAAGACAAGACGTAGAGTTGGTAGTTATAGATGAGTTAAGAAATACAATACAGGTATATCCAGTACCATCCGAAGATGACACTATTTTTACATCAGAAAGACCCATAATTTTTATTTATCCAGATGCGGTAGAAGATGAATTGTTTAACCGGTTAGTTTTTGAAAGTGGAGTTGAACAAAAACTGGAATTTAAAAATAACGGTGGGGGTTCTACAAATATTTGGATGTGGATAATAATCTTTGGTATTTTTTTCTTAACCATAAGGTGGGTTATAAAAAAAAGAAGGACTATGAGCGACGGAAATGGTTCGGGGAATAACGCAAACAATGGGGGAACTACTAAATCTATAGCCCAAGAGATTAAACCTGAAAACATAGAAACCAGATTTAGCGATGTCGCAGGAATAGACGAAATTCTAGTAGAGATAAAAGAAATAGAGGATTTTTTGAAAAATCCTGCAAAATATAAGGACCAAGGTGCAAGGTTGCCAAAGGGTGTGTTGCTATATGGACCTCCGGGAACCGGAAAAACTCTTATCGCTAGAGCCTTAGCTGGGGAAACTGGAGCAACATTTTTTAGCGCTAATGGTTCAGAGTTTGTAGAAATATTTGTAGGAAGCGGAGCCGCACGCATAAGAGATTTGTTTAAGAGAGCAAGAAAAAAAATTCCTTCCATAATTTTTATTGATGAGATAGACGGAGTTGGATCTCATAGAACCCAAGGAGTTGGGAGTGGTGGAGATACAGAAAAGGATAGCACATTAAACGCGCTTTTAGCAGAAATGGATGGTTTTGATAACAAGAAAGGGGTCATAATTGTAGGCGCAACTAACATGCGGGAAAAATTGGATCCAGCCCTTTTGCGTCCGGGACGCTTTGATAGGCACATCGAAGTCACTGCTCCTGATCGCAGAGGAAGATTGGCTATTCTGCATGTACATGCTACTAATAAAAAACTTTTTGATGAACAAGATTTGGAATGGTTAGCCGGCAAAACAACGGGTTTTTCTGGAGCAGATCTTGAGAATGTTTTAAACGAAGCTGCGATATTGGTAGCTCGAGAGGAAAAAGAAAATATAACGCGCGATATTTTACAAAAAGCACTTGATAAGATTATTTCTGGGATAGATAGAAACATTCTCATTTCCAGAGAAGATAAAATAACGGTTGCATATCATGAGGCGGGACATACGCTAGTTGGTTATGTTTTAGCGACTATTGATCCGTTGGAATCAGTTACAATCTTGCCTAAAACTAGTTCACTAGGTCATACAGTATTTTCGCCATCCGAAGATAAATACTTAAGAAGAAGCGACGAACTTTTAGATATGATAGCTATGAGCTTGGGTGGACGCGCGGCAGAACATATTGGAAGATTTGGTCCAACAACTGGATCTGGGGACGATATAGAAAAAGCAACTGGCATAGTGAGAGAAATGGTGTATTATTACGCAATGTTTCCAGATATCGGACCTGTTAATTATTTAAACAAGCAAAACCCCCACAGACAACCAGAAATCTCTGAAGAGCAGAGAGCCAAGTTGGACAGTAAAATATCTTACATTATGGAAAGAGAACTAGAGCAAGCTCGTAGGATTCTTAACCGGTACTTTAGCGGTTTGAAAGCTCTTGTTGAGGCGTTATTAGTAAAGGAAACTCTGACAGGGAAAGAAGTTGAAGAAATTTTTAATGGTTATAATATAAAAGCTGCTTCACTCAAACGTAATGAAGAAGGAGAGTTAATTTTTTAATCCTGCAAATGCAGGATTTTTTATTTACACCAAAGCAGCTTTATGGTAGAAATAAGGTAGTTATTTCACAAGGAAGGACGAGATGAAGTTATCAGATATATCAAGAGGACGCAATAAGAAACCCAGAAGGAGTATAACAGGGTTAATTCTTATGGCTTTAGGAACGGCTTTGTTGTTTAACTACTTTTTCAGCGCTCCTACAAGAGCAACCGAAGTTTCACTTGATCAGTTTATGACAAATGTTTTGGAAAGCGAGGGTTTGCAAGAGGTATCTATTAAGAAAAATGGGGATATAATAATAGCAACTTTTTCAGATGAACAACCATGGAAAGATTCAGATGATAAAGAATATATTATTGTAAAAAGCAGTTATACCGATGGATACGAGGGAAGTTTAACAGAAGTATTGCTGGAAAAAAATATAAAATTTGAGGTGGTTAACGATGGCGGGGGATTTTTATCAGTATTTTTTGGACTTATTCCTTTTTTGCTATTTGTTGGAATACTTTTTTTGGTATTTAAAAAATCTTCTAATGCTAGCGGAGGAATATTTAATTTTGGCAAAAGCAAATCAAATATCCTTATTGAGAAACCCAAAGTGACATTTGCAGATGTGGCGGGTATAAATGAAGCTGTAGCCAATATGAAAGAAGTAAAAGATTTTCTTTCAAACTCTGAAAAATTTAGAAAAATGGGCGCGCGAATCCCTAAGGGAATTATGTTGATTGGTCCTCCTGGAACAGGTAAAACATTACTTGCCAAAGCAGTGGCTGGAGAAGCTGGCGTGCCTTTTATGAGCGTTGACGCTCCTTCGTTTGTAGAAATGTTTGTTGGTGTTGGCGCAAGCCGTGTGAGAGATATGTTCAGTAAGATAAGAGCAGTAGCTCCGGCGATTCTTTTTATTGATGAAATAGACGCAGTTGGTCGAAGTCGCGGTTATGGAATTGGTGGCGGAAACGATGAACGGGAGCAGGCCCTTAACCAGCTTCTTATTGGGTTAGACGGTTTTGATGAGAACGATAAAATTGTTGTGATAGCGGCAACAAATAGGCCGGACATTTTAGACCCCGCACTTTTGAGGCCGGGTAGATTTGATAGAAAAGTTGTTGTTGGTACGCCGGACAAATATGGTAGGGTAGAAATATTTAAAGTTCATATGAGAGGCAAACCCATCTCCTCGGAGGTGGATGTAAAGGTTCTTGCCGCTTCAGTCGCAGGTGCTACTGGCGCAGATATTGCGAGCATCGTTAATGAGGCAATATTAATTGCTGTGTCAGAAGACGCTTCGTTGGTAACGATGGCTCATTTTGAAAAGGCAATTGATAAGGTTGCTGCCGGTGACGCAAGACCGACAAGTATAATGTCAGAAGATGAAAAACGTGTTGTTGCTTATCATGAGACAGGGCATGCACTTTCGGCATATCTGCTTGAGGATGGAGATAGTGTTAGAAAATTATCCATTGTGCCCCGGGGATTATCTTTGGGACATACGCAGATCCTACCAGAGGAAGGTAGTGGAGAATTTTTGGCGTTTAAAAAGGGACTATTTGCAAACATAGTATCTTTGATGGGTGGCAGAGTTGCTGAAGAAATTATTAATCCCGGAAATCCAAGTACAGGTCCTTCAAATGACCTTAGTGTGGCAACCGGGATTGCAGATGCTATGGTAGTTAGATATGCAATGAGCGAAGATAAACTTGGATATCTTACATACGATGACTCTCCTGGACAAGTATTTCTCGGGCGAGACCTTCAGATGAAGCATGTTTCAGAAGAAACCACCGCGTTAATTGATGCAGAAAAACGGCGTTTCGTAAGTAATGCAAGAAATATTGCGTTTGGACTTCTGAAAGACCACGAAGAAGCTATAGACGCTATGGTAGGTATCTTGCTTGTGGAGGAGACAATTAGCGGCGACAGAATAGAAGAGATATTTAGTTCTGCTGGAGCCACAAAAGATAGTTACACACTTACGGATAATTTAGAGGGAGTGGTAAAAGTATAAAAGTTAAGCGATCTTAAGAAGATCGCTTTTTATTTTTGATTAAGACAACCGTTATTCCCATCGCCAGTGATAAAACTCCCGCAACAGTAAATATGACCAGTTGAGACTTGTACAGTGAATTATTTTTAGATAGGAAAGCGGAAAGCTCTTTGGGATTTGGTGGATCTTGTATGTTGGTTGGTGTTTTTTCTACTTGTTTTGTCGTGGATTTGGGAGTAATTTCTGCTTGCGTATCTTTAACTGGCAAGGTTTCTGATGTGTTAGGCAAGGGAGTGGTGTTGTCCTGAGTTTCAATTGTTTGTGTCTCTTCTTGTTTAACTAAATCGTTTGACATAGTGGGTGTGTTATTAGTTGATCCTGGAGTTAAATTTTCTGTCCACTGCCAATTTTTTTCTATCAACGCATACGCGAGATTGTCATTAGCTTTATCTGCGTAACTTATTTCATAGGTAACAGTTTTATTGGGGTCTAATAATCTGACAGAATCTCCCCCGGTGTTGTTTAGTTGAATTTTTGTGTCTTGTATATTAAAAACCAAATAAGACTTGGGAGCTATCAAAGTTCCAAGTGGAATTTCATATGTTTTACTGCCCCCTTCTATATCATCTAGAAACCATCCAGATAAATCCACAGATTCGCTTGAAGAGTTAAAAAGCTCAATCCATTCGCTGTCGGAGTCCTTGCCTTCTGGATTGGGCAAAAACTCATTAATAATAACCGCAGGCTCTTGTGCCCTTGAGGTTTTATAAATAAAAAATAACCCAAGAATGGTTAAAATTAATAACGATATTAAACCCAAAAAACATTTTTTACATTTCATGGGCTTTACTTTATCAAATAATTAGCCAAGTGTCTATTGACGGACATTAAACAGTATGCTATAAAGTCATCAGTACTTGCCCCCTACCAGCCAGAAAGAGGACGAAATGACAACTAAAGTATCTTATGTATACAAGTCAAACAAGAACTATGTTCCCAAGTGGGTTATTGCTTTTACTTATCACTGGTGGAGATTTTTGCTTAAGCCGTTTGGACGTGATACAAAAGATACTTGGAATAACCAGATTTGTAAAAAGTTTTGGGCTTTAGTTGGGGTATTTTTTGCCCCTTATGTTGTATTTTCTTCACTGGGCAGTATTTTTGGAAATGACATCTTAAGTGAGATGGCATGGGCATTTCTTGTGACAGTTCCCGCTGTACTGCTTGGAACTTGGGGGTTGCGTGTGTTCTTTGAAAATCATGGTCGAGGGATTGCAAATGTGTTGAACAAGGCAATAGATGCAGTTATTGAATTCTTCAAGAAAAAAGTTGTTTGGATTCCTCTTGTTTTGGTATTTTCCGTAGCAATGGTTTGGCTTCTTGTATATTTTGTGATTCTTTGTGTCCAGTCATACAAATGGATTTTCTTAGTGGTTGGCGGTATTGTAACTATTGGGGTCATTCTTGTTTCGTTGGTTTTAGGAATTAGAGAGTTGGCCAGAGGGATTGATAGTTGGTGGAATGATTGGGATAGACAGGCGGAGAGGAATCGCAAGAGAAGAATCAGAAATAAAGCAGCAGATGAAGCAAAGACAGAGTGGGAAAGACAGGTTCGAATTCGTAAGGTCCAACGAAACAATCGACGCAGTCATTTGAATCCAGTTACTAAGTTTTTTCTTAGCTTGATGAGGGGAATTTTAAAAGGGTTAACGTTTATATTAGAACTTGCTGTGGCTATTTTTATGGGCATCATTCGTATTGGAGTCTCTTTATTGAAGGGAGTGGGGGTTATGATTAGATCGACATATCAGAGAACATGTCCTATTGTAACCGTAAAACGTGTTGTGCTTTCACAAGAAGAGAAAGCTAAATAAAGTTTCTAGACCACCATTTGGTGGTCTATTTTTATTTGTGCTATTATAAATTTATAATTAACAAGAAATTTATGAGTCAGCAGATAACCTATAGAGGTTATAAAATTGAAACAAAAGTATATCAAGATAAAGATACGGGTAAATGGGTGCCTCGGGTTGCGATTAGCGCGCTGGATGAGGCAAGAAATTTTGAAGAAACCCCTGTAACTTGGGAAGAAGAATTTGATACGCAAGAAGAAGCAGAAAATTTTGCTTTGGATGGAATAGAGTTTTATATTGATGAAAAGTTTTAAATAACTATGTTAGACGTAAATTTTATAAGAGAAAATTCTAAAAAAGTTGAAGCAGGGGCGCATAATAAGGGCTTTGATATTGACGTAGATAGAATTTTAAAATTAGACAAACAGCACAGGGAGTTGCTGCAGGCCGTTGAAGGATTAAGGGCAAGAAAGAATCAGATATCTTCTGAAATCCCTAAATTAAACGAATCAGAAAGAGGAGCTAAGCTGAAAGAAGCGGAACAAATAAAGATAGAATTGAAAGAAAAAGAAGATGATTTAAATAAAATATCAAGCGAGTTAAATATATTGCTTTTGAGTATTCCCAATATACCGTTTGATGATGTTCCGGTAGGCAAAGACGAAAGCGGGAATAAAGTTTTACGCCTTGAAGGTAAAATTACAGAATCTAAGTTTGCGTCAAAAGATTATATGGAACTTGCTTCACAGCACGATTTAATAGACATAGAGCGTGCTTCTAAGCTTTCGGGGACTCGTTTTGGATATTTAAAAAACGAAGCTGTGCAATTGGAATTTGCCCTTGTAAATTTTGCTATGGATGTTCTTAAAAAAGAAGGATTTAAGCCAATGGTACCGCCAGTTATGATAAAACCAGAGTATATGGCGAAACTAGGGTATTTAGGAGAAGGATGGGAAGATGATATTTATCACTTGGAAAAAGATAACTTAACATTGGTGGGAACCAGCGAACAGACGCTCGTACCGATGTTTGCAGATGAAATTCTTCAGGAAGAAGATTTGCCACTGCGTTTTGTGGGATTTTCAAGTTGTTTTAGGCGTGAAGCAGGTTCGTATGGAAAAGACACAAAAGGGATATTGCGGGTTCATCAGTTTGATAAAGTAGAAATGGTTTCATTTGTTCACCCAGATAAATCCAGGGAAGAACACAAGTTTTTACTAAGTATGCAGGAAAAATTAATGAAGGCGCTGGAAATTCCCTATCAGGTAGTTCACATATGCACCGGGGATACAGGTTTTCCAATGGCAGAAAAATTTGATATTGAAAGTTGGGTTCCGGGAGAAAAAAAATACAGAGAAACACATTCTACGAGCAACGCGACAGATTTTCAAGCAAGGAGGTTAAATACTCGTTTTAAAACTAAAGACAATAAACTGGAATTCGTGCACATATTGAATGGAACAGCATTTGCTATTGGCAGAACGTTGATTGCCTTAATGGAAAACCATCAAACTGAAAACGGAGGTATAAAAATACCCAAAGCGCTACATAAATATGTAGGATTTAAAAAAATAGGGTAATTATGTTTAAAAAACGCAACACGCGCCGTTTTAACTATAAAAGCGCTGTTATAAAAAGAACGCGCCCTCACAAAAAGAGGGTTTTATTTGTTAAACGCGTGCGTAATGTATTTTCATCTAAAATTTATATTATGCTTGGTATTTTTCTTGCCTCGGCGATAGGAGTTGGATATTTTTTATTTTTTACGAATCACTTTTTAATAACAGATATTAAGATTGGTGGGGTAAGTGAAAGTACGCAAAAAGAAATTATTGAATACTATAATAAGGTATCGCAACAAAGAAAGTTTTTGATATTAAAACAAAATAAAACAGTAAGTTTTTCTGCGAGGGAATTTGAGAAGAATATATTATTTGAACTTCCTAAGATAAAAAAAATAGAAATTAGGATAAAAATGCCCCATACATTAAATATGAAAGTGCAAGAAAGAACGCAGGAAGGAATTTGGTGTGCTTATGCCAAAGCGGAGGCTCCCCAGTGTTTTTTCTATGATTCTTCGGGGGTAATTTATGAAGAGGCCCCAAATTCCGTGAGGGGTAGTTTAATTAAAATTATTCGGGACTCGCGTGTGGCGACAGCTAGTTTGGGTAGCGCTATTATGAGTTTAGAAATTTTGGAATACGCTAATGATTTAATTGAATCTTTGGACACGGCATACGAGAGGCCAAGTTATATACTTATCAAAAATAACGATGAAATTTCTGCTGGATTTTCTCTAGGCTGGGAGGCCCAATTTTCTAGAAGTCAGGATTTAATGGAAAGCGTAGAAAATTTAGTCTTGATTTTAAATGAAGAAATCGGATTGCGGATAGGGGAGCTTTTGTATGTGGATTTGCGCCTAGGCAACAAGGCGTTCTACAAGTGGCAGGGAGGAACATAATAAGAATAAAAAACAGAGCCAAACTCTGTTTTTTATTCTTTCACGCTTATCATTCTATGTGATAGACAAAAATTGAATAATTTATTACCGCAATAGGGTCGTATTTATTTAGCCAGCTATAATATCCGGTGGCATTTGGAAAGTTGCGTACTGGTTTGCCTCGGCCATTTTGTAGGTTAGTTGCAGAGACCGCAATCCATCCCGTTTTATCTTGGGACGTGTCCAAGGGGTTAAATGGCTCGTATTTATCTTGTAAGTAATATTGAGGTGAAGCCGTGCCAAAATAATCCAATTTTATGTTTTGTATGTTATTTTTTTTGACAAAAACGGCAAGCGCTCTCAAATCCTGCCCCCAATCTAAATTAGAATCCACAGCATACTTGTAGCCATTGCGCGGGCCTCCTGCTAATTCGTTAAAATAGGCTAACGAGTGAGGATAAATAGAAAGGGAGCTTAAAAAATACCATAACAACAGAACAGTAATTAGAGCGATTTTAAACCATCGTGTAAATATATATGTCACTAGCGCTTTAATTTGCTGAAAAAAGTTTAAATTGCGTAGCAAAGTGTTTCTTTTTGTCCAGTTTGCCAAAATTCCCGCTAGAATTATATACAAAAAAGGGAAGGTGGGTAAAACATGGCGTAGTCCTATATTTAAATTACTTAACATACTTACCAGCCAATAAATTGCCACAAACACTAAAAGCGCAAGTTCCACAAAATATTCAGAGCCCCATTGCGCGAGCATATGCCTAAACTTTTTTAGTCGCTCACTAAAGGTTTTTGCTATACGCAATGCAATTTTTGTTTGCTTATACCAACCAGTCCAAATTATTATAATTGCGATTGCTATAAGTAGTAAAAAAGAAGTAGGCACTTTGAGTAAAAATATAATTGGGAAATAGTTAGTCCATGCGTTGTTGGCAACCTCACCCATAAAATACAAAGTGTTGCCGCCAGTTACGCGTTGAAATACCATTAAATGCCCTAATAAAAATTCCGAATATGGTCTAAGCGCTGGTTTTTCCGCCATCCAGCTTACTGCGTTTGCAAGCGTAGGGTAGGGTGAGTTTTCTAGTATAGTTTTTGTGTCGTGTATTTGTTTTTCAATTGGATATCCAGAGGTTGTATAGTAATAGACAGGATATATAATGATAAGCCCGATTATTCCTATTAAAATAAGTTTTCCAAAATACCAAACCATTCTTTTTACAGTTGCAAAACTTATAAGTTTAAGGGGGCGATGTTTAAGTATTACCCATAAAACAGCAGTTAACGTAAAATAGGGAATGAGCAGAATAAGTGAAAATTTCATCAGCTGGGCTATTCCAAATGCAATGCCGGCGATTAGTAGGTTTTTATTATTTTGTTTTTGAAGGTATTTTATAAAAAAATATGTGGCAAACAAAAAAGCAAACGTCGCTCCCACGTCTGTTGCGACAAATACCCCATGTGCTAGAAAGTTAGGAGAAAATACAAATAGAGTTAAGGCAAATAGTCCTGCGTATGCGCCGTAAAGTTTACGGGTCCAAATAAAAATAATAACGCCAAGTAAAAGCGTTATTAAAATTGGTCCAACTCGCGCCCAAAAAGTTATAGAGATTGGGTTGTTATCTGACCAATGCAAAAATTGATTTCCTGCGTCCCACTGGCCATTTACATCATTTTGCCACGAGGCGTCGTTGATTGGGAAATTCAAATTTTGGAAGCTAAGAGGTAACGCGGCTATCATTTTAATCAATGGTGGATGTTCTGGGTTCAAACGATAATCGCGCAAATTATTGTAAGCGTATCCTGCTACAATATGCGGACTTTCATCGGTAATCGTTGTTTCTATACTTGCCCGGTATACCAACAAGGAAGCCATTGTAGCTAATAATAAACCTGCAACTACTGTACTTCTACTGATTTTACGCATGCTCTTATTATAGCACGCGTATGGTATAATATGAGCATAACATTAATATTTTAAATATGGAGCCCAAATTATTGGAAAGCGGAATCTCATTTAAAAAAAACGATTTTTTGTCTGCGGTTATAATAGGCGAGGCAGTTGCGTGGCTTTTATTTATAATGGCGCAAGTCAATGCCCGTTATCTACCGTTGCCCGCTGGCGTTGTTAATAGTTTAAGTTCTCCGTGGTTGCTAGCTATTAGTTTTCCTATACTTTCGGTGGCAGGTCTTTATGTATTTTATTTTTTAGGTAAGAAGGTAAGGGCGTTATATCAGGTAGCAAAATTTGCTCTTATTGGCGCACTGAATACTTTTGTAGACTTAGGAATTTTGAATTTATTAATCCTTTTAACAGGTATTACTTCAGGTTTTGGATTTCTTGCGTTCAAGGGTGTTTCGTTTGTTATTGCGGTTGTGAACAGCTATTTTTGGAATAAATTTTGGACTTTTAAAAGTGGAAGGTCTACAACTCAAAAAGAATTTTTTCAGTTTTTTGTAGTTAGTGCGATTGGAGTTTTTTTAAATGTCGGCGTAGCCTATTTTATAGTAGATATTATTGGGCCCCAAAGAGGATTAACGCCAGAGATTTGGGCAAATGTAGGAGCATTAATTGCTACATTTATCGTTCTTGTTTGGAATTTTATAGGATATAAACTTTGGGTGTTTAAAAAATAAGCTCGCTTTGCGAGCAGTAACTAGTAATCAGTAAGTAGTAATGAGTGGTAGGTGGTAAACACATAACATAGAACACATAACAAAAGAAAGGATAACTAAATAACTACACAACAAAAACAATGGAATTTATTTATATTACAACCACCGCATTTTTGCTGGTGGGCATTGTTTATCTATTCTGGAGTCAAAATAAAAAATCGGACAAAAAACCGGATGCTTTTATGATGTTGCAGAATCAGCTAAACGAATTGCGGAATGTTTTAGATAGTAAATTAGGCGAAAGCGCTAAAGACATGCAGGAATCAGTTAAAACACAATTTCGTGAATCTCAAAAATTAATACGCGATATCACAGAACAGTTGATAGAGGTTAAGAAAACAAATGAGCAGGTATTTAATATGACCGATCAGTTAAAAAATTTAGAGCAGGTATTAAAAAATCAAAAGCAACGCGGTAGTTTAGGAGAAGCAGGTCTTGAGTTGATTTTAAGTAACATTTTGCCCCCGACTGCATACAAGATGCAATATCAATTTGAAGATGGAACGATGGTGGATGCGGCAATATTTGTTAAGGATATAATAATACCGGTTGATGCGAAATTTTCTCTAGATAACTACATGCGCATAATAAATGAAAAAGATGATGAGCGTCGTAAAATTTTAGAAAAGGAGTTTGTAAACGATCTTAAAAAAAGAATAGATGAAACTGCAAAATATATAAAACCACGCGAAGGAACAGCACCCTTTGCTTTTATGTATATTCCTGCGGAAGCAATTTACTATGACTTACTCGTGAATGAGGTGGGAGCGGTGGCTATTAATACACGAAATTTAATAGAATATGCACAAAAAGATAGAAAAGTAATGATTATTTCTCCAAATACATTTACAGCTTATTTGCAAACAGTTCTTCAAGGCCTTCGCGCAGCAGAGATAGAAAAAAATACAGAACGCATTATAAAACAAATACAGGCGCTAACTCATCATGTGGGTAGTTATCAGGAATATATGACCAAACTTGGTAATTCTTTAAGCACAACGGTTAATCATTATAATCGCAGTTTTAAGGAACTAAAGAAAATAGATAAAGATGTAGCGCGAATAACGCAAGGAGAGAGCAGTTTAGAACCCGTAGCTATAGATGGTCCCAGGATGGACGATGAATAGAGCTTGAAAAATTTATACAGATAGTATACAATCTTAATCATATGTCAGATAAATTGGCAGTAATAAAAACTGGCGGAAAACAATATAAAGTTAGCGAAGGCGACAAAATACGAGTGGAAAAACTTTCTAAAGAAGAGGGGAGTGTTGTTAGTTTTCCTGATGTCTTACTTTATGTTGATGGTGAAAATGTAGACGTCGGTACGCCCACAGTGAGTGGCGTGAGTGTAGAGGGGAAAGTTTTGGGGGAAGGTAAGGCAGATAAGGTTGTTGTTTTTAAATATAAAAAAAGAAAAAGATATAGCAAAAAGAAGGGCCATAGGCAACAGTATACGCAAGTTGAGATAACTACAATTAGGAAAGGAGCATCTATTGCTTCAAAAAGTAGCAATACAACTTCGGCGCAAGTAAAAAATAAAAAAAATAAAAAATAGTACAGTTTATTAAAAAAAGAGTTTGTACAATTTATTTCACGCTGCCATTCGCTACGCTCATTCCCGCTTACGACGAAATAAATTATACAAACTCTTTTTTTTTAACAAACAGTAAAATTTATTCCACAATGTCACTTCATTCTCGCCTGTCTGTCTACCTGCACGTTGTGCGTAGGCAGGCGACAGGCAGGCTTACGACGGAATAAACTGTACTGTACTATTTTTTATTTGCTGTGGGTTAGTGTCTATTTTTTAGCGCGTTTCTTAGGGTTTCTTCGTCTGCGTATTCTAGCTCGCTTCCAGTAGATAGTCCGCGTCCTAAACTTGTTAGTGTAACATTGTTTAATTCATTTTCTTTAAACATTTCTTTTATATACATAGCTGTAAAATTGCCTTCCCTTGTATTATTTAATGCGAGTATAACTTCTGGGTTAGTTTCTCTTTTTAGTTTTTTTACCAGGTTTTTTACTTGTTCTTTTGCGCTTTGAGTTTTTTCAACAGGGGATATATTTTTTCCCAATACAAAATATACTCCATTGTGTATATTTGTTTTTTCTAGGTTTAGTGCGTCTCCTTCTTTTTCTACGACATATATAGTTTTTTTATCACGTCTAGAATCAGAGCATATAGTGCACAGGTTATTTTTTTTCAATCCAGGCAAGTTACAGTTACTACATAGTTTAACTTCAGTTGACATAGATTGCAATGATTGTATGAAGCTTTCTATATATTCTTTTGGTTGTTTAGATAGAAAAAAAACAAAGCGGCTTGCTTGCCGCGGACCTATTCCTGGAAATTTTTCAAAAAATTTTTGCAGTTGTTGTAAGGGTTTTGGCAGCATATTTTCAATTAACTTGGTATATCCTCCATCTCGATGTTTTCTTCGGTTTCTTTAGCATTCGACATATTCGTTTCTCGACGTTTTTCTAAACTGCTAAAGCTTGCAGAGTTTTTGTTAAAAAATAGGTTAATTTTTCCGATAGGACCATTTCGATGCTTTGCTATATGTATTTCCGCTATGTTTTCTTTTTCAGGATCATCTGCTTTTAAATCTCTATAAATAAACAAAACAACATCTGCGTCTTGTTCAAGCGCCCCCGACTCTCTAAGGTCAGAAAGTTTTGGTATTGCAGGATGTCTTTGCTCCACAGCACGCGAAAGCTGGCTTAATGCAAGTACTGGTATGTTTAACTCTCTTGCCAGAGCCTTAAGTGAACGCGAGATTTCTGTAATCTGTTGTACCATATTTTCTGTGGATGTTTTTGGGTGAATAAGTTGTAAATAATCCACTACTAGAAGTCCCAAACCGTGTTCTGCTTGTAATCGTCTTGCCATCGCGCGCATTTGCAATACAGAAAAAGTTAGTCCATCATCAATAAAAATTGGAGCTTCGGATAATGTGCCTAAGGCAGATTGAATTTTTTCAAAATCATTATATTCTCCTTTGCTATTTAATCTTCCGGTTCTCAACTTCCACAAATCAACGCCTGCCTCTGCGGCAATGAGCCTATCCACTATTTGGTCTTTACTCATTTCCAAGCTAAATATGCCTACGGGTATTTTATATTTTACGGATACTTTTCTTGCAATGTCTAGCGCCAATGCAGATTTACCAAAAGATGGACGAGCAGCTAAGATAATCAAGTCTGTTTTTTGGAGACCCGCTAATATATAATCTAGTTCCGAAAAACCAGTTGGGATACCTCGTAATTCACCGTCTCCTTTGTGCAACCTATCTATTCTCTCAAACGCTTCTTCCAGAGATGTTTTTAATTTTCCAAAAGTTTGTGTATTTGCGCGACTAGCAATTTGGAACACTTTCTGTTCAGCTTCATCCAGTAACACGTCTACATCTTCGTGTTCCGAATATCCTAACTGCGCTATATGGTAAGAACTTTCTATTAGTTTGCGTAGGATAGATTTTTTATGCACTATGTCTGCATAGTGAACTATGTGGGACGCAGAAGGCACAGAGTTGACAAGAGAGGTTAGTATAGTTTTC
>MHOK01000016.1:0-978 GCA_001820055.1 Candidatus Spechtbacteria bacterium RIFCSPLOWO2_12_FULL_38_22 | reverse complement strand
ACCAACATCTTTTAGGTGTCCTTTTTCTTTCAATCTACTTCCGACACTAAGTATGTCTAGAGGTTTGCTTTTTTCTGCGAGCTCCACCATTGTATCGTAAATTTTTTTATGCGTATCTAGGTAAAAATCATACGAAGATAATTTATCTATAATTTTATAAAACGCCTCTTTGTCTATGAGAATAGAGCCAAGTACAGATTGTTCTGCTTCTATATCTTGTGGTGGAAGGCGATCTAAATTTTGGGAATTTTTTGCCATTACCACAATTTTACCATTTATTTTTATAAAAAACAAAACCAGCTTAGTGGAACTAAACTGGATAAAGTGTTGAATTCTGTTCCCTTAGTTTCTATTGCGTTTTTTTCTTTATTCTTGGGCCATCTTCTAAATCTTCAATAGTATAACCTTGTTGTTCTACAGTTTTTCTTAGTATGTCTGCGCTTTTCCAGTTTTTTTCTTTACGCAATCCTTCGCGTTTTATAGCTAAAGCCAGAATGTTGGAGGGTATATTTTCTGGTCTAGTAATACTTGCGTCGCCTACAATATTGAATATGATGTTTATGTTTTCTAAGAATTCTAGAGTTTTATGCCTAGCTTTTGGCGCTATATCCTTTGCTTCGTAAAAGTAGTTCATTAGGCGGAATAGCTCCCCAAATGCCGCAGGTGTATTAAAATCGTCTTTAAGATAATCCCAAAATCTTTGTATAAAGTTTGTGATACTTTTTTCTGTTTCTTTCCCTTTTTTGTTTTGCAAATCTCCTTCCTTGCCGTATAAAACATCAGTCCAAAAGTTAGCAATTTTTAGCATGTTGCTGTGGGCTTCTTTTAATTTTTCAGGAGTATAATCAACAGAAGAGCGATAATGTTTAGTAGTAAAAAATAATCTTAAGGTTTGAGAGGAGCATTGTTTAAGTGTATCTTGAATAGTTATAAAATTATTTAGCGATTTTGCCATTTTTTGTCCGTTAATTTTTAAAA
>MHOK01000015.1 GCA_001820055.1 Candidatus Spechtbacteria bacterium RIFCSPLOWO2_12_FULL_38_22 | reverse complement strand
GGCCGCCGATTGGCAAATAAATTTTTCGGAAGCGTAAAATTGGGAGGTGAAATAGAAAAAATTGAGGTTATTAACCCAAAACCATTAGCAACAGGCAGGGTTATAGTAAAAAACAAACAAAATGACCAAAGTCATCTTGTGATGGGATTTAAGGGATTATCAGGATTTGATAAAAGAATCCATACACTTTATGTTTTATCCATGATTTTGGGGGGCGGAATGAGTTCTCGTTTGTTTAGGGAGATAAGAGAGAAAAGAGGTCTTGCATATTATGTGGGGGCAGGAGAAATAATTGGAAGCGACTATGGACATTTTGTAGTTCGAGCCGGTGTCGCGCATAATAATTTGATAAAATCTTTACGTGTTATAATAAAAGAGATAAACAAGATAAAAAAACAAATTCCAACACTGGCGGAGATGCAAAAGGTAAAAAGCAGGATAGAGGGTTTGACCGCGCTATCTATAGAAGAATCGAGTGGTATAGCTTTTGATGTGGGAACCGACGAGCTTATATATAAAAAAATAGAAACGCCTCTTGAGACTATTGAAAAAATAAACGGGGTCAAGGCATCCCATGTTATGGAGCTTGCAAATGATATATTTAAAAAAGACATGGCGCGTTTGGCCATAATCGGCCCTCACAGTAGCAAAAAAGAATTGGAAGAGATTTTGAATATAATATAACTATATAACTATATAACCGCAGGGTTATATAAGTAATCTAGTAATTTAGTAATCTAGTAATCTGATAATTTAGTGATCTAGTAGTTCACGTAATTATGCTTAAACAATTAAAAACAATAGACGTTTCAACATCAACTATATTTCGCGTTTTGACGATTGTTCTTTTAGTTGCTTTGTTTTTTAAGATTTGGACAATAGTTGCCAGTTTATTTTTGTCTATTGTTATCGCCGCGGCGCTTGAGCCAACACTGCGTTGGTTAGAGAAATATAAAATTAAAAGAATCGTTAGCGTTCCTTTCCTATATTTATTAGCCATGGGCGCATTATTTGGCGTTTTTTATGCGATTCTTCCAAGTCTATTTAATGAAATTTTTGTATTATCACAAGATCTCCCTCAAAAATTAAGCTCAGTAGTTAACGAGTTTGGGTCTGGCGCGTTCGGTAGTGTTGGTTTTTTAATCCCAGCTTTGGACGAATTGTTTGTTAACTTCCAGTCTAAGCTTGGGGCGGCGATTCCAGATATGATCAGTTTTGTTACTCGTATTTTTGGCGGGGTGTTGAGCTTTCTTTTAGTCACGGTATTTTCTTTTTATCTATCGCTTCGCAAAAACGATATAGAAAATTCTTTACTTGCAATAACACCTCCCCCACACAAAGATTACGTAAGAGACTTAGTTCGAAGGATGCAACGTAGAACTGGTCGTTGGCTTCAGGCAGTATTTATACTTGCAACCCTCATGGGCATAGCTGTCTTTATTGTACTGTCTTTTCTGGGTGTTAAATTTGCTTTAACTTTGGGTCTTTTAGCCGGAATACTAGAGGTAATACCTTTTATAGGGCCATTTATCGCTGGGGTTTTGTTATTTGCTACAGCGTCAACTCAATCGGTAGTACTTGGCTTAATTGCGGTTGGCGCGTATATTGTTCTTCAACAAATACAGCAAATATTTGTGGTTCCATCTGTAATGAGCAAAGCCATAGGGCTTAACCCCCTTACTATTTTATTATCTGTCTTAATCGGAGTTGAACTCGCAGGTTTTTGGGGAATTATAATAGCGATACCACTTGCCGCAGCGTTGGGGGAGTTGTTTCGCGACCTCTGGAGAAAAAACTAATATCAAATAAAAAACTAATATCAAACATTAGTTTTTTATTTAGTTGGAATTATTTTTATATGTCAAAATTTTATATAGTCGCAACTCCAATCGGTAATCTAAAGGATATAACCCTGCGTGCTTTGGAGGTTTTGCGTGAGGTTGATTTTATTTTGGCGGAGGACACAAGAGTTACAAAAAAACTTCTATTACACTACGAAATTAGTAAGCCACTAATTAGCTATCACCATCATTCTAAATTAAAAAAGACTGATGAAATTTTAAACTTACTGCGTGAAGGAAAGAATCTTGCGTTAGTTTCAGACGCCGGAACCCCGGGAATTTCAGATCCTGGAAATAAACTGGTAGAGGAGATTTTAAATAATAATTTAGATACAAATATAATTCCAATTCCTGGAACTTCTTCTATTCTTACGCTTGCATCTATCGCCGGAATATCTATGGATAGGTTTAAGTTTTTGGGTTTCGCGCCAACCAAAAAGGGTAAAGATAAGTTTTTGAAAGAAGTTTTAGAAAGCGATCTTCCTGTTATATTTTTTGAGTCGTGCCACCGCATCCTTAAAACCCTACAACGAATTCAGGGTTTAGTTACAAGTTACAAGTTACAAGTTACAAGTTATCAGCTAGTAATTGGGCGTGAGCTAACAAAGAAGTTTGAAACTGTGTATAGAGGAACTGTTGATGAGGTTTTGACTCAACTAAAAAACAGTGTTATAAAAGGAGAATTCACAGTTATAATATCAAAAATTAAAAAATCACGAACTTAATCTATTTTTCATGAAGTTTTATATTACAACTGCCATTGACTATCCAAACGCAAAACCACACATAGGCCACGCGTTGGAGAAATTATACGCAGACACAATTGCAAGATACAAGCGCATACAAGGATATGATGTTTTTTATCTTACAGGAACAGACGAACATGGTGTCAAAAATGTGCGCGCGGCCCAAAAGGCAGGCATTCCGGTTGCTAAATTTATAGATAAAAATGTGGAAGGTTTTAAAGAGCTTATTGGGGCACTGAACATATCTAATGACTACTTCATTAGAACTACTAATAAAAAGTTGCACTGGCCAGCGGTGCATAAAATTTGGCGTGCGTTTGAAAAAAATAAAGATATTTATAAAAAAGAATATCAGGGTCTTTATTGTGCAGGCCACGAGGCGTTTGTTACACGCAAAGATTTAGACAAAAACGGGAGTTGTGTTGACCACGGCACTCCGCCGGAACCTGTGAAAGAAGAAAATTATTTTTTTAAATTATCCCGTTACGCAAAACGAGTTCACGGATTAATTAAATCAGGAAAACTAGAGATTATTCCAAGCGAGAGAAAAAATGAAATTTTGAAATTTTTAGAGAAAAAAGTAGAAGATATTAGTTTTTCTCGTCCGCGTAAAGATTTAAAATGGGGAATCGTTGTGCCTGGCGATAAAACACAAACAATTTATGTATGGGCGGATGCTTTGACAAATTATATTTCTGCTCTTGGATGGGGAACGGCATCAAGCGCAAAGTTCAAAAAATATTGGCCGGCGGATTTGCATGTAATTGGTAAAGATATTTTGCGTTTTCATGCGGCGTATTGGCCGGCAATGCTGTTGAGTGCTGGGCTTCCGCTTCCTAAAAAAATTTTTGTGCACGGATTTGTAAGTGTTGAGGGAAAAAAAATGAGTAAAACATTGGGCAATATAATAGATCCAATTAAAATAGTTAAACAATATAGTTCAGCCGACTCGCCACAAGTCGGCACAGATGCGTTGCGTTATTATTTACTTTCTGAAATTTCACCTACGCGCGACGGAGATTTTTCGCAAGAAAAATTTGAAGCGCGTTATAATGGGGATTTGGCGTTGGGGGTTGGTAATTTTTTGGCGCGCATAACCTCTTTGGGAGAAAAGTATTTAAAAAAACCTATTGATCCGGACTATGGGGGTATAAAAACAGAAATTGATAAAAAATTTAAAGCATACGAAAAAGCAATGGATAGTTTTAACTTTCCACTTGCCGTAAAACAAGCTCAAGCACTTGTCGCATATGGCGATAAAAAAATAAATGACTCCAAGCTTTGGGTTCTCGCGCGTGAGGATGAGGCTCGTTTTGGAGTCGAAATTGCTCGTGTTGCGACAATTTTAGCAACAGTAGCGCAAATGTTATTACCCATTATACCCTCTAGCGCACAAAAGATTTTTGAATCTATCGGTATAGACCCAACGAGTAAAAAAGAATGGCATTTTAAGTTTAAAAAAGGAAAGTCGTTATTTCCACGGCTTGACTGAACTGTTTTTTGCTTTCAAAACACTCATAACCTATAACCTAGCACCTATGTTAGTAGATACACACGCCCATTTGCATTTTCATTCCTTTAGAAACGATCGTGAGGAAGTGATAAAAAGAACCCTCGATGAGGGAATTTCTTTTGTTATGCCCGGAATTCAAATAGATACATCGCGCGCTGGAGTTGAACTTGCAGAAAAACTTAATGATTCTCGTATTTATGCTTCTATTGGCCTTCATCCGATTCATGTTAATAAGGATAGAGTTGACGAAGATGAGGTTGGTCCACTTGAGAAATTTACAACAAGAGAGGAGAGTTTTAATAGGGGCGCATATGAAGAATTAATAGTATCACCAAAGGTAATTGCGGTTGGTGAGATTGGTTTAGATTATTGGAGAAAGCCAAAAACTACGGCACGTAAAAAAGAATTTGTTCGCCGCCAAAAAGATGCGTTTATATCTCAACTTGATTTAGCGCTTCAATACAAAAAGCCATTAATTTTACACTGTCGCGTTGCGCACGACGATATGTTAGATATTTTAAAAAATCATCCTATAGTTACAAAACTTCAACCGCCCGGAGTCGTACATTCTTATACTGGTGACTTGGAACAACTTAAAAAATTTTTAGATATGGGTTTTTACATTGGTGTAAATGGTTTAGTGTTTAAGTTACCATTTGTTGAAGATGCAGTGGCGCAGGCGCCACTTGAGAGAATTGTTTTAGAAACAGATGCGCCCTATTTACTTCCCCCCTTGCCCGCCGTAGCCCCCGCCTCGCAAGAGCCCCAATCATACGTCGCCAAAAGTTTTGACGACGGCGCGCGAAACGGGTCAGCGAAGGAGGGGCAAGTAAAAGATACAGAAAGGAATGAGCCAATTTTTATAAAATACACGGCGCAAAAAATAGCAGAGATAAAGGGGTTGACGTTTAAAGAAGTTGAAGCGCAAACAACTAAAAATGCGCAAACGTTGTTTGGTGTAGAATTTAAAATATGATTCGAAACAACGAATATTTATGCGAATTTACAAATATTTATGAAGCGTCCACATCTTAAAAAACCATACAGTGTCTTATATCCAGAACTTTCTTATGATATTGTTGGTGTATGTTTCGAAGTTCACAATGAGTTGGGACGGTATTTGAAAGAGCAACAATATTGTGATGCCATAGAAAAGCGTTTACTGGATAAGAATATATCTTTTGAACGTGAATGTGCTATACCGCATTTATTTGAGGGTGAAAGAGCTAGGCGCAACATTGTAGATTTTTTAATTGAAGGTAAAATAATATTAGAAATTAAAGCTACTGATTTGTTGACCAAGAAGGACTATTATCAAGTTAAAGGGTACTTATCTTCAGCTGACAAAAGGCTCGGTGTTATTATTAATTTTCGAGATAAAGTTATAAAACCTAAACGAATATTAAACAAAATTTAAAACTCATTCGTTGATTCGCATAATTATTCGTAAATTCGCATCATATTAATGGAACAGTATAATCCAATTAAAATAGAGAAAAAATGGCGCAAAGAATGGGAGAAAGAAAATAATTACCAAGCCAAAGACAAAAGCAGAAAACCAAAGCAATATATTTTAGATATGTATCCTTATCCCTCAGGAGAAGGGCTTCATGTTGGCCATGTCAAGGGATATATAGCTACAGACGTAACTAGCAGGTTTAAGAGAATGCAGGGGTATAATGTTTTGCATCCAATGGGCTGGGACGCTTTTGGTTTGCCCGCAGAAAATTATGCGATAAAAACAGGTATACCCCCTGCGCAAACCACAGAGAAGGCAATTAAGAATTTTAAAAACCAAATTTCATCTCTTAGTCTATCTTACGATTGGAGTCGTGAAATCGGTACTCATACGCCACAGTACTATAGATGGACCCAGTGGTTTTTTCTACTGCTTTATAAAAATGGCTTAGCTTATAAAAAGAAAGCAAAAGTAAACTGGGACCCGGTTGATCAGACAGTTTTAGCAAACGAACAGGTGTTGCCTGACTGTACCGCGGAACGTTCTGGAGCTAAGGTTATACAAAAAGAGCTTGATCAATGGTTTTTTCGCA
>MHOK01000014.1 GCA_001820055.1 Candidatus Spechtbacteria bacterium RIFCSPLOWO2_12_FULL_38_22 | reverse complement strand
TATTTCCTCCTTGCTTAAACCGCTTGATGCTTCAATACGTATTGACTGCTCTTTTCCTGTTCCTTTGTCCTTGGCAGACACATTCAAAATTCCATTCGCGTCTATATCAAAACTAACCTCAATTTGGGGCATTCCACGCGGAGCTGGAGCCAAACCATCTAAGATAAACCTACCAAGCGATTTATTATCAGAAGCCATTGGCCTTTCGCCCTGTAAAACATGAACCTCTACCGACGGCTGACTATCTGCGGCAGTAGAAAATACTTGTGATTTTTTTATAGGAATCGTTGTGTTTTTCTCTATAAGCGGAGTGGATACGCCCCCCAGAGTTTCTATTCCAAGAGCAAGGGGTGTCACATCTAGTAACAAAACATCTTTGACATCACCCCCTAAAATCCCTGCTTGAATTGCCGCGCCGTCCGCAACAACCTCATCCGGGTTAATATCCTTATGAGGTTCTTTTCCAAACATATTTTTTACACTTTCCACAATAGCTGGCATTCTTGTTTGTCCGCCAACCAATATAACTTCGTCTATGTCTTTAAAGTCTAGCTTCGCATCCTTAACTGTCTGGCGAGTTCGTTCTTCAGCTCTTTTTATATAATCACCCACCATTTCTTCCAATTTTGCGCGTGTAAGTTTTAAGTTTAAATGTTTTGGACCCGAAGCATCGCTTGTAACAAATGGAATGTTTATTTCTGTTTCAGCAGTGCTTGATAACTCGTGTTTAGCATTTTCTGCGGCATCTTTTAATCTTTGGCGAGCCAACGGATCTTTAGACAAATCAACACCTTCCTTTTTTTTAAATTCACCCACTATCCAATTCATAATCTCGCGGTCAAAATCTTCTCCTCCAAGATGTGTATCTCCTCCTGTTGATTTTACTTCCACCGTATCTTGTGAAATTTCCAAAACACTTACATCAAATGTTCCGCCCCCAAAATCATAAACTACAATTTTTTCCTCTCTTCCGTCTGAAACAGCAGATTCTCCTTTGTTTGGTTTCGCTAGTCCATAAGCAAGAGCGGCGGCAGTTGGTTCATTTATGATGCGCTTTACATCAAGTCCGGCGATTGTGCCAGCATCTTTTGTGGCTTTTCTTTGGGCATCGTCAAAGTATGCCGGAACCGTTATAACAGCTTCTGTAATTTTTTCACCCAACCTTTCTTCAACATCAGATTTCAATTTCTGCAAAACCATTGCTGAAATTTCTGTTGGACGTTTCCACTCTTGTCCAAATTTTATTTCTACTTCACCACTTTCCCCTTTGCGAGTTTCAAATGAAACATTTTTTATAACCTCTTGCGCTTCCTTATCATCAAATTTGCGTCCTATTAAACGTTTTGCGGCGCTTATGGTTTCTTTTGGGTTTGTTACAGCCTGACGTTTAGCCAAAAGCCCAACTAAACGTTCTCCATTTTTACTAAGCGCTACTACAGAAGGAGTTGTTCTATTTCCTTCTTTGTTTTCTATTATTTTTGGCTTACCAGCCTCTGAAACGGCTACAGCTGAATTTGTTGTTCCTAAATCTATACCTATAATACGTGACATAAAACTTTAGTTTTTTAGTTAATTAGCTAATAAGCTAATTAACTAATCATTAATTTTTATTTTTTTACTTTTACCTGAACTGGACGCAAAACCTTATCGCCTATTTTGTGTCCCCTTTTTAAAACTTCCGCAATTATATCCCCTTCTCCCCCAATGGCTTCGTGGATATTAGGATTAAATTTGTCACCCTCTTTTGCGCTTATTTCTTCTACTCCCAAATTTTTAAGAGTCTGTTGAGCATGTTTATATGCTTGCTCAACTCCCAAAAACCAATTTGATTTTCTTATGGTTTCGTCCACATGGCGTAACATAAGCTCTAAATTATCTACGATACTTAGCGTATGAAACAAAACCTCTTCCTTTGTTTTTTCTCTGGCAGTTTCAATATATTTTTCAATATCTTTTTTATAATTAGCAAAATTAGCGCGTTCCCTTTGCCACCCATCTAAATACTCCTTAGCTTCTTTTTGCGCTTTTTTAAATCTCTTTTTTATCTTCTTTACATATTCCTCTACGACTTCTTCTGCTTCCTCTATAAATTCCGGGTCTTTTTTAGGTTTTAATTGTTTACTCATTTTTAATTACTATTTAAATAGCCCCTAATCTCATTTAACACATCCAAATTCCTAGAATACTGCATACGAATGGGTCCCACAATACCAAATACCGCGCGCTCGTGGTTTGGTAATTCTTGGGTAAACGCCATTAAACTAAAAGGCGTTTCCTGCATACGCTTACGTTCTTCACCAATAAAAATTCTAATATCATCTTGAATGCTTGTATACAGTTTATCTAGACGACTCTCTAAAGAATCTATATATTCAACCAAGCTTTTAATATTTTTAGCTGTTAAAAATTCTGGCTCATCCAGTAAATATCTTAATCCTTCTCTATAAAAACTGTTAACACCCACAACTCCTCCGAAAGCCATGGAATGAGTAACATCTGCCAAGTATTGAGACAAGATACGCGCAACTTCGTTTGGAGAAGAACTTATGACACGTTGTAGTTGTGAACGAAGGTTTGACGATACTTTTTCTTTTTTTTGCGATTGCTTTTTTTTAGGTCGTTGTGCCCCAAAACGAACCTTTTCCACATAAAATTTATATGCTTTTGCTGTGGGGATACGCCCTGCAGATGTATGGGGTTGCACTAAATACCCAGCTTCGTTTAGCTGAAACATTATGTTGCGAAGGGTTGCAGAGCTTAAATCGTATTTATAAATATCCAAAAGCTCGCTAGAGCTTACTGGTTGAGCAACTTCAACATACCACTCTACTATATCTAGCAAAATTCTTTCATTTCTTTCTGATTTATTAAATTCTTGTATCATCGTTGTGTATTCTATCAAAATTAGCACTCCCATGTCAATACTGCTAACTAACCCCCCGTTTCTTGAACTTGCCCAATTATCCCAATAGCACTAGACTGTAAAAATGATATAATAATTAAAATAACTAATTTTTATGATTACTAAAATAACATCAAACAAAATAACTTGGATAGATATAAAAAACCCTAGGGACAAAGATGTAACTTATCTTGCAGAAAAATTCCCTTTCCTGCACAAAACGGTTCTGGCTGAAATCATACCCCCTGGATATCGAGCAAAAGTAGAAAAACACAAAGATTATATGTTCTTGATTCTTTATTATCCTATTTTTAATCCTGCGCATAAAACTACCCAATCGCGGGAAGTAGATATTATAATTACAAAAAACCACATAATAACCAGTCATTATCAAACGTTAATTCCGCTAAAAAAACTGTTTGACCAAATAAATCTATATAAAGAAAATAAAGAAAAATATTTAAACGGTAACACTGTTGTGCTTTTACACCATTTAATCCTAGGCATGTTGGACAGCGCATTTAGTAAACTGTACGCAATAGAAAAAAACATAGATCAAATTGAAAATTCTATATTTGACGGTAAAGAAAAACAACTAGTACAGGAAATATCCCTAATCAAAAGAGATGTTTTAAGTTTCAGGAGAATTTTAGCCCCGCAATACGCGGTTATTGAAAGTCTATATAAAGAAGGAGTAAATTTCTTTGGAGAACAAATAGTCCCCTACATGGAAGACACTCTGGGAGACTTTTCCCGTGTTCAAAATCTTATAGAAGACCAGAAAGAAACAATGCAAGCGCTCAGTGAAACAAACGACTCACTGTTAAATACAAAAATAAATGAAATTATTAAATTACTTACTATCTTTTCTGTAATGGTCCTCCCTCTTACGCTTTTAACAGGTGTTTGGGGCATGAACACAGAATATTTGCCATTTTTACACCTTCCAGTACCATGGGATTTCTTCTCTGTTATGGGAATTATGCTTGCGCTTTTGGGCGGAATGCTCCTGTTCTTCAAGAAAAAAAGGTGGCTGTAACTAGCTTATGGCTAATGCTTTGTAAAAATCCTTTCTAAAAGCTATGCTGCTGTACGATACTCTATCTAAAACTAAAAAAAAACTCACAAAAACACGTAAAAAACTACGTCTTTTTGTGTGTGGACCAACTGTCTACGACCTAAGCCATATCGGACATGCTCGTACCTACGTTGCTTTTGATATGTTCGTAAAATATCTTAGATTTAGCGGGTACAAGATATTTTATCTACAAAATATCACAGACATCGACGATAAAATTATTAACCGCGCAAAAGAAAAAAATGTAGATGTAGAAAAACTTACCGATGAATACGAAAAAAAATACTTACACGATATGGAAACCTTGGGTATTACAAGCGTTGACAAATATGCACGCGCCACCAATTATATAAAAGAAATAATTGAACAGATACGAAAATTAGAAAAAACAGGATATGCGTATAAAACAGAAAAAGGAGTTTATTACCGTGTTAAAAAATTCAAAAATTATGGAAAACTGTCAGGACAAAATATTGACGATCTTAAAGATTTGGAAAAAGATAACAAAAAAGAAAATCCAGCAGATTTTGCTCTATGGAAAATCTCTAAAGAAAATGAACCCAGTTGGCCATCACCATGGGGCAAAGGACGTCCCGGTTGGCATATAGAAGACACAGCACTGACGCAAAAAGAATTCGGCTCTGCCCAATATGAACTGCACGGAGGCGCTCGTGATTTGATATTTCCCCACCACGAAGCTGAAATTGCTCAAATGGAAGCTGCCTACAATAAGGGCGCCATGGTTAAATTTTGGATGCATACTGGTTTTTTAAAAATTAACGGACAAAAAATGGCAAAGTCGCTAAATAATTTTATAACTATCCAAGATACACTTAGACAATACCCTCCTCAAACCTTAAGATTATTTTTTACAACTAAACATTATCGCTCTTCTGTTGATTATACTCCTGAAAAACTAAAAGAAGCCCAAAGCAATATGCTCAAAATTGCTAACTTTTGGACTGACGTTTTATACGGCAAGGAAGGAGACCTGCAAAACAAAAAAACAAAAGAAACAGCAGAAAATATCGCGGGTATTGTACAAAAGTTCTGGGATTATCTTAAAGATGATTTTAATACACCTGCAGCATTTGGCGAACTGTTTCACCTAATGAGCTACTTTTATGAAGTAAAGGATATAGCGCCAAAAGCTAGACATAAAATTATAGAATTCTTAGAAAGCATAAATAATATATTTAATATTGTAGACGACGCAAGTATTACTAAACCAGAAAATATACCCTCCGACATTCTGGCTTTGGCCATAAAACGCGAAGGATTGCGCAAAGAAAAAGATTGGAAAGGCGCAGATCTGCTACGGAAAACTGTAGAACAACAAGGTTATACAATTGAGGATTTGGAAGACGGTCCAAGAATAAAGAAAAAAAATTAGCGACTAAACTACCAAAAACTACAGGAATAGAATTCAACACCTTATCCAACTTAGTTCCACTAAGCTGGTTTTGTTTTTTATAGAAATAAATGGTAAAATTGTGGTAATGGCAAAAAATTCCCAAAACTTAGATCGTCTTCCACCCCAAGATATAGAAGCAGAACAATCTGTACTTGGTTCTATCCTCATAGACAAAGAGGCATTTTACAAAATTATAGATAAGTTATCTTCGCATGATTTTTACTTAGATACACACAAAAAAATATATGACACAATGGTGGAACTTGCAGAAAAAAGCAAGCCACTAGATATACTAAGCGTCGGAAGTAGACTAAAAGAAAAAGGACATCTAAAAAATGTCGGCGGACAAACTATACTAACCTCTCTTGTCAACTCTGTGCCCTCTGCATCTCATATAGTCCACTACGCAGACATAGTCCATAAAAAATCTATTTTACGCAAACTAATAGAAAGTTCTTACCACATAGCGCAGTTAGGATATTCAGAACACGAAGATGTAGATGTATTACTGGACGAAGCCGAACAGAAAGTATTCCAAATTGCTAGTCGCGCAAATACACAAACTTTTGGAAAATTAAAAACATCTTTAGAGGAAGCATTTGAAAGAATAGATAAACTACACAAAGGAGATGGCGAACTGCGAGGTGTTCCAACTGGATTTTCCGAACTAGATTATATGTTGGCGGGTCTCCAAAAAACAGATTTAATTATTTTAGCGGCTCGTCCGTCTTTAGGTAAATCTGCGTTGGCACTAGACATTGCAAGAAAAGTATCCATAAAATATAAAATACCCGTAGGCATATTTAGCTTGGAAATGAGTAAAGACCAAATAGTAGACAGGCTCATTGCCGCAGAAGCAGGTGTCGACTTGTGGAAGTTGAGAACCGGAAGATTAAATAGCAAAGGAGAATACAATGATTTTGAAAAAATTCAATCTGCCCTAGGCACATTATCCGAAGCTCCAATTTTTATTGACGATGGACTAACTTTCTCTGTATTGCAAATGCGCGCGATGGCAAGACGATTACAAGCAGAACACGGTTTGGGACTTTTAATAG
>MHOK01000013.1 GCA_001820055.1 Candidatus Spechtbacteria bacterium RIFCSPLOWO2_12_FULL_38_22 | reverse complement strand
CGTTGAGTTAGTGGTTCAAACTTAAAAAAAATTGAACCTTGTTTTTGTCCAATTTTTTTAATCTCATCTAAATAATCTAAAGCGCGTGGCGAAGGTGAGTATAAATAATTCTTACCCAATGGCAACTCCATTTTTATTAAATAGACGTCCTTGTTGATTTCAAAAATTTCTCTACCGACACTGCGTTGAAATTCACGCCAAGTTTTGGAATTAAGAAAACTCATATACTAATATTCAATTTTATATATTGTATTTCGAACCTTCCGCAGGCCGAGCGGGCACGGTGTCCTGAGCTTGCCGAAGGACGAGCGAGGCCAAGGTAGAGCGCGCTTGGCTCGCTGGGACAAGCGGCGCGTGTGAGAAATACAGTATATAAAATTGAATTTAACCTTGACCTAACATTTTTAAAGCTTCCTTCACTTTATCTTCTGTTTTTTCTAAATTTTCTGGCAATTTCTTTAAAGCCTCCTGCGCTTGAGTTCTAGAATATCCCAAAGATTGCAGTGCTTCAATAACATCACTTTCTCCTAAAATATCTCCTCCCAATCGGCCCCATTCAGCTCCAAATTTGTCCTTAAGTTCTACTATTATTTTTTGCGCTATGCGATTTCCAATTCCAGAAACCTTAGTTAGCACCGAGCTATCCCCCTGCGCTATGGCGCGCTGTAAAATGTCTACCGACGCGGCATTTAAGATATTAAGCGCGCCCTTTGGACCGACTCCGCTTATTCCGATTAAAATTTCAAACATTCTTTTTTCTTCTCGCTCGAAAAATGCGTATAGTTCTGCAACATTTTCTCGCAAATAGTAAAAAGTATGTAAATAAACTTCCTGATTTTTCATTTTTTGAAAACGTCCAAATTCACGCAATATGTAGTAAACTTTATATCCAACATCTCCCACCTCCACAATGGCAGAGTTGTCCCTGATTTCTATAATTTTCCCCCTTAAACTTGCGATCATATGTATTAATAATAGCATACAGGGGAGCGGGATTCGAACTAGAATTCCGCTCCCCTAGCACTTATAAAAAAGACAGCTCGCGAAAGCTGTCTTAAAGACGAACACAACAAACCTTCTTAGACCCTACTAGTTTATACCCTCTGGTCTCCAGCAACCTTCTTTGGTATGGCATGTGTGCTACACCAAATTTAATTCCAACGATACCCGGGTTATGCTGTTCAACCACAGAATCAAAAACCTCAAAACACTTTCTATCTCTTTTTTTCTGCAGAGTACTGCCTACTAGTATTTTAAAAAGATCTTTCTGCGAGTCTAGTGCTGTCAAATCCCAAGCGAAATCTCTTTTGGTAAACGTTCTTTCTTCCATTCTCATCACTCGCGAAGCAAAAAAATAAAATATCTCTAATCTTCTTGCTTTTGGTAACCTTGAGATGTGCTTACGCAACGCCTCACTGGGGGAATACTCAAAAGAGTCCTCGCTATCAACATCCGGCAGTAAATCTGCATGAATCCAATTTTCTCTCTTATAAAACTCCTTAAATACTTTACCCTCAAGAGTTAGTTCGGGACTTCCGCAGAAACCAAACACTTCTTCCAATCTTATGTAGTAAGCCAAAATTGCAAAAACAATAGCTTCATTTATATCTATATCCTCTATATCCTCTATTTCCTCTCCCATCGGCGGACGACGTTTGTATCTACCAGTCAAAGAAATAGGTTCATACAAAACAAAATCACAACCAGCCAAACAGTCCCTGATAACTCTGTAGTAGTCTTTTTGTCCCACATGCGACATCCCGCATAAGAAAACTTTTCGCCCGCTGGCAGGGTGTTCGTACGTATGTATAAAACTATAAACTCCAGAACGACTGACAATCTGCTCGCCCTCGAGCAAGCACACGGCCCTATCGGTAGTCAAATAAGGCACACCTCCTCATTGGGGAATAGAAACTGTATGTAGTATACAATATTTTACGTCGTAAGTCAAATTATTTCATAAACCTCAACATCTCCTCTGGTGGATATGTGTTTACAACATCCCTAGCCTCAACCCACCCTCTGCGAGCTTGCGCAACGCCATACTCTAAAAATTTGTAATGACTGCGTGAATGCGCATCAGAACTTATCGCGAATTTGCATCCCATCTCCCGCGCCATTTTTATGTGGTCATCTTTCAAGTCTAACCTTCCTGGCGAAGAATTTATTTCCAAAATTGTCCCTGTTTCTTGCGCTACTTTAATAACATGCTCCATGTCAATATCGATTGGAGGTCTGCGATTAATGCGTCTTCCGGTCGGATGAAATAAAATATCCACGTGAGGATTTTTTATTGCTTTTATAACGCGCTCTGTTTGTTCAATACGACTTAACTTAAAATATGAATGCACAGACGCGCCAACTACGTCCAGCTGTTTTAAAGTTTCGTCTTTCAAATCCAGCGACCCATCTTTCAAAATATCTACTTCTGCGCCAGACAATATTGTAATACCTTCAAGTTTCCTGTTTAATTTTTCTATATCGCGTTTTTGTTCTAAAACTTTTTTATCACTAAGACCCCCTGTCATCGCTAAACGTTTCGTATGGTCGGTTATCAAAATATATTTTAACCCCGCATCGCGTGCCGCAATTGCCATTTCTTCTATAGAGTGGCGCCCATCTGTCCAATTTGTCTGTACTTGTAAATCTCCTTTTAAATCTCCACATTCTATCAGTTGTGGAATTTTTCCTTTTTGCGCTAGCTCAATTTCTCCACTATCTTCCCGCATTTCAGGCGGTATAACTTTTAAACCCAATACTTTGTATATTTCTTCTTCTGTTTTGCCGGCAACAAGGTTTTCGTTATTTTTGAGTTTTAAGTTGTGATTTTGCGTTTTGAATTTTAACTTTTGAATTTGAAATAGTCCGTACTCATTGAGTTTATAACCCTTACCTGTCGCAATTTTTCTAAGATGTACATTGTGCGCTTTGCTCCCTGTAAAATACTGTAAAGCGGCTCCGTAACTTTTTTTATCTACCGCACGGACATCCATATCAAATCCATGCTCAAAATGAACGGACAGCTTTGTTTCACCCCTTCCCCATATTTTCTGTACGCTTGGAAGCTTTGCTATTTTTTCAAAAACTTTTTTACTATCTGCTGTTACAACCAAAATATCTATATCACCAATTGTTTCCTTGCGTCGGCGCAAACTACCAGCTTCACAAACCTCTTTCACGCCTTCTATTTTTTTTATTTTTTCAATAAAATCCCGCGCATAGGGAAGAACATCTCCCAAAAGCATTCTTCCTGCTTCCTGTTGTAAAAACGCAATCCCTTGAATTATATTATTTTCAGTTTTTTCTCCAAACCCTTCCAAATTTCTAATTTTTCCAAAACGTGCCGCGCGTTCCAAATCTTTCAAATTCTTTACGCCCAATTCTTTATATAAAACTTTTATCATTTTGGGGCCGACGCCCTCCACCGCGCTTAACTCTTCCAACTCTACGGGAATCTCTTTTTTTAGGTTTTCGTATTCTTTTATTTTTTTTGTTTTGATAAATTCTTCTATTTTTTCTGCCATGGCTTGGCCAATTCCGGGAAGTTCTTTCAAACCACTTAAGTTTTTTTCTTCATAAACTTTCTCTACGTCTTGGGAATAGTCACCCAAAACTTCCGCGCCTCTGTGGTAAGCGCGCTGACGATATTTATCATCTTTTATTTCATATATAAGCCCCATTTGTTCAAAAATATGGGCCAGTTTTTTGTTTACATCAGACATATAATTTTAGTATACAGCATAAAACATTGTACTTATAGCTAAAGTGTGATAAAAAAAATTAGTTCTATCTAAAAACCAAACAAGGGGGAAAGTTGCTAAAAAGCGCAAAGCGCAAATTTTGGATTAATATAATAGTAATAGCTTTTTTTGCAGTGCTTCTGCACGAATTTGCTCATTTACTAGCCGCTCTGTCTTTGGGTCTGGACGTAAACGCATACAGTATAGGTTTTGGTCCCCAAATGTTTAGCTGGCAATGGGGAGGAATAGAGTGGCGTATCGGCCCTATTTTACTTGGGGGATTTGTTGAACTTACAGAGATGTCCAACGATCTTCTGGCAACAGTAAGACCTTGGTGGCATATGTTTTGGTTTTCGTCGGTGGGTGTTGCGCTAAACGGCCTGATAGCTTTTGCGGCTTTACGAATTTACAAAAAATATTATCCTCCCAAAACTGACCTAACCAAGCCAGGGCGTGGCGAGATATTTTTGATGGCTTGTATTTACGTAAACGGACTGCTGTTTATCTTTAACCTTTTGCCTTTTATGTTTCTTGATGGATGGAAAGTATGGGGCTCTTTATTCTTGGCTGTTTTACCTCAACTAGGAAGTCTGTGGGTATTCGTAGGATATTTTGGATTTATGTTTATGCGTATGCCCTTGTACAGAAAACTAGAAAATACATTTTTAGGTCCGGTCAGAAATTTACGTCTACTAAAGTGAAAACAAAGAAGCAAGCTCGCAGGGGCTTGCTTTTCTAATACCAACTCTGGATCTAAAGTCGTTTATTTAAAATATTTCTGTATATAAATTTTTCGTCGTAAGCCTGCCTACCGCCTGCCTACGCACAACGTGCAGGTAGACAGGCAAGCGGGAACGAAGTGGTAGCGTGAAAAATTTATATACAAAAGTATTTTAAACTTTTTTCTCCTGTAACCACATATAGATATCCTCTAGCGCTTTAACTCCGTCGCCCATAGAAATATTATTCTGTTTAAACCTAACATCTGTCACATCTCCTGCGGCCCAGATGCCGTCCAAGCTTGTACGCTGATTTTTAAAATCCACTTTAATTTCATTAAAATTATTCAATTCCACTAATTCCTTTACCATATCGCTGTTTGGCAACGAGCCAATTTCCACGAAGATTCCTCCAACCTCCATTTCATATTCCTTACCTTCGCGAGTATAAATTATACTTTCTACAAACTTATCTCCCTTTATTTCATTAATTTCTGTATCGACCCAAGCTTCCATTTTGGGGTTTTTTAATACCCTATCCACTGTCACGGCATCGGCTTTAAATTTCGCGCTACGTTGAAAAAGTGTTACCTTGCTTGCATAACCAAGCAATTGTTCTGCTGCTTCAAATCCGGCGTTTCCTCCACCAACAACCACAACCCTTTGGCCGTTAAAAAGCGGGGCGTCGCAACTTGCGCAATACATAACACCTTTATTATCTAATCTTTGCGCGCCTTCTACCAAAAGTTTCTTTCTGTGGCTTCCTGACGCAACAAGCACTGATCGTGTTTCAAATTTTTTACCGCCCCCTGTTTCAACTTCAAATATATCTCCCTTTTTTAAAACCTTAATAACTATTTCGGATTCTACAATATCCAAAATGTCTTTTTTATAGGCCTCAACATGCTCTTTTAAATTCTTGGCTATCTCATTACCCATCAAGGAAACAGTGCCTATCCAGTTTTGCACATCTGATGACACCGCAGACTGACCACCCCACTCCTCTGTAATCAAAACACTTCGCACTTTTTTACGCGCAGCATATACTCCTGCAGCGGTCCCTGCGGGACCGCCTCCGATTATTACTAAATCATACATAAATTTTGCTTCGCAAAATTAGTAATTAGTAACGCGTAATGAGTAATTTTTGAATCTCGTACAGTGAAACTGTTTACTCGTTACCCGTTACTTGTTACTAGTTACTGCGAGTACCCCACTTAGCTTTTTCAATTAACTCTAGTGTTGTGCGGGCCATAAACTTTATACCATACCTAAACAATACCATAACACCAACTGTTACGGTAAACATATCTATTCCTCGCAGAATAAAACTAACCGCAAGTCCTTGCTCCGCCCCCCACCCAAAAATCGCAAAAAGTATGCTTTGAAAAGCTTCCTGTACACCCAGCGCCCCGGGAATAGGAAGTGAATATCCCAAATACAACCCCCCCAAAGACATTAAAGATGCACTAAAATGCAAACCCTTTCCTAAATAAAATAGAATTAAAATATGTCTAGAAACCTGAAAAATTTGGCGCAGTAAACTCAAAAACCACGCCTTCCACATATAAGAACTATTGGCATCAAAAAATTCTAAAATATCCCCCTCCGCCTTGATTAACCCACGCCCCACCTTTGTCTTGTCTAGCCTTATGGTTTGTAAAATTTTAGTAAAAACTCTTTTCTTTTGAAACAAAACTAAATAAAATATCGCGAATAAAACAAAGATGACGCCAGTCAACCCAACCACTGTAAGCATTACCTTCGTCAAACCAGGAAATCCCAGTCTATGCACAAATGCAATCACTGCCGCAGAAATAACCAAAAAAGACGCCGTCATTTCAAATAACTTATCTATTGTTAAATAAACTGCGACTTTGGGCCATGTGATATTAAACTGTTTATTCAGTAGATAGCCCTTCACTCCTTCCCCTCCAACGTAAACCAGAGGGGTAAGATAACTAAAGGCAACACCGGCAGTTCCCACAAAAAATAAATTCCAAAACTTAATATCTTCTCCTTGTGATTTCAAAATTAGTTTTCCCCTCCACACAGCAATAAGTATGGCGACAAACGTTAATGTGAGAAGCACAACAAACTCACGTAAATCAAATCTTAAAATAGATTGCCAAATTTGAAACGGACTTATCTTAAAAAATAACCCTAAAATTAAAAAAACACCTATGCCCAAAAAAATAAACCCTGGAAGTGTTTTTTTCATTATTTTCATAAATCTATAATATTTTAGCCTGTCTGTTGTTTATCTTTTCTCTTTCTCCTTTCTTAAAAATACTGATGTGCCCATACTCTCCATCATAACCCGGGCTTATGTTAACTTCCCCTTTTCGCATTCTAATTATTGCTTGGGCAACAATGTCATCGGTAATTTTTTTTATTTCAAATTCTGAAACATTCAACAAAACCTCAAGTTCCGTACCAAACGATTCAATTAGTTTATTATACTCTTTTTGTACAGTTTTGGTTGCTGGACCCCTGCCAAAAGCCTCTGCGATAATTTCATTAAGTGGAATTAAATTTTTATAATCTATAGCATTTTTGGGGCGGAACCCTTGTGGTCTATCTGCAAGATCCTGAACACGGCTTAAAACTCCTATCGTGAGTGGGCGCCCACATTTTGGGCATTTATCACTTTCACGGGTATCAGGACGCACACAATATTTACATATTCTGTGGCCATCGTAGTGATATTTTCCTTCTTGTGGAAAAAACTCAATAGTATATAAAAATTTTTCTTTATCTTTTGTTTTTATAACATTCATAATGTCATAGTAACTCAAATTGCAGTCCATAACGTTTGCCTCCCGTAAGATTTTAGGCGCTGAATGACAATCAGAGTTAGAAAGAAGGGTTATGTTATCAAGCGCGCTTACCCTCCAGTTCATTGGCGGATCACTGCTTAAACCGGTTTCTATTGCATAAATATGGGGAGTAAGTTCTTCAAAACATTCTTCCAATGAGTCAAAACCGCTTTTGGATCCAAAAACGCTAAACCACGGAGTCCAAGCGTGTGCGGGCACAATCATGCAATCCGGCGACGCATCAAGGGCAATTTTAGTAAGTTCTTTAACATCAAGCCCCAAAATAGGCCTACCGTCACTTTTTAAATTTCCCACCTTGTTAAGGGTCCTATTTATTTTTCTCACCGTTTCAAGCGAGGGCGCAAACAACAATGTATGAGTTCTTCTAACCTTTCCGCCCTTAGAATAAACACTTGATATTTCGCATGTCAAAATAAATCTTGTATCTGTTTTTGATTCCTTTCGCTTATAAAGTCCGGGTTCTGCCTCTTGTAAATTCTTCTCTAGCTGGGCAAACCAAAGAGGATGCGTAAAATCTCCGGTGCCTAAAACTTTCACGCCTTTCATTTGCGCGCTCTTATCAAGCGCTTCAAGATCTAAACTTTTTGAAGTAGCGCGAGAATATTTTGAGTGAACATGAAGATCAATTACTAACTTCATTGTTGTTTGTTGGTTTCTACCCGATTTATGTGATAAATAATTCCCAGTCCCATCCAAAACATTAAGCTTCCTTGTTGCAGAGTCAGATAATAATGGTCAAATATGCCTGTCCCAACAAAAAATATTAAAAGTAGCGGCGGTAAAATACAAAGGGGCCTCAAATCTTTTTTTCCGACTAAAGTTTTAATAGATTGAAATAGTAAAATCATTATCAAAACTAAAAACGAAAGAGCCGCAATAGCACCCGCCTCAATCGCCATAAGTAAAAAAACATTATGAACTGGCTGATATAAAGAATTCTTAAGTCCCGGATACATGTCGCGAAAAAATAATGTAACATTACCCATACCAACACCCAAAGGACGTTCCTCCAAAACATTCCAGCTTAATTTTATCCAAAATTCACGCTCCACAATAGAAGCGTCGCGAACATCAAAAACATTCGTGACAAAACGTGAGTGAAGCTCTGGTGCGTAAATTACGCTAAATACCGCTCCCGCCAAAATTAAAACTAAAAAGATATGCCGTGCTGCAATTTTAAATCTTTTTTCAAACCGTCCAGAAAAAAATATAATCAAAAAATAAAAAAATGCCACAAGCACAAACATAGCAATGACCGCCCGCGAAAAGGTAAGAAATAAAGCAAGCCCCATCACTACCAAGCTGGCGGAAGCAAAAAAGAAGTGCTTATGCAGTCTGTATGGCCTGTTAATATACCAAGTTAAAACAGATAAAATACAAATAGACAAAAAAGCGGCTAAAACATTCGGGGATGGAAACGTTCCATATGCTCTTATGAAACGCGCGCCGTTAGCTACAATTTCAGCCACATCTTCAATATGGGGGCCTAAAGGACTCTCCCCCAAAAATATCAGCCCAATGGAGCGCTGGGTTAAAAATTGCCAAATTGCAATAATGCCCTGAATCATACCGCTTAACCCCAAAATTACAGCAACGTCAGAAAATTTTGCCTTTGCTTTGCCAAAATCGTAAGGCTGAAACGCTCTGATAGTATAGAAAAATAACCAGATAAACTCCAATAACTTTACGAACCGATATATGCCTATGTTTAGGTAGGAGGCAAAATATACGGACAACCCTGCAAAAATTAAAATAATGAATAGAAGTACAAATGAAAGATTAAAAGCCCAGTTTATATTTTTTAAAAAACGAGGCAACCAGTATAAAAACAGAATTCCCACCAAAAAGTCTGTGCCGTATACAAAGATACTTTGCCATTCGTTAAATCCGCTAAATCCAGCTGACGGACTATACAAAAAAACCCTTGTCTGAAAAGGGATACTAAAAACTAATAAATAAAATAAAAATTTTTCAAACGAATTCATTTTAACTTCCTTTTTAGGTTTTACTTTTCTATATTTTACAGATAGATATTTATAAACTAGGTACTAGCGCTTGATATCAAATCTATAATCACATAAATTCCACCTGCAATCAAAGTCAAAATTATAAAAAAAGCAATGCTACGAGGGAAGTGTATTGGTAAATGCGCCATACGCACCCCGCTTTTGCGAGCTCTTAAAAATAAAAAAACAATTACGCTTCCGTCTATAGCTCCTAAAACCGCGCCAGTAAACCCTAGGGCAAAAATAAAATTTTTTACTCCTGCTAAAATGGTAAGCACTGGAACTGTCATAACCAAAAGACCACTTATCCAATTTTTTATCTTCCAATCATACATAAAGGACTCTTTCAAATTAATTCCTATAATTATATAAGAAGTCGCTACCGCAAGTATACCAAATATGGCCCCTATATATATTATCTGTCGCCCCAGATACGGAAGAAGGCCGCTTATAGCATCTGGAGTTGTTAAATATCCACTAACTCCCAAAACCACGGTGGAAAATAAAAATGTAACAGCTATAGAAAAAATAACCCCCCATATAACCGCTCTCCTAAAGACCTCGCCGTCTCCCCTTATGGAGGCTCGAATTTCAGGAATTGCCGCAAATCCGCCTAAGGAAAACAAAATAACACCAAACGGGGCTATCACATTTGAAGCATTGAACGTAAGCAAGTTCTGAATGTTTACTAGGGCCAAACCCTTAAAAATAATCACAGCCATCGTAAGAACTAAAAATCCGAACATAAAAAACTCTATTTTTGTTGCAACTCGTAGCCCTCTAATAATGCCGTACCCCAATACGGCCCAAAATAAAAAACCCCACAAAAAATTGTGATGAAATATACTACCAAAGAGTGTATTAAAAAAATTATTAGCTAAAAGTATATAAACTATTAAACTGCCGTATGCAGAAACGACAAACGAGGCGCTGACTAACTTTTTTACTTTCGCTCCAAAATAAATCTCGCTATACCCAATAAGACGGTGCTGTCCTTTGGTGTGTTCTACTACTTCCGCGTACATCAAATGCAAAATCAACATTATCGCCCCTAAAATTACAAAATATCCCAGTCCAACAAAAAATCCCGCTTGCGCCATGACAAACGGAACTCCAAATATGCCAGCTCCAATTATTGTACCCACAAGAGTTGAACTCGCCTTAAGAAAATCTGATTCTTTAAATTTCAAATTCATCTTTGTCTTCATCTTTTATACGTCCCCGCTCTCCTCTTCTCATTCTAAAAATCCAACTTTCAGTATTTAATTTGCCCATTACTTCAAAAATTACAAATACAATAAACGTCGTGAATGCGGCAATTCCTATGCGTCCGGCGCCAACAGACATGCCTACCGCGGCGGCCACCCAAAGACCTGCGGCAGTTGTTAGTCCCCGAACTCTCCTACCCTTAAAAATAATAACTCCTGCCCCCAAAAACCCTATTCCAACAACAATGTTGGAAGCAATACGAGAAGGATCAAAGCGAGAAAGGTCACTAGTTAAAAATTCATTAAATCCAGTCTTTGAAATTATAGTAAAAAGCGTAGATCCGACGGCAACCAAAATGTAAGTACGAAGCCCTGCGTCTTTCCCTGTATATTCTCGCTGAAAACCTAAAATACTCCCAAAAAGAAAGGCAATCATAATTTGGACATAGGGAATTAATTCTACAGGTATTTGGTTTATCATAGCTATTAATCTTTAAATTTATGGTAGCATTTTTAATTTAAAACTCAAACTCGCTCATTATCCGTGGAGCCACAGCTTCTATATTCAAAACACTCTTTATGCGGGTAGCAAGCGCCTCTGCGGATTTTTTTTCACCCTGAACACAAAATACTTTTTTAACCCCCTTTATGTTACCCACCCACTCAACGAGCGCCGGCTGATCCGCGTGTGCAGAATACCCTCCAATTGCTTTAATTTGAGCGCGCACAGGTACAATTTCGCCATGAATTTTTACCTCGGACGCACCATCTAAAACTCTTCTCCCCAACGTTCCCTGTGCCTGATAACCAATTATCAAAAGCATGTTTTTGGGATCTGGCAAATAACGTTTTTCATGATGCAAAATACGACCAGCCGTACTCATTCCGCTTCCCGCGATAATCACCTTTGGCGAAGGGGTGTTGTTAATTCGCCTTGACTCCTGAACTGTTTCTGTAAATTCTAAGCGTGGAAATTGAAATAATTTATCTCCGGACAAAACCTGTTCATGGGCCGTTTTATTAAAGTAGTGGCTAAATTTCTTGTAAATCTCTGTCGCTTTGATAGCAAGCGGGCTATCTAAAAAAATTGGTACTGAGGGAACGCGTTTATTTTCTACCAAATAGTTTAATTCAAATAAAATCTCCTGTGTGCGCTCAAGCGCAAACGAAGGAATCATTAACGTTCCGTTGTTTTTTATTGTAGACTCTATCGCCTCCTCTAATTTCTGGCGGCGCACATCAATATCTTCATGAATTCTATCTCCGTAAACGCTTTCTACAAAAACATAGTCGGCGCTATCTATCTTTGCTGGCGGTTTCATAAGTGGCATCGGTGTATTGCCCAAATCGCCAGAAAATACCAACTTTGTCTCTTTTTTTTCTTCGCGTATCCAAAATTCAAAAATTGTTGAACCTAAAATATGCCCTGCATCTTGAAGACGAGCGTCTATGTCTTGAGTTACACTAAATCTCTGATTATATTTTTTAGGATGCAAATACCCAATACTTTCCAAAAGGTCTGTTTGTGAATACATGGGCTCTCTATTATGTTGTTCTGCCTCTTCTTCGTCTATGCTATGGGCGTCCTCCAACATTATTGGAGCCAAAGCCGCTGTGGGTTCACTTGTATAAACAGGGCCGTTAAACCCTTCTTTAATAAGCTTTGGCAGACGGCCTATGTGATCCATGTGCGCATGTGTAATAAAAACTGCGTCCACGGTTGCAGGGTCGTAATGAAAATCTTCAAAATTTGCGTAACTACAATCAGAACATCCCTGAAGCATGCCTGCCTCCACCACAATACGCGATTTTTCTGTTTCTATTAAATAATTCGCCCCAGTAACGCTCATAGCGCCACCAAAAAACTTTACCTTGGCCATATCATATTTATACCACAAACTTAGTGACAACGAGCTTGCAATATGCTAAGTTAGACTTAGTTCTTGACAAAAGGAAGTACCGTGCCCAAAGGAAATGTAAAAATATTTGGCGGATTTTCTTTTCCTAAAAAAATCACCGTGGTCTCTAACAAGTTTAGGTCTTTAGCAAAATACAACAGTGATACGCAGAAAATAGAAACAACGGTAAAACCGCTAAGTGATTTCCAAAAAAAACTGATTAATACAGTATGGCTCCCAAGAACATTGCGAAATCCGATATTGGTTTACGGGTTGATGTGGTTTGCTCTATTTGGATCTATGGAAAGCTCTACTGTATCGTTAGTACGATTAATATCTACAGTTTCATTTTTTACGCTAGGATTTTGGTTTATCAGCAAACGAATTGCAAAATGGCACGGAGCAGAGCACATGACAATAGAGGCCTACTTAACTGAAGGCGACACATCCACAGAGGGGATAAAAAAATATTCGCCTATAAACAAGCGCTGCGGAGGCAGATTTCTCTTGCCGTGGCTTATGGTAGTGGTTGTTTTTAATTTTTTAAACTTGGGTAACTGGTTTATAACACTGGGTATCGTTACAATCTTAGAACTTGATAGATTTATACCCATGCACAAAGTCCCTGTTTTCAGACAAGCTTCGTACTTACTGCAAAAATACATAACCACCAAAGAACCAAATGAAAGAGAACTCCTGACAGCGCAAAAAGCGATGTTGCTCCTTATAGAAGCGCACGAGGAGTTAGAACAAAAACAACAAAAGAGCTTATAACTAAGCTCTTTTTATTATGCAATAATGTTATAATAATATTAATGTCTAGTATTTCGGCGGAAACCATATGGATTGCATCAGCGGTATTTATCACAGCCGTGCTTTTTGAATTATATGTGCGAGCCAAAAATATACGGAAAAAACAACTGCAAAAACCCCACTCAAAAAGAATAAACAAGGCGTTTGCTTATTTCCGTTCTCATCCGGACGAAAAATTAACAAACGACGCATGGCAACGCGTTACAAAAGTCAGTGACGCTACGGCAACACGCGATTTAATTTACTTAGTAGAGGTGGGTGCCTTAAAAAAGAAGGGTTCAGGACGCGGAATTTACTATTCGCGGAACTAAAAATCGCCTCAATCCGCCAGCTGGCGGAAACATGAGCCGTTTCTTAATCGCCTCAATTTTAGTTGAGGCGATTTTAATTAGTTACCCTATGAATAAAGATTGCTGTGGGTGTCTATTGTTATAAAAAATATAGTATCTTTCTTTACTGGCCTATACAAAGCTCTTAAATCGCCTGTCACATTGATACTAAAATAACCTTCTTGCTGTCCTTTGAGTTGGTGGTTGTTCAAAAGTGGATTATCGGAATCTTTCTCAAACAGTAAGAGTCTTTGCTGAAACTTCTTCTGGTCTCTTCGTGTCAATTTACTATATTTCTTCTTAAACCCCCGATGAAAAATTATCCTCATCTATTATGAACTCAAATAGCTTAGGGCTTCCTTTGCAGAGCCGAAAGTTCGAGAAATATTTTTATTCGCCCCGAGATCAGAGGTGGCTATGCGAAGCTCTTTCCAAACACTCGGCTTAATTTTTGGCTCAATAGAAAAAATAACTTCGCCACTTCGAATAAACTCTTTCAAATTTGCGTTTACGATTGTGCTCAAAGGTAAGCCCAACTCCTTAGCAAGAGACTGGGCCTTTTCCTTAGTTTCACTATCCACCTTTACATTAACAATTGTTTTAGCCATATAACTGTAGTATATACAATGGTTATTTATCTGTCAAGTAGTTTCGGACAACAAACTGTTTACTTTTAGAATCCGCCGATTCAATCTTGCCCAATATAGCCCTGAACAAAGTTGTTTGCGCTTAATAGGGTTGAGGTGAACGAGTCTCGAACAGGAGGAAACTAGAACTTGTCAAGGTTTATAAACTACTTCCAGCTTGATTCTGTCTGGGTCCTCAAAATAAACCGCGTAATAGCCGTGTTCATATTGGGGATACTCTTTTGGTCCTGTGTACAAAATTGGAATTCTATTGGCGAGCAAATACTCTTTGTGAAACTGGTCCACTTCTTTTTTGCTGCTCACTCTAAAAGCTAAGTGATTGAGACCGGTGGCTTTGCGATGAAATTTTACATCCTTATATTTATCTTTCATTTTGAATACCCATAAGCTGACGGTACCATCTCCCATCCCAAATCCACGGGGGTATTCAACAATCGTTTTAAATCCCAGATAAGTAAGCAGATCTTTATAAAAATCTGGATCGGATGCATTTATAGAAGCATGGTATAAATGTGACTTTATCATCTTACGTTTTAATGTACGCGTAGGCTAAAGCTGAAAAAGACAGACCGACATCACGAAAGGTAATTAAAAACCCTGACTCGCCATTTACAAATACTATTAATAAAAGATGTAAAAAGGCAAACCACCCAATTTGTTTTTGCCAACGTCCTAGTAAAAATGCCGAAGCTAACAAAATTTCTAAAAGCCCATTTGCATATAAAAACAATTCGCGTGTTATGAAACCAAATTCAAGCCAAGGCGGCACAAAGCCAATCCAGTCTTGAGGGTGTACTAACATAGAAACTCCAGCATATATAAATACGAATGCTAAACCCAGTTGTAATAATTTTTTAGAAGAAAAATACATACAGATGTTCCTCCTTCGTCCGCTAGTCAGCGGACTTCGGACGGACGCGGTAGGTGTTAAGTACTAGGTGTTAGAAGCCGAAGCGCCAATTTGATTGCTCCTTCCACCGGCTCTTTTTTGCAAAGTATAAATTTAGCTTTTTTTGCTTCCAGCTTCTCGTTTATTTTCTTTTCAAAGGGAAAACTAGAACGAAACACTCCTCCGATTCCATGAACTTCAAATTCATCGCTGGTCATCTGTAATTTACTAACTAGAACATTTACACTTGATGCAATATCTTGGGTCGCTTTTATTAAAATCTGCTCTGCCACTTTGTCTTTTTTTATATATGCCTCATCCACAACTTGGGAGAGTGCCGCGACACCAGATTTTTGTTCAAATCCTTTTTCATAAACCACATCCACTAATTCCCTCACGCTTTTTATTGATAACTTTTTAAAAACTAAATCCGTGAGCAGTGTTTTTTCCCCACGCCCGTCGTCAGCTCTTACAACAGAACGCAGAGCAACTCTCCCAATCCAATACCCGCTTCCTTCGTCCGCAAGCAAGCCGCCAAGCCCCCCCACATAAGCCTCTTTTCCATTTTTATTTTTTCCATAGAAATTACTTCCTGTTCCCGCGATTACAACAATGCCGTAGTTTTTGGTAGAACATGCCGGCAACACAAGTTGCGTGTCATTTCCCACAAACATTTTATCTGCCACTAAAATCTCTTTTAAAATACTCTCGGCTTTTTGTTTTGCTTGTGGCGTGTCGATTCCGGCTCCGCCAAAACAAAAAGCGTTAAATTTATATATTTTTTGATTAGTGTTTTTTTGGGCCTCATTTACCGCCCGCAAGATATTGGTTTTAAATGTAGAAATATCCAAAGCAGATACGTTGCCAGACCCACTTAAACCCTCACCTAAAACATGCCCAGTATCATCCGTGATGCGAACCTTTGTTTTTGTAGACCCAGCGTCTATCCCCAAAATAAATTTTTTAGTTTTATCCATAACTTTAATTGTTAGAAACAAGTATTATTAACTTATTCTTATTATAAAGTAAAAGTTAAAAAACAAAGTATTTACAACGCTTTGATATAGTGGTATAATGTGCGTAGTCTAAAAGGAGTACCACTTGTCCCAACGCAAAACATACTTGGTAAAAGGTTGGCTACCTGGCCTGGAAAGGAGGGTAAACAGTTTCACGGATGCGTACTCGAGAGCGCAAGCTATCCGAAATGTATGCCAGCGCGATAAATTGCCTTTCTGGGCCCCCAAATATCTAGACGCATACGAAGTTCCATCCAGTCCCCCTGATAAACATGGCGAACCAGAACAACAGCGACTGCTCTAGTCGCTGTTTTATTTTTTATTTTTTATAGAGTCTAAAGCAAAAGTAGGATCATGTCCTGCTTTTGTAAGACTAATAAAGACAACAATTAAAAAAATCCTGCTTTGCGGGATTTTAATTTACAGTTTATGTTTTGCGATTTTAAAAAACTATACCGCAAGCGATATAGTTTTTTTCGGCGGTACGACAAATCTATCTGCAACAGAACTTGCCGCATAACTCTCGGGTTTAATTTCAACTTGAAAACCATACCCCGTTACCATCCCAATAACTTCTTTTATCATCTCGCGCGTATCTCCGCTATTTCCTATGTCTGAATGAATAGCAAAGTTACTTTGCACAAATTCCTTTCCAAGCATATCTGCCAAAAATGGAACAAGCTTTTGCGCCAAAGCCAAAGACAGCATAGATTCGTTGTAGATTTTATCTCTCAAGACACGATGAGGTGTATAAATTCTATTTTTGCAAATATAGGCACGAGCGCCGTTGCCTACTCTATGTACAACAACAGCGGTTGCGTAAACAACTTCACCGTAACCCTCTGAATCTGTGCCGACGATAACCCTATAATTATAAGCGGGAGCCTCGTCAACATAGCTTCTGATATCTTGTAACATCTCACCAAAACTCTTCTGTTCTCGAGATACAGTTACAAAACTTGAAAAATCATATTGAGTATCTTTTTGCATATTTTGTCGCCCCTTTGGTTTTCTAACTTCAATATATCACAAAAAATCTTAAACACAAGCTATTGAAACGTTATGTGACTATCGACTGGGGCGTAAAATAAAAAAAGGCATTGACATAATTCCTCTAACATGCTACTTTTGAGGTAGTTCGCTGACAACTAAACGGGAGGCGAAAATGAAAAACGCTATCGGTACTGCGAGACATTCTATGTGGTTCTTGGGGCCCGAAGTTATACCAAAATTCTTAATTACTTTTGGTGTTTTTGTTTTAGGTTCTATGGTCTATATAACTTCTTACTCTGACCTACCTCTATACCAAGGGCTGTCGTTTGTGTTGCTTACAGGCATCACGATGAGCGCCGCCTTGATTCCTTTGCCTGGTTATATTACCAGACACTTTGGTAATGAGTTGCATGATGAATATGACGAAGTCAACCCAAATAATCCTAGCGACAACAAACCTTTTAAAAAACAGGAAGAAGATGAATTTCACCGCCAACAGTGGATCGACTTGTTAAAACGCGGAGCTATGAAAACACGGCGCAATTTTATAAATACTCTGTTCAAAGTGGCTGTGGTTACTTCTTTGTTTAGCATCATGATGAATTTAATGTTTGGACTTTCGCCAAGAGAAACTTTATACCTATCACTGCCAGTACTAATTGGTTTGTGGGTGGTTAATGTATTTGTGTTCCACAGATTATTTGTATATATCTTATTGGGAGCCGCTATGGGTGTCAGACTCGGAATACAGAGCTTCGGACCTCAAATTGTTCAGTACCTACCCCAACTTCTATTCTTGCCTCTTTTCTATTTCCTCATGATGTTTTTCATGTTCGGATCTATTTTATATCCAACCATTAGACAATTCCAGTTTATTAAGCCTGGAGAAGCAGATCTTGCAGTACGCATAAGCGAAGTCAGAGGACAAAAAGCGGCCATTGCAAAAGTAACGACACAAATCAATAGATTAAAAGCGTTCGCAGCGGGAAACACACTACAAAAACCTCAAAGCATGGTCTTTGTGGGTAAGCCGGGTGTGGGTAAAACTCTACTTGCAAAAGCGCTTGCCACGGAAACAGGACTTCCGTTCGTCCTTGCAGATGGACATGCTTTCACAAGTGGTATTATGGGGTTTGCCCCGCTTATCGTTGGCTACATTAGAAAAAGAACGCAAACTCTCGCGAGAGAATATGGCGGTGCCTTCGTATTTATTGACGAGGCGGAAAATGTGTTCCAAGTCCGAGAAGGAATGCAGCCGGGCTCTCGCAACATCTCAGTGTGGGACATATTTGATTACGATTGCGAAGGAAAAACTTCAACATGCGGCATTATCTATGACGTAGCTGAAGCGCGTGAGCGAACTTGGGACAAAAAGTATTCGAAAGAAACAGACACTAGGCATGGTATATTCTTGCCCATGGGGGGCGGCGGAATGGGTGGTGGAGCAATCTTCCCCTTAATGACTTGGATTGACGGGGTTACCCCACCACCAGCTACACGACGCATTAAAATACGTAAGTTTAACCAACTTATGGATCTTATAGCTCCTGTGGTTATGGGTCATAAGATACTGAGGATGAAACCTGCAAAGCCCATAAATGACAACATTGTATTTATTGCCGCTACGAATCGTCCGCACATGATGGATCCTGCGATTCGTCGCGCTGGACGTCTTGGCGTAGAGGTTTCATTTGAATTACCAGACCTTGAGTCACGCAAAGATATTGCCCTCTTCTATATGGAAAAAGAAATAGCAAAAGGCCTTATGAACCCAAATATTCTTGAGCGTGCAGACGACTTTGCCGCAATGACCGCCAGCACATCGCCTGCCGATATGCAGTTGTATATCGAGGGCGCACATGAATTTAGGATTGAACATGTAAATAACCTACTACGAATCCAAGCTGCTATTGAAGAACAGGGGCTTGAAAGCCTCCGTGAACATGATCAAAAGTATTGGAAACGCTGGAAACAGTCTGTTGGGAAAGAGGGATGGAGCGACCTTCGCGCCGATTGGTATTCTCTCAAAGAATCCAAAAGCTCTGTAAGCTACGGAAGCGCCGATCCGGGCAAAACTTCCGAAGAACACAGAGTAAGAACTGCATATCACGAATTTATGGGACACTTCATTCAGCTCAAAGCTTTTCTTGGCAAACACATGAAACCAACAGTGCTTACTATTATGCCCCGCAGGGAAGCTCTCGGTATGGTAGCGCACACACCACTAGAAGAACGCGACCCCAGACCCCAATCGTTCTATGAAGGTATGTTGCGTGTGAGTATCGGCTCTACTGTTGCAGAACGAGTTTATTTCGGAGAAAACCAACCTGGTGTTTCTTCCGATTTGGAAAACGCCACCCGTATTGCATGTGTTATGGTCGGCAAATTTGCTATGAATCCATATGCTTGTAGCAAAAAGGATGAAAAACAATATGCCAGCATTGGAGAAGGTGTTATTTCTATACCATCAGGTGATGGTATGCTTGGCATGATGTCTGTTGCCTCGCTTGAAGATAAGGTATTGATGGGTAAAAGCCGAGAAAAAGTAGCGATATTACTTGGACAGGCATTTGTTGATAGCTATCGCCTAATTAAGGCTAATCAGGATCTTGCGCAAAAAACTGTAGAAAGACTCCTAGAGATTGACGAGTTCAGCGGAGAAGAGCTAGATGCTCTATGGGAAGAACTAGATGAGACGTTGGTAGTTTTTGAAAATATGCCCGAAGAATTTAGGATAATGATGCCCGATGATGTCATTGAGCTTAAAAATCCTTTCTATACGCGAAGCACTGCTGCAACAGAAAAGGAGGTGTCGCAATGAGCAGAATGGTAAAAAACACTGCGGCGCTGCTGGCTATAGTAGCAATCATATTTGTAGCAACTAAATTCTACTCACCACAAGAGGCATCCATAAGAGGCACTACTAACCAAGAACGACTAGAAGAAATCAGGAATAGGGTAGATAAAAAGTACGAATACACCTCAATAACCCAAGCGTTTGTGGATACAGGAAACCGAAGGGGTGTCGCAGTAAAATACGTGCTGATGCTCAATGCTCCTGTTTCGTGGTTTGGAGCAAGTTCTTCAAATCCCTCTGGAGCACAAGAGGCAATAGGCGACTACAGAAACTCG